>NZ_JANWVH010000055.1 GCF_025056915.1 Meiothermus sp. | reverse complement strand
GATGCTGAGCCCCTCGGCGGCGCTCAGGGTGGGTTTCTTGCTCTTCATCAGGGCCAGCACGCCCGCCACATGGGGCGCGGCCATCGAGGTGCCCGCCTTGCCCCCGTACTGCCCACTGCCCAGGGTGCTCACCACCTGCTGTCCGGAAGGTTCACCGCCGGGGGCCATCAGGTCAATGCGGGTGCCAAAGTTGGAATACGAGGCCCGGTTGCCTGCGGCGTTGGTCGCGCCCACCGTGATCACCCCGCTGCACCCGGCAGGGCTGAAGGTGCTGGCATCCACGTTGGAGTTGCCTGCCGCCACCACAATAATGGCACCGGCGTTATTCGCCTCGTTGATGGCCTGCTGGAGGGCCGGGGCATTGCTACAGGCTACGGGCCCACCCAGCGACATATTAATCACGCTGGCACGGTTCGTGTTGGCCGGAACGCCAGGCACACTCAGCCCTGCAGCCCATCTCAGCGCATCGGCCACATCGGCCAGGGTGCCGCTGCCGCCGCTCAAGGCCCGGACGGGCAGGATTTTTGCGCCCCAGGAGACCCCGGCCACCCCCAGGTTGTTGTTGGTGGCGGCCCCCACCGTGCCGGTGACGTGGTTGCCGTGAAAGTCGGTGCCGGGGGCGGTGTCCTCGGGGTTGGGGTCGCGCCCGTCGCCGTCGCCGGAGTCGGCTGCGTTGGAATAGAAGTCGTAACCGGGGAGCAGCTTGCCAGCGAGGTCGGGGTGGCCCGCTGCTATGCCCCCGTCAATCACCGCCACCGTAACCGGGTTGGAGCCGCCGGTTTCGATGTCCCAGGCGGTGGGCAGGTTGATGGCCTCGTAGTGCCAGCGCTGGTTGGGGTACCGGGGGTCGTTGGGGGTGGCCTGGGCAAAAAGGAGGTAGTTGGGGTGCGCGTACTCCACGTCGCTCCGGCTTTGCAGTGATTGCAACAAAGTGAGGGTGTCGGCGCGGTTCAGGCTGGCCCGGTAGAGATAGGTGCGCTCGGTGCCCAGCGGTCTGACCTGCTGAAGCTCCACGCCCGAAACCGAAAGGCGGCTCAGCGATTGCAGGCTGACCTGGGGCTTGAACTTCACGATGAGCTCGCCCTCCACAAAGGGCGCGGTGGGGTCGGCGTTTGAAATGGAGGTTTGCAGGGCGATGCGAACCGTTCCGCTGATGACCCCATTGCCCGGCGGGGGAGGGGAGGGGGGCTCGAGCACCGTGACCTGCACCGAGGCGCTCTTGGTGGTATCGGCCACGCTGCGGGCGGTGATGGTCGCCGTTCCGGCGGACTCTCCCCGCACCACCCCGTTGTTTACGGAGGCGATGCCGGGATTGCTGCTGCTCCAGTTAACGGCGGTGTTGCTGGTGCCGCTCACGCTGGCGGTGACAACCCTTTCCTGGCCAATATCCAGCGAAAAAGCGCTGCCTGGGCTCAGACTGATACTGATGTTGGGTGGCGGCGGAGGGGGCGGTTGGTTGGGGCACGCGGTGAGTACAAAGGCCAAAATGCCAAGCCAGAAGTAGCGGGTCATGTTCAAAGCATACCGGTCGCACTTGCAGAGGCCATGAAAACTGGCTAAAGGTGGCTTGCGGGTCGGTGGCGTTGGGTCAGGGGCCAGTACCCCAGGATGGCCAGGATGATGAGGGCTGCCCAGACCAGCAGGGCCGTGCTGTAGTTGCTCAGCCCCAGCACAATCCCCATCCCCCACTGGAGCAAAAATACCCCCATAAAACCCATAAAGTTGATGGCCGTAACGGCCCGCCCGGTCAGCTCGGTGGGGAAGGAGAGCCGGGCCTGGGCCAGGCTCAGAATGTTGAAGGCGCCGGTAAAGCCCATCAGCAGGTAGACCCCGTACAGAAGGGCCAGGGGCATCTGCGGCCACAAAGCCAGCAGCAGCGGCCCCAGCGTGAAGGCCGCGCCCGCCGCCAGCAACACCCTGGGCAGGCCTAACCGGTCGGCCAGCGGGCCGCAGAGCAAAAAGCCAAAAGCAGCCGCGAGGGAGAAGGTAAAGAGGAGACTGCCGACCTCGAGGCTCGCCATCCCCCGCACCTTGAACAAAAAGTCGCCGCCCCACAGGGTCTGCCAGGCCAGGAAACCGCCCCCCACCATAAAGTTGAGCCAGCCCATGCGCCAGAAGTTGGGGTGGCCCCAGATCACCCCCGCATGGCCCGCCTGGGTGCTTTTGGGGAGGGCCATGCCTTTGGGGGCGTTGCGAACCCCCAGCGCCACCACCAGGGCCACCAGCACAATCACCACGGCCCCGCCCTCGAATACCCCGCGCCAGCCAATCTGCTCCTTGAGCCAGGCCAGCGGCGAGGAGGCGGCAATGGCCCCCGAAGCCCCCAGGGCCACGTACAGGCTGCTCACACTGGCGTAGCGCGAGGCCGGAAACCAGAGCGAAAAGGCCTTCAAAGCCCCCATCAAGGCCGCCGCGAAGCCAATGCCCAGCAAGGCCCGCCCCACCGAGAGGGTGAGGAAGTCCTGGGCGCTGGCGAAGAGCAGTGCGCCTCCGGCCCCCAAAAGCATCAGGGCCGGGTGCACGAAGCGGGGGCCGAAGCGGTCCAGCAGCGCACCCAGCGGCAGCTGGGCCAGCGCGAAGGTCAGGTAAAACAGGCTGGTCATCAGCCCAAGCTGGGCCGAGGAAAGCCCCAAGTCCTGCCGCAGGTCGGGCGAGATGACCGCATTGACCGCACGAAAAAAGTAGGAAAGAAAGTAGGCCAGAAGCAGCACGGCGAAGATGCGGGCAGCAACAGAAGGCATGGTTCCCCTATCCTATCCTGTATGAAAGCGATGACCGCTTCGACCCTGTGGCTCGAGCTTCTGGGCGGCCTCCTGGTGGTGCTGGGGGTGCTTCTGGCTTGGCTGGCCTTCACCCTGGCCAACCAGACCATTGACCCCAACCTGGACAAAAACCTCATGCGCATCCGCATAGACTTTCCCGGCTTTTTGGAGGGGGTGGCCCGCCATCTTTCGGTGGCAGGTGCGTGGATGGCGGGGGTGGGGGCCGTGCTCTTCTTTGGGGCGGGTTACCTGGTGCTGGTTTTTCGGGTGGCCCTGGCCCTGGCTGCCTTGTTTGCCCTGGGGGTGTGGGCCTGGCTGGCGCTGGGGTAAGCCTAGCGCTTAAGGCTGACCAGCTCGATGACCACGCCCTCGCTCTGGCTCTTCACCAGCCCCACATTGGGGGCGTACCAGGAGGTGCTTTTCACGGTCAGGTTCATGGGGCTGCTGCGGCCCCCCATTTTCATGGTGCCACGGGAGGTCTGGGTACTCTCCACCTTGAGGGCCGTAAAGCGCCCGGCGGGTACGCTTACGCTCTCCTGGCCCACCACTTTGCTGGTGGTGATGATGCTTTGCTCGAGCTCGATGGTCTGGTTGCCCCGCTGGGCCACCCCGCTCACCTCGTAGCTGTAGCTCCAGCTACTCCCCACCCGCAGGTTCTGGGGCAGCAGCACCCCACTGGCCTTGCGGGTTTTGAACTTCATCTGCATGCTGCTCGGGCCGGACTGGGCAAACTCGGGTCGGGTGAGGCCCCTGGCGTCGCAGATCCAGCGGCTGTCGAAGCCGAAGCTGGGGAAGGTAAGGCGCTGGATGAAGCCGTTCGCTTTGACCTCCAGGGTCTGAATTGTGTAGGTGCTGTTGTCCAGGCTCGAGCGATAGCTCCAGACCCAGCCCTCGCGTACCGGGTAAAAGGGATGGTCACACTGGGCCCAGGCGGCTCCGCCCAGAGCCACCCCTATCACCACGCCGATAAGTCTTCGCATAGCAGGCTCCATGGTTGCAGCATAGCGGAGTAGGTGTTATTTGGGCGTTATGCTTGTTCAACCCACCTCCAACTGCATCTTCATCCAGGGGGCTGAGTTGTGGAAGTTGGCCACCGCACTGCCTGGCGGCACCAGCCTGTCGCAGGCTGCCCGAATATCCTCGGGCAGGGTCATGTCCAGCACCGGAAGCAGGTGCTCGAGCTGCTCCACGCTCCGGGGTCCCATGATGGGGGCGGTGATGCCCGGTTGATCTTTGACCCACAGGAGGGCCAGTTGGGCGGGGTCGTACCCGGCCTCCCGGGCCAGCTGCACAAAGCGGTTGCCTATCTGCACGGCCCTGGGCGAGACCCGCTCGGCGTAAATCCCCCCCCGCAGGCTGGCGCGCGAGCCCTCCGGACGAAGCTCGCCGTCGGCGTAGCGTCCGGCCAGCATCCCCATGGCCAGGGGCGACCAGGGCAGGATGGCCAGGTTGTAGGCCTGGGCCATGGGAATCAGCTCGTTCTCGATGCGCCGATCCAGCAGATTGTAGGGCGGCTGCTCCGAGACAAAGCGCACGTAGCCTTTCAGCTCGCTGACCAAAATGCCCTCCAGCACCTTCCAGGCCGGGGCCGTCGAGCTACCGATGTAGCGCACCTTGCCCTGGCGCACCAGGTCGGTCAGGGCCGAGAGCGTTTCATCAATGGGCATGTCGAAAACCGGGCGGTGAAGCTGGTAGAGGTCAATGTAATCGGTTTGCAGCCGCCGCAGCGAGTCTTCACAGGCCCGCAAGAGGTGGAGCCTCGAGTTTCCCCGGTCGTTGGGGCCGGGGCCGGTGGGGTAGTGGGCCTTGGTGGCAATGAGCACCTCATGGCGCCTGCCGGTTTCCTTGAGGGCTGCGCCAATCACCCGCTCAGCCTCGCCCTGGCGGTAGCTGTTGGAGGTATCAATCAGGTTGATGCCCGCGTCCAGCGCCCGCAGGATCATCTGCTTGGACTCGTTCTCGGGGGTGGGGTTCAGGATGTTGTCGGTTCCCAACGCCAGCGGCGCAACCTTCACGCCCGTGCGACCCAGATTGCGGTATTCCATAGATGGCTTCCTTCAGTCGTGTTAACAGAGGCTAGTACGAGCATTCCCCAGGGCAGCGTGTGATAACAAGGTTCACGTCTCGAGGCCCGGACTATCCACCGGCTTTGCAGATGCGCTCACCGGGCTGCAAACCCAGCATCAACCAGCACCAGGGAGCCGGTCATGTAGCTGGCCTTGCTCGAGGCCAGAAAGAGCACCACCTGGGCAATTTCCGCCGGGTCGGCCAGGCGGCCCATCGGCACGGTATCGGCCAGGCGTTGCAGGAGTTCGGGCGTGACGGGTTCCTTGCGTTCGGACTGGAGCATGGGGGTATTGACCTCACCGGGACAGACCGCGTTGATGCGAATGCCGTCCTTGGCGTGGTCGAGGGCCAGTGCGCGGGTGAGGTTGTGGACTGCGCCCTTGCTGGCACAGTAGGCCGCCACCCCGGCGGCCCCCAGGTCGCCCCAGATGGAGCCAAAGTTGACGATGGCCCCGCTACCCTGGGGCTTCATGGCCCGGATGGCCGCCCGGCACATGAAAAAGGTGCCGCTCACGTTCACCCCCATGATGCGGTTCCACTGCTCGTCGGTGGTGTGCTCGCCGCTGGCCCGCACGATGATGCCAGCGGCGTTGACCAGCACATCCAGCCGCCCGTACCGCCGTACCGTTTCTTCCACCACGGTATTGCAAAAGGCCGAGTCGCTCACATCGCCAACCTGTACCTCTGCCCCCAGTTCGGTTGCGACCAGGCGCGCTTGCGCCTCGTTGCGGTCTACAATCACCACCTGGGCCCCGGCTCTGGCAAACGCTCTGGCAGAAGCCTCTCCCATGCCTGAGGCACCGCCGGTCACTACCACCACCTGTCCCTGGAAATCCACAAGCGCTCCTTATCTGAACGAAAGCGATTGTATTGAGTGCAAAGAACCCAGGTCAAGAATCAGGAAGGGGCGTTGCTCTCTGGGCCGTCACTGGTATACTTCCCTGCGGAGCAAGGTATACCAAACGTCGGCTCGTTTTTCAGGAGGTCCAATGGTTCAAATCGCAGTGCCCAAAGAAACGGCCTCGGGCGAACGGCGGGTGGCACTCACGCCGGAGGTGGTGGGCCGTCTGATCAAGGAAGGCTGGGGGGTGCGCCTCGAGGCCGGCGCTGGGGCCGAGGCCTACTACACCGATCAGGCCTACCGAAACGCAGGGGCCGAGGTGTTGCCCCGCGAAGAGCTTTTCAAAGGCGCACAGGTGGTTTTTACCGTGCAGCCGCTGGAACGGCTGGATCTGGTGCAGCTTCAGCCCGGCACCATCGTGGCGGGCCTCATGTACCCGCATCGCAGCCCCGCACGGGTACAGGCCATGGCGACGGGCAAGCTCACCGCCCTGGCCATGGAGCTGGTGCCGCGCATTACCCGCGCCCAGAGCATGGATGTGCTTTCTTCCCAGGCCACCGTAGCGGGTTATGTGGCCGCCCTGATTGCCGCCCGCGAGAGCAGCCGCTTTTTTCCCATGCTGACCACAGCGGCGGGCACCATCCGCCCGGCCAGGGTCATGGTCATGGGGGTGGGGGTGGCCGGCTTGCAGGCCATTGCCACCGTGCGCCGCCTGGGGGCCAACGTCTGGGCCTACGACGTGCGTAAGGCGGCAGCGGAGCAGGCCCTGTCGCTGGGGGCCAAGGTCATCGAGCTGCCCATCAGCGCCGAGGGCGAGGGCGGCTATGCCCGCGAGCTGACCGAGGAAGAAAAGAAAATCCAGCACGAGGCCCTGGCCAAAGAGGTGGGCAGCATGGACGCCGTCATCACCACCGCCCAGATCCCGGGCCGCAACGCGCCCATCCTCATCACCAAAGACATGGTCGAGCGCATGAACCCCGGTGCGGTGGTGGTTGACCTGGCCGCCGAGTCGGGCGGCAACTGCGAGCTAACCCAGCCCGGCAAGACCGTGGAGGTGAACGGGGTCAAGGTGGTGGGGCCGTTGAACCTGCCCAGTGCGCTCTCGGTGCATGCCAGCGAGATGTACGCCAAAAACCTCTACAACCTCTCCAAGCTGCTCATCAAAGATGGTCAACTCGCCCCCGACTGGAGCGACGAGATTCTGGCCGGGGCGCTTCTGACCCACCAAGGCGAGATTACCCATGCGCCGACCAAGGCGCTGGTTGGAGGTGCCTGATGGACTCAACCTGGGCTGCGCTTTATATCTTTTTGTTGGCTGCTTTTACCGGTTACGAAGTGATTAGCCGGGTGCCGGTGATTCTGCACACCCCCTTGATGTCGGGCTCCAACTTCATTCACGGCATTGTGGTGGTGGGGGCGATGGTGGTCTTGGGCCATGCCGAGACGCCGCTCGAGCAGGCCATCGGCTTTTTTGGCGTGATTCTGGGGGCCGCCAATGCTGCGGGTGGCTACGCCGTGACCGAGCGGATGCTGGAAATGTTCGAGCGCAAGCCGAAAGGAGGTCAATAGCTCACACGCCGATAGCGGATGGCCCCCGGCGGGCTCTCCGGTTATCGCCCCATGCTATTTGTCGCTATGGAAAACTTTGTCGAGCTAATCTACTTCCTGACGGCGCTTTTGTTCATCCTGGGCCTGAAGCGCATGTCCTCGCCCAACACCGCCCGCAGTGGGGTGATCTGGGCCGGGATCGCCATGGTGGCGGCAACGCTGGTCACCTTCTTCCTGCCCAACCTGCACAACCAGGGCCTGATGATTGTGGCCATCGTCATCGGTACGGTGGTGGCCTGGATTGCGGCCAAGCGCGTGCAGATGACCGACATGCCCCAGATGGTCGCCATCTACAACGGCATGGGCGGGGGGGCTGCCGGAGCCATTGCGGCGGTGGAGCTTTTGCGGGGGGAGTTTGCTGAGGCTCTGGGGCTCAAGCTGCTGGCCATTCTGGGGGCCCTCATTGGCTCGGTTTCCTTCACCGGCAGCCTGATTGCCTTCGCCAAGCTACAGGGCCTGATGTCGAGCCGCCCCATTCAGTTTCCGGCGCAAAAGCTGGTCAATGCCGCGGTGGGGGTGGGGGCCATTTTGCTGGCCATATGGGTGCTTTTCAGTCAGTCCGGTTTACCCATTCTGGCCTTTTTCCTGCTGGCTTTGGGCTTTGGGGTGCTGATGACCCTCCCCATCGGCGGGGGGGATATGCCGGTGGTGATTTCGCTGTACAACGCCTTTACCGGTCTGGCGGTGGGCTTTGAAGGGTTTGCCATTGGAAATGCGGCCCTGATTGTGGCCGGTACCGTGGTGGGGGCGGCGGGTACGCTGCTCACGCTCCTGATGGCCAAAGCCATGAACCGCAGCCTGTGGAGCGTGCTGGTGGGCGGCTTTGGGGTCGAGCAGGAAGCGGGGGAGGTGAAGGGCAGCCTGAAGCCCATTGACCTGGAGGATGCTGCGGTGATGCTGGCCTATGCTTCCAAAGTGATTTTCGTGCCCGGTTACGGGATGGCGGTGGCCCAGGCCCAGCACAAGCTGCGCGAGGTGGCGGATGTGCTCGAGGCCAAGGGCATCGAGGTCAAGTACGCCATTCACCCGGTGGCTGGCCGCATGCCCGGCCACATGAACGTGCTCCTGGCCGAGGCGGGGGTGGCTTACGACAAGCTCTACGACCTCGAGGACATCAACCCCGAGTTCCCCCAGGCCGATGTGGCGGTGGTGATTGGGGCCAACGACGTGGTCAACCCCGCCGCCCACCGCAAAGGCTCCCCGCTCTACGGGATGCCCATTCTGGACGTGGACAAGGCCAAAAACGCCATCGTCATCAAGCGGGGCCAGGGCAAGGGGTTCGCCGGAGTGGAAAACGAGCTCTTCTTCGCCGACAACACCCGCATGCTCTACGGCGATGCCCAGAGCGTGCTGGGGCAGTTGGTGCAGTCGCTCAAGAAGCTTTAGGGCGCTCTTCACATATAATGAGCTATTCGAGTTCGAGAAAACCTGGTTCTGAACAGAACGGTGGCCGCCTGGAAACTCGAAAACATGCGTCTCGGCCCAGACGCATTCACGTTTTCGTGGGCGGCCACGTCTGTGAAGAGCGCGATAACCCAGCGGGACTTTTCCAGTTACCGGACAGGCGGGGGTGGTTTTCTGAATTTTGTGCTTTCCTAGGCGGCTTCTTGCAATTTGGTCTTGGGTTGACATAGGTAGTTCGGCTGATATAGACTTCGCACAGGAAGTTCTTCTAAAGGCAAGTTATATTGCGGCGTTGTAGCCTGGCTGGCTATGGAAGCACTTCCAATTGACTAGGAGGAAACATGAAGCGTAGAGAGTTTCTAAAAAAAGCAGGTGCAGGTTTGGCAACTGGCTTTTTGATGAGCCGGGGGTTGGTGCGTGCGCAGGGTCAGGCCACCCTGCGGGTTTCCCTGGGGGGTGGGGTGGGAGAGGGGCCCCGCTGGATGCGGGCCCGCCTGGCCGAGTTCACTCGCCGCACCGGTATTCGCGCCGAGGTCTTTGAGGCTCCCACCGATACTGATGCTCAGCTTGCCCTGTACCAACAGTACTGGGCGGGGCGCAGCCCGGATATTGATATCTACATGGTGGACGTAATTTGGCCTGGTATTATCGCGCCGCACGCCCTCGATCTCAAACAGCACTTCACCGAGGCCGAACTCAGAGAATACTTCCCTCGTATTGTGCAGAACAACACCATCCGGGGTAAACTCACCTCCATCCCCTTTTTCACCGACGCAGGGCTGCTCTACTACCGTACCGACCTTTTGCAGAAGTACGGCTACCGTAATCCGCCCCGCACCTGGGCCGAGCTTAGCCAGATGGCCCAGCGGGTGATGGACGAGGAGCGTAAGGCCGGCAACCGCGACTTCTTCGGCTTTGTCTTCCAGGGCAAACCCTACGAGGGCCTGACCTGCGATGCTCTGGAGTGGATTTACTCCTTTGGCGGCGGACGAATCGTTGAGTCGGATGGCAACATCAGCGTGAATAACGGCAAGGCTGCCTTGGCACTGAATACTGTGCGTCGCTTTGTAGGCACCATTGCCCCGCAGGGAGTTACCTCTTACGCCGAGGAGGAGGCCCGCAACGTTTGGCAGCAGGGAAATAGCCTCTTCATGCGCAATTGGCCCTATGCCTATGCCTTGGGCCAGGCCGATAACAGCCCCATCAAGGGCAAGTTCGGGGTGACTGTGTTGCCCAAAGGAGCGGGCGACGCTCCCAACGCTGCCACTCTGGGCGGTTGGCAACTCATGGTCTCGGCTTACAGCCGTTACCCCAAGGAAGCGGCCGACCTAGTACGCTTCCTGACCTCTGCCGAAAGCCAGAAAGACTTTGCTCTGAACCTTTCCTGGCTGCCCACCCGTCCGGCCCTCTATAACGACCGAGATATTCTAGCCAAGACCCCTTGGTTCAAAGACTTGCTGCCTGTCTTCCAGAACGCGGTATCGAGACCCTCGGACGTAGCTGGTGCCCGCTACAACCAGGCTTCTGAGGCCATTTGGACGGAAGTGCATAGTGTACTTACCGGCCGTAAGACTGGCGAAGCCGCGGTGCGCGACCTTGATGCCCGCCTACGCCGTATCCTGCGCTAGTAGACTACTCTCCCCGGGGGGGACTGGGCTCCCCGGGTTTGCTCTAAACGGGAGAATCATGCTCATTCAAAGGCAGGTTCGACTGGCCTGGCTGCTGGTTTTACCCACTCTTTTGGTGGTGGTCTTCGTAGCCGGCTACCCGCTGGCCCAGGTCTTCTACTGGTCTTTTTTCAAGGCCGACATTGCTCTCGTAGACCCTCCGGAGCTGGTAGGTTTTGAGAACTACCTTTTTTTGCTCCGCGACCCTGACTTCCGCGAGGCCTTGTGGAACACCGTGAAGTTCACCATCTTCTCGGTGAGTATTGAGACCGTGTTGGGCCTGGCCATCGCCCTCATCATCCATTCCAACTTTAAGGGTCGGGGCCTAGTGCGTACCGCCATCCTCATCCCCTGGGCCATTCCTACCGTGGTTTCGGCCAAGATGTGGCAGTGGATGCTCAACGACGTCTACGGGGTGATTAACGTCATCGGCGTTAAGCTTGGCATCCTCTCGCAGAAGGTGGCCTTCCTGGCCCGCCCAGAGCTCATGCTGCCGGCCATTATTGCGGTGGACGTGTGGAAGACCACCCCCTTTATGGCCTTGCTGCTCCTGGCCGGTCTCCAGCTCATCCCCGACGAACTCTATGAAGCCGCCAGCATTGATGGGGCTACCCGCTGGCAGCAGTTCTGGACAATAACCCTTCCCCTGCTCACCCCAGCCTTGCTGGTTGCTCTTATTTTTCGTACCCTAGACGCCTTGCGGGTTTTCGACGTGATCTACGTGATGACTGGGGTCAACTCGGCTACCCGCACCCTGGCGATCTACAACCGGCAGAACCTGATAGATTTCCAGGATCTGGGTTACGGCTCGGCCATCAGTGTAGCTATCCTCATCATCACCTTTGTCTTTGTGATTCTTTACATGCGCAGCATCGGGAGGGAGGCCCTTAGATGAAGCGCACCCTGTTCTGGCTCAACCGGGGGCTCTTCTACTTCCTGGTGGTCTTCGTGGTGGTCTACAGTGTCTTTCCTTTTTACTGGGCGGTCATCTCGAGCTTCAAACCCTCCAGCGGGCTTTTCTCCCCTGACCCGAGCTTCCTGCCAATTCCTTTTACCCTTGAGCAGTACCGCAACGTCTTCGTGGGCACCGCCTTTGGCCGCAACCTGCTGAACTCCCTTATTGTGGCGGGGGGGGCCACCCTGCTCTCGCTGGTGCTGGGGGTGCTGGCGGCCTACGCCCTGGGTCGGCTGCGCTTTCCCCCGAAAAACGCGGTGCTCTACATCGTGCTCTCCATGACCATGTTTCCCCAGATTGCCGTGCTGGGGGGCTTCTTTGTGCTGCTGCGGCAGGTGGGCCTCTTCAACACCCACGCCGGGCTGATTCTGAGCTACATGCTTTTCACCCTGCCCTTCACGGTCTGGGTGTTGGTGGGCTACTTCCGGGGGTTACCGCGGGAGCTCGAGGAGGCGGCCTACGTGGACGGGGCCACTCCGGTGCAGACCCTCCTTCGGGTGATGCTCCCGCTCACCGGGCCCGGCCTGGTGACTACTGGGCTTCTGGCCTTCATTGCGGCTTGGAACGAATTTCTCTTTGCCCTTACGTTTACCGTGAGCGACGTGGTGCGCACAGTGCCCCCGGCCATCGCCTTCTTTGGTGGGGCCACCCCCTACGAGATTCCCTGGGGTTCCATCATGGCCGCCTCGGTGGTGGTGACGGTGCCGCTGGTGATTTTGGTGCTGGTCTTCCAGCAACGAATAGTGGCGGGCTTGACCGCAGGCGCAGTAAAGGGCTAGGGTTGCATGGCGATTTTGGCGGGGTGGACGGGATTCCGCCGACCGCGCAGGGGTTGCGTTGTGGAGGTGGGGCTTGAACGAGCTACTGGACTGGGACATCCCTTTTGACCGACTGGAGGGCCTGTCCCTGGCGGATGTCGGGGTGCAGGCGGTGGAGAAGGAGGGGGTGCGGGCCTGGCGGCTCCTTTTCACCCAAAGGCCGCGCGACCGGGCCAAGGTGGGGCTGGCGGTGCAGGGGGCAAGGCCGTTACCCCTGGAGGAAGCCCAGGGGGTTTACCGGGCCGAGGGGCTTCCACCCTTGGCGCTGGGTGAGGGGAGGGTGCGCCTGGGGGGCCTCGAGCTCACCTTATGGGGCCTTCCCCACCTCGAGGCCCTGCCCCTCCTGCAGCTTCTTTCCGACGGGGTGCCCTACCCGCTTCTAGCGCTGCGCTTCGCCCTGGGGGCAGCCCATTACTACGGCTTGGGCGAGCGAACCGGAGGGTTGGAGCGGCGGAGCCGGCGCTTTTGGAACTTCACCGCCGACCAGCCCCCCCGCCCCGGCTACGACCCGCTCTACCAGGCCAGCCCCTTTCTGCTACGGCTGGAGGAGGGGCGGGCCCTGGGCCTCCTGCTGGACGAGAGCCACCCGAGCCTCTTTGACCTGGGCCACGCCCACCCCGCCGAGGGCCGTATCGCCGTAGCGGGGCCGCATCTCGACCTCTACCTTTGGGAGGGAAGCCCCTTGGAGGTGGTGCGGGGCCTGACCCTGCTCACCGGCCGGCCCGCCATGCCCCCCTTGTGGGCCCTGGGCTACCACCAGTGCCGCTACAGCTATGCCGACAGCCAGGCGGTGCGGGAGGTAGTGGAGGAGTTCAAGGCCCACGACCTGCCCCTGGAGGCGGTCTGGCTGGATATCCACTACATGGAGGGGTACAAGGTCTTCACCCTCAGCCCGCACCGCTTCCCCGATTTCCGGGCCCTCTCGGACGAGCTAGCCGGGGAGGGTGTGCGTCTAGTGCCCATCGTAGACCCAGGGGTGAAGGTGGAGGAGGGCTACCGGGTCTTTGAAGAGGGGAAGCAGCGGGGGGTTTTCATTCTGGACGACCGGGACGAGCTCTTGGTGGGCGGGGTCTGGCCGAGGCGGGCAGTTTGGCCCGACTTTAGCCGGGAGGAGGCCCGGGCCTTTTGGGCCGAGGAGGTGCGAACCTTCGCCGAGAAAAACGGCTTTGCCGGAATCTGGAACGACATGAACGAGCCGGCGGTGCTGGAGCTTGGGGGTGCCGAGCCAACCGACAAGGCCCTACCCCTCACCGCCCGCCAGGGGGGGAAGAGCCACCTCGAGGCCCGCAACCTCTACGCCCTGGGTATGGCCGAGGCCACCCACCGGGGCCTGGCCGCCTTGGGCCGCCGCCCCTTTATCCTCACCCGCAGCGGCTTCCCCGGCATCCAGCGCTACGCCTTTGTCTGGACGGGGGACAACGAAAGCCGCTACGAGGACATGGCCCTCTCGGTTCCCCTGCTCCTCTCGCTGGGGCTTTCAGGGGTGCCCTTCGCCGGGACGGATGTGGGTGGGTTTGGCCTGGACACTGAGCCCGAGCTCCTTCTGCGCTGGACCTGGCTCGGGGCGCTTTACCCCTTTTTCCGCAACCACAGCGCCCTGGGCACCCGCCGCCAGGAGCCCTACGCCTTCGGTGAGCCGTGGATCTTCAGGATGCGCGAGGCCTTGCGCTTCCGCTACCGGCTCCTTCCTTACCTCTATTCCCTGGCCCGGGCGGCCCACGAGGAGGGCCTGCCGCTTTGGCGCCCCCTTTTTGCCTACTGGCCGGAGGAAGCGAGGGCCCGGCGCGACGACGAGTTCCTGTTGGGGGAAGCCCTGTTGGCGGCACCGGTGCTGTGGCAGGGGGCCCGTGCGCGCGAGGTTTACCTGCCGCCAGGGGGCTGGCAGGACTTCTGGGAGGGCACCCTCTGGGAGGGCCCCCGGCGGCTCGAGGTGGAGGCACCTTTGGAGCGGCTGCCCCTCTTTCAACGGGCGGGCACTGCCCTGCCCCTCACCGAGCCCCACGCCCCCACCCGTTCGGCCCGCTGGGCCCATCTCGAATTTAGAGTGGCCCTGGGGCGGGAAATCCGGGGGCGGGTCTATGAGGACGAGGGGGAAGGGGAGGCCCCGGGAGCCTGGAGCGAGCTTCTAGGTAGCTTTGACGGCCGGCGGCTCGAGCTGCGCTTTCTGGATCGCGCGAGCCACCCCCGCGAAGCGGTCTTCGCCCAGGTGTGGGGGGTAGCCCCGCCGGCCCGTGGGGTGGGTTTGGCCTACCAGGACGGGGTGCTGCGCCTGGATTTGCGCTCGGGGGAAGCCTGGGCCGAGTGGGACGGGTAGCGGGCTGGCAAAACTGCGCGGGGTGGCTATGATGGGCAGGTATGACTGCCCAAGAAGCGTACCAGTGGCTTTTGGAACACAGCCGAGAGACGGCCTATCTGGCCTCCTTTAGCAAGCTGGCGGGCTGGGATCAGGCGGCCTGCACCCCCAAGAAGGGCCACCCCCACCGGGCCATGATGCAGGCCACGCTGGCCAAGCTGTTGCACCAGCGGGCCACCGACCCCCGGATTGGCGAGATGCTGGCTGTGGTGGAGGGCTCGAGCTGGCTGGGAGCGCCCACTTCCGTAGAAGCCGTGAACGTGCGGGAGTGGCGGCGGGCCTACGACCTTCACACCAGAATTCCCGAGCGGTTGGCGGTCGAGCTGGCCCAGGCCACCAGCGAGGGCGAGGCGGTCTGGCAGGAAGCCCGCCCCAAAAACGACTGGCCAGGCTTCAAGCCGGTGCTCAAGAAGATTTTTGCCCTGACCCGCGAAGCTGCCGACGCCATTGGCTACCGGGAAGAACCCTACGATGCCTTGCTCGATCAGTACGAGCCGGGGGCCACAGCCCGGCAGGTGGAGGCTATCTTTGGGCCGTTGCGGGAGGCCACCCTCAAGCTGCTCGGGCGCATCCAGGGCAGCCCGCGCAGGCCCGATACCACCCTCCTTCGCCGCCACTTTCCCCAGGCCGCCCAGGAGGCTTTTGGCAAGGAGGTCATTTCCAAAATTGGTTTTGACCTCGAGGCCGGGCGGCTCGATGTGGTGGCCCACCCCTTCATGCAGGGGATTGGCCCCGGCGATGTGCGCCTCACCACCCGCTACTTTGAGAACTACTTCAACGCGGGGTTTTTTGGCATCGTGCACGAGATGGGGCATGGGTTGTACGGGCAGGGCTTGCTGGCCGAACATTTTGGGACCCCCATGGGCAGCGAAATTTCGCTGGGCATCCACGAGTCGCAAAGCCGTACCTGGGAGAACCTGGTAGGGCGTAGCCTGGGCTTCTGGCGCTACTTCTGGCCCCGGGCCCAGGCACACTTTGCCTCGCTTCGCGACGTACGCCTGGAAGACTTTCATTTTGCCATCAATGCGGTGGAGCCCAGCCTGATCCGGGTCGAGGCCGATGAAGTGACCTATAACCTGCACATTCTGATTCGCTTTGAACTCGAGCTGGCCCTGCTGCGGGGCGAGCTGAGCCTGGATGACGCCCCCGAGGCCTGGGATGCCCGGTACCAGGCGTATCTGGGGGTGCGTTCGCCCGAAATCCGGGATGGGCTGATGCAGGATGTGCACTGGGCCGCAGGTCTAATCGGCTATTTTCCCACCTATTCGCTGGGCAACCTCTACGGAGCGCAGCTGTTCGCGCAGGCCGAAAAGGACCTGGGGCCGCTCGAGGCCCAGTTTGAGCGGGGCGAGTTTGCGCCCTTGCTGAACTGGACCCGCGAAAAGATTCACCACCAGGGGAGCCGGTACTGGCCCCGCGAGCTTCTTCGGCAGGTGACCGGGGAGGACCTTAACCCAGCCTATCTGGTGAACTACCTCAACCGCAAGTTTGGCTGGCTGTACGGGCTGTGACGCCAACTCTCGCGCTCTTCACAGACGTGACCGCCCACGAAAACGAGAAGGGACAAAGAGACGTGCCTCACCGACGTGAGGCACGCTTGTCTGCGTTGCTACTGGGCCAAGACGCATGTATTCGAGTTTCCAGGCGGCCACTGTTCTGTTCAGAACCAGGCTTTCTCAAACTCGAATGTTATGTGAAGAGCGTTCTAAAGCGCTTTGGGCTCAGCAAGGGTCTGGGCCGCAACCCGGTGCACAACTGCCCTGAACTGGCCCCAGTCGGCCCAGGTGGCCTTCAGTTCAGGGGAGAAATCGGGGGGTAGGCCCTCGAGTTTCTCGGCAATGGCCAGCAGACCGGTGGCGGCCACCTCCTGAAAATCGCTGATTTGCTCGAGGTGATCCTGAGGCTTCGGGTGGCCGCCTGATGCCAGCAGGAAAACGTAGCTGTGAAAGAGGCGGCCCTCGTTGTGCAGGTAGGTGATGTGGGCCAGGTAGCGCAGAACCTGCGCGGTTTGCCCTGTTTCTTCCCAGCTTTCGCGCTCGAGGGCCTCCAAGACCGATTCACCGGGCAGGATGCCTCCGGTGGGCAAGCGATACACCCCTGCGGGGTAGAAGGGCTTGGTCATGGTGAGGTACAGGCCGGTGGGCTGCTGATATACCAGACATACCTCGGCAATGCGGGTTCTGGCGACGGCCAGGTAAGAATTGGGGCCCAGGCTGCGGGTGATCTCGAGGGGCTTTCCAAAGCGCACAGCCAGTTCTTGGAGCTCCTGGTGCATATAAAAAAACTACCACAATCCCAAAGGGCGGTTTTGCTCTGTTGCTTACGGGTCTTGAGATTTGGTTTGGCCCCCAGGGGCTGTGGTCCATCCCCTTCGGCCACACCGGTTTTGTGTAACGCCTTATATGAACCATAAACGCCAGGGGCGAGTGCTACCTTGAAAGGGATGCACTGGCGTTCGGGTAAATGGCTTATCGTACTCAGTGGATTCATTATTGTTCTGAGTTTGCTGGACACGGCCACCAAGGTTGAGAGTGTTTGGTATTTCCCAGAGCTGGCCGTGATGTTGTTGAGCCTGCTTGCTATTGGCTCCCTGGCCCTCGAGCGCCAGAAGCACCAGCGAAGTGAGAACCGATTTCGGGCCCTGGTCGAGACCTCGCCCGATGGAATCATCGAAGTGGACGATAGCGGAACCATTTTGTATTGCAACGCCAGCTATCTGCGGCTGGTGGGGGCAACCCAGCCCGACCAGGTGATAGGGCAAAAGGTAACGCGGTTTCTGGACCCCGACTTCCATCCAATGCTCACCCGGCGTATCCAAACCCTGAGCCAGCTGGGTCAGGTGCCTTTCCTGGAGCAAAGGTATGTTCGCCTTGACGGTACGGTGGTTCCTGTGGAGGTGGGTGCTGCCCGTACCTCGGTTAACCCCATCAAGCTCATGGCCATTGTGCGCGATATCAGCCGTCACAAGCGGGCCGAGGAGGCTCTACGGGCCTCCGAAGCGCGCTTTCGGGCGCTGGTTCAAAATAGCTTTGACGTGACCTTGATTGTCAATGTTTCGGGCGAAGTTCTGTATGCCAGCCCCAACTCTTCCAGGCTACGGGTTAGGTCAGCGATTCGCGGAGGGAGGCCTAACATTTTTGATCACGTGCTACCCGAAGACCGGGTGCGCCTGGAACACCTCTTGGAACGATTGCTGGCCAGGCCCAAAGAGGTTGTTCAAACCGAGGTGTGTGTACCCCTCGAGCACGGTGGAACGGGCTGGTTTGAAATCTGGGGCCAGAACCAACTGGCCGATGCGGCGGTGGGCGGAATTGTGCTGAACATCCGGGACATCAGCGAACGAAAAGCCTACCAGTCCACCATCGAACACCTGGCCTACCACGACCCGCTTACCGGCCTGCCCAACCGCCGGATGCTGCGCGAGCAAGCCGATCAGTTCCTGGCCCAGTCGCAGCGGGCGGGTCGGGAAGCGACCCTGATCTACCTCGACCTCGATCGCTTCAAGGAAGTCAACGATACCCTGGGCCACGAAGCGGGCGATGAGCTATTGGTGCAGGTGGCCCGGCGCATCCAGCACTGCGTGCGCTCGGGGGATTTGCTGGCGCGGCTGGGCGGAGATGAGTTCGCCATCCTGCTGGGCGAAACCACCATCGAGGGGGCAACCGATGCGGCCCGGCGGGTGCTGGGTGTGTTACAGCAGCCCTTTACGGTTGCCGATACCACCTTGCGGATTGGGGCCAGCCTGGGGCTGGGGGTCTATCCTCGGGATGGGCAAAACCTCGACGACCTGATGCGGGTGGCCGATATTGCCATGTACCGAGCCAAAGAGCACGGAACCGGTCTGATGTTCTACAGCCCCGAGCTCGACCGCTACAGCCGCGAGCGCCTCAAACTAATCCAGGACTTGCGAGAGGCTTTAGCCGCAGGTCAGATTGGCCTCGAGTACCAGCCGATTCTGGACACCCATCACAGGCGCTGGATCAAAGTAGAAGCCCTGGCCCGCTGGAACCACCCCAGCCGGGGCCCCATCGCCCCTGCTACTTTTATCCCACTCGCCGAGGAAACGGGCCTGATCCGCGATCTGGATCACCTGGTTTTGAACAAGGCCTGCTGCGAGGCCAGCCCTCTGGGCTGGTCTGTGGCCGTCAACATTTCGCCGCGCACCCTGTACGACTCGAGCTTTGCGGAGGTGGTGGCGGCAGCGCTGGAACAAAGTGGACTGGAACCAGAAAAACTGCACCTGGAAATCACCGAGACGGCCCTGATACAGAACCTGCCCAGAGCCGTTCAGCACCTGAGCGCCCTGCGAAAGCTGGGGGTGCGGATTGCCCTGGACGACTTTGGCGTGGGCCATACCTCGATGAGCTATCTCAAAGACCTGCCCATTGACCTGCTTAAAATTGACCGCAGCTTTATCAGCGGTATTGGCCGGGACACCCGGGAAGAGGCCATTCTGCGAACCATTCTTTTGCTGGGGGAAGGTCTGGGCCTGCGCACGGTGGCTGAAGGGGTTGAGACCCCCGAACAGATCGCCTGGTTGCGGGCTCGAGGTTGCCACCTGCTGCAGGGCTTTGGGATTGCCCGTCCGCAGCCCAAAGAAAGCATTATTAACGCCATGGAGCCGGTGTTGCTTGCGGAGGAGATTGGCCTCTAGTCCCCCCTGGGCATAGCTTGGACCGGCGCACCCCCGATTGAGCGATTGCTCAGGGGGCAACCCCCTTTGGGTGAAAACAAGATTCATTTCTCCCGAGGTCTATCTTTTGGTAAAAAGGCATCGGTATCCATTCTCTGGAACCGAATGACCACGTTTTGGAAGGCATTTGAAAGGTGCGAAGCGCTCCTGCGGGGTATGAATGCCTGGATTACCGTAACGGCCCTGCTGCCTGTTTAGGGAGCTAAACCAGGGCCATCCTGTGTTTGATTGGGCGGCTTCAACTTACAGAACCACTACCTGTCCTGTGCTAAGGTAAGTGCTCGGTATGGTGGAGCGGATATTTCTGGCCAAACCCAGGGGTTTTTGCGCCGGGGTGGTGATGGCCATCGAGGCGGTGGAGAAAGCGGCTCGAGAATTGCGTGATGAGGGCGAGCTGGTGGTCTACCATGCCATCGTCCACAACGATGTGGTCGTGAAACGCCTGGAAGAACAGCACAGGGTTCACTTTGTCGAAGATCTGGCTGAAGTGGAGCAACTTCGCACGGAGCTGGCCAAGGTGGGCCGGAAGCTGAACGAAACGGTGGTCTTCTCGGCGCATGGAATCCCACCCTGGTTGAGAACCGAGGCGGCAAAGCGCAACCTGCACCAGATTGATGCCACCTGCCCCCTGGTTACCAAGGTTCATAGCGAGGCCAAGCGCTATGCCGGGGAGGGCTACACCATACTGCTAATCGGCGACTCCGCCGACCACCAGGAGATTAAGGGCACCCGGGGCGAGGCTCCGGAGCACACCATCCTGGTTGCTGTCCATACCCACGTGGGCCGCGACCCCCGCCTGGCCGACCCCCACACGGTTGAGGTGCCCAACCCCGAAAAGGTGGTGGTACTGACCCAGACCACCCTTTCGGTGGACGATACCCTGGCCACCATAGATATCCTCAAGCGGCGCTTCCCTAAGCTGGTGGTTCCCAGCCGCCACGACCTTTGCTATGCCACCAAGAACCGTCAGGACGCCGTCAAGCAGATTGCCCCCCAGGTGGACATGTTTTTGGTGCTGACCAGCCAGGCCTCCTCCAACGGGATGCGCCTGCTGGAGCTGGCCCAGAGCCTGGTGGGCCGGGCCGAGCGCATCAATACCGTGCAGGACATTCAGCCGGGGTGGCTTCAGGGGGTGCGCTCTTTGGGCATCACCTCGGCAGCCTCGACCCCGGACGACCTGGTGCAAGAGGTGGTGGCCTATTTCCGCCAGCAGAACCCCAGCTTGGAAGTGATTGAAGAAGGCGAGTGGGAGGATATTGAATTCCGTGAGCCAAAACGGGTGTCGCCGGAGGAGGTGCTAACTTGAGGGAGACTTGATGACGCGGTAGATTCCCCGGCCCATGAACTCCAAAACACCCAAATCCCGAAGACGCTGCAACTGCTGGCGTATTTTTGCCTCAGGGTGCTTGTTTCTTGGATAGTGCCTCTTGGCCAGGGGTAGCAACGCTTTGTAGGCCTGTTCCAGGGTGAATTCTGCTGGCACGAACTCGAGGCCAGCTACAGCCAGCTCAAGCCACCCACCGAAGACTCCGCGAACCAAGTCTTTAGG
>NZ_JANWVH010000054.1 GCF_025056915.1 Meiothermus sp. | reverse complement strand
AGGGCGATGCCTATGTGCTCTCGTTCGAAGAAATCGGGCACAAGATTGAAGAACTCATGAGCATCGGCGGGCGGCGCATCCTGATGCAAGGGGGCGTAAACCCCGACCTTCCTTTTGAGTGGTACCTGGAGCTGCTCCGTTACCTGAAGCAATACTATCCCGAAGTACGCATCGACGCCTTTAGCCCTGAGGAAATCCTGGGACTGGAAAAGATTACCGGGCGCAGCTGCCGCGAACTGTTGGTGGAACTGAAAGAAGCCGGTCTGGACGGCTTGCCCGGTGCGGGTGGCGAAATACTGGTGGATGAGGTGCGGGCCAAGGCAGCTCCTGCCCGCATCAAAAGCAGCGACTGGTTTCGCATCCTCGATACCGCCCAGAGCCTGGGTCTGTACACAATTGCGACCATGGTGATCGGGTTTGGCGAGACCTACGAGCAGCGCATCGCCCACCTGCTCAAGATTCGCGAGCAGCAGGACAAAGCCCAGCGCGAGTACGGGCACGGCTTTGCAGCGTTCGCCATGTGGACGCTGCAAACCGAGCACACCCGGCTGAAGGGCAAAGCCCCGGGGGCCACCGCCCACGAGTACCTGCAACAGCTTGCCGTCGCCCGCATCGCGCTGGACAACATCCCCAACCTGCAAGCTAGCTGGCCCAGCATGGGTTTCAAGGTAGCCCAGGCCGCGCTCTACTACGGGGCCAACGACTTCGGCTCCACCATGCTGGAAGAGAATGTGGTCAGCGCTGCCGGGGGCCACAACCGCACCCACGCCACCGTTCGGCAAATTGTTCGCCACATTGCCGACGCGGGCTTTACACCTGCCGAGCGCGACCCCTACTACAACATCAAGCAATACCCCGATGTACAGGCCATTTTGACCGAGAAGTCGGCAGTGGCCTTGCCATTGGCCTAGTTCCTGAACACCACATCCTCGCGCTGGAAGTTGCGGTAGGCCAGGTACAGCGCCAGTCCGCCAAAGGCCAGCGTGGAGAGCCAGGTGAGGCCCAGCTGGGTGGCTGTGGCCGAGCCTCGCACGATCGCGTCCAGCGCCAGCAGAACGTTGATGAGGGGCAGGGCAAAGTACCAGTCTTGCAGTTTCAAAAAGTCGGAGAACTGGAGAAACAGCAGGGGGATAATCATCACCAGCGACAGGGGGCTCATGTAGCTTTGGGCCTCTTTGTAGCTGCGCGCATAGAGGCCCAGGGAGATCAGGATGGCAATGATCAGGAGGGCAAAGAGAACCGAGGTCAGGGCAACCGCCAGGTAACCCAGCGGCTCGAGGGCCAGTGCGCCGCCGAGCTGGACGGGCCGATCTTCTCGCTGGAGGGCTTGCAGCTGCACAGCGAACAGGTTGCGGAACACACTGCTGCCCAGTAAAAGCCCGGTAATGGCGGCCATGGCCGCGAGCAGGGACATCACGAACACCGCCAGCCCCTTGCCCAGCAAGACCTGCGTCAGGGGCACGGGGGCCGCCAGGAGGGCTTCCAGGGTGCCCTTTTCCTTCTCCCCTGCCGTCGCGTCCACCGCCACCGACATCCCGCCCAACTGGATGAACATGACCAGGAAATAAGGAATCAAAAAGGCGAACACCCCCGCGGCCTGCTCCTCTTGGGGGGAGGCGTCTTTGGTCTCGAGCCGGAAGGGCTCGAGCAGCTCCGTTCCCAAACCCCGCGCCCGCAGCCGCTCGGCCACCAGCTCTTCCTTGTAGGCCTGTAGCGCGCCCTGCACCTTCTCGACCACCAGAGCGCTCTGGGTTGTGCCGCGGGAGAGCCGACCGTAGAGGGTGTACTGGCCCTCGGCGTAAACCAAGGCCGCCGCGACCTCGCGCTTCTGCACGGCCTCCTGGGGGTTGGCAACTGCCACCGGCTCTACCTTGGCCTTCCTGAGGTGCGCCAGCACCGGGGCCGGAACCCCCACCACCCCCACCTGCTGCACGTTTTCCTGGGTCTGCCGCGCTGCGTTGCCCAACAGCAGCAAAGGGCCGAACATTGCGAGGGGCATCATCAGCATGGGCAGCAGCAGGGTGGTGAGAAGCACCCGCCGCTCGCGCACCACGCTGAGGAGTTCCTTGCGGGCGATGATGAGAATCTCGTTCATGCCGCTTCCTTCAGCCTGCGGATAAAGGCCCGCTCGAGGTTCCCCGAACCGAGCTCTAAAGCCTCCTGCAAAGGGCCCTCGTACACCAGCGAGCCCTGGTGGATGAACCCCACCCGGTTGCAGACCTCCTCGGCCTCGCTCATCACGTGGGTGGAATAGACCAGGGTTTTGCCCAGGCTGGCGTACTGCTTGACAAAATCCAGCAAGGCCCGGCGGGCAAACACGTCCAGACCCGCCGTTGCTTCATCCAGCAAAAGCACCTGCGGCTGGTGCAGAATGGCCCGGGCAATTACAATTTTCTGCTGCATCCCGGTGGACATGTCCTTCACTTGCTTGTTCAGTACGGCCTGTTCAATGTGCAGCAGCTCGGCAGCCCAGCCGATTCGCTCCTTTAATTTGGCCCCCCACAGGTCGTAAAAACTGCCGAAGAAATCGAGCACCTCGTAGCCGGTCAGCTTGTCGTAGACCTTCATGCCGCCATTCACAATGCCCAGATTGCGGCGTGCTTCCAGCGATTGCCGCGCCACGTCAAAGCCCGCAACCCTGGCACTGCCCGCAGTGGGTTTGAGCAAGGTGGCCAGCATTCGCAGGGTGGTGGTTTTGCCGGCGCCGTTGGGCCCCAACAAGCCATAGACCTCTCCGGGTCGCACCTCGAAGGAAATACCCCGAACCGCTTGAAACTTGCGGTAAGCCTTCTCAATCTGCACAACCTCTATCATCCGGGATTTACTTTAACCCAGAATCATCAGGGTTTGAGAGCCGCCAGAAGGCTAATCCTAACCCGTGCGCTTGAGCTTGCCGGTGCGCTTGGCCCATTGTTCCGCAGTGTGAAATACCAGAAGGCCCAGGGGGATGAGCACCACGCCCATCAAGAGCAGAATCCCCAACTCGGGCAGCACCGAGGACAGCGGGGCCCCGACCAGTTTGTCCGGGGTGGAGTCGGGGTGGTTGATGCCCATCAGCTTGCGGCAGGCCTCGAGGGCGTAGGTGGCCGGGCTCAGGTAGGCCAGGGGTTGCACCCAGGAAGGCAGCACGCTCACCGGATAATAGATGCCCGAGACCAGCAGCAGGATTCCCTGAAAGATGTTGGTCGCCTGGGCTCCATTTTCCGGCGACATCACCGGCAGAATGGCAGCCATCAGGCCCAGGCCCATGAAGGCCAGGCTGGCCACCAGCAAGACCACCAGCACGCCCAGCAGGTTGGCCCCGGTCACCGAAACCTGAATAAATAGCACCAGCCCCACCAGAATCACGATGGTGCGAATCACGCTGAAAATGATGGCAAAGAGCGAGACCCCCGAGAGGTGGATGAGCCTCGAGACCGGGGCCATGAAGGTGTACTCGAGCGTCCCCTCCCAGCGCTCGTAGCTGATGGAGTTGGCAATCTCGTTGTACATGGCCGACAAAAACGACCACAAGAGCACCCCCAAAAGCAGCGTCAGGGTCAGGCGAAAGTCGTCCTGGGCCTTGCCGATGAGGGCGATGGTGGCCGAGTTGACGATGGCGTAAAACACAAACACCGCCACCCAGCTCATGTAGCGCCGGGTCAGGTGCCAGTCGCGGAAAACAAAGGCCCACATGGGGCGGAGGTATCGTTCAAGCATAGTGATTCCCTTCGATAGAGTGAATAGCTGAAAACTGCTTTTGCTATCGGCTATTGGCTATGGACTATCGGCCTCTTCATCCAGTTCCTCGCCGGTCAGTGCGATGAAGGCTTCCTCCAGGTCGGGCGCACCCGCCCGGCGCTTGAGTTCGTCTGCGGTGCCCTCGGCGACCAGCCGCCCATGGGCCAGGAAGCCGATGCGATGGGCAAGCCGCTCGGCCTCGGCCATGTCGTGGGTGGTGAGCAGGATGGTGGTGCCTTCACGGGCCCGCAGGTCTTCCAGAAAAGCCTGCACGTCGCGGCGGCTCTTGGGGTCGAGGCCGGTGGTGGGCTCGTCGAGGAGCAGGAGCGGCGGGTTGATGAGCAAGGCCCGGGCAATGGAAATCTTCTGCTGCATCCCACGGCTCATCTCCTCGATGGGGTCGCTGAAGCGGCGGGACTCGAGGCCCAGTTGCTCCAGAATCTGCATGGCCCTTTTTTCGGCCTGGCGGGGCTCCAAGCCATAAAGCTGCGCCGCATAGAGCAGGTTCTCGCGGGGTGAGAGCTTTTTGTAGAAGGCCGCATCCACACTGACCCGGCCCATCTTGCGGCGTAGCCGGGCTTCATCTTCCGGCAGCCGGTATCCCAGCATTCGCACCGTGCCGCCATCGGCTGTAAGCAGGGTGGATAGGATGCGAATCAGGGTAGATTTGCCCGAGCCGTTGGGCCCCAAAAGGCCATAGGTCTCGCCTTCTCGCACATAAAACGAAACCCCCTTGAGGGCCCACTCTTCTCTAACCGGTGCACGCAGGCCGTCCCGTTTGCGAAAGACCTTTTTTAAATCGGAGACCTCGATGGCAAGTTGGGTTTGGGTGGGTTTTAGGGTCAGCATAGATGATCCTGTTTGAGTGGGTTATTGGGGCTTGGGGCGGTATGAGCGTCCGTCTGGGCTTGGAAGTAGGGCATGGCCCCTCCAAAGAAATCGGCGGCCCGAGGGCCGCCAGGAAGACGCCGGTAGCGTTTTGAATGCGGGTCGGGTAGGGGTCGGCGCCTCAGGCGCGGAACCGGGTCAGTAGCACAATGCAGTCAATCATGGCTCACCTGCCAAAGCCAAGTGTACGCGCAAGCCGTGCGAGTTGGCAAGGGTGCCTCGCGCAGAGAACGTTCAGACGATGTTTTTCTCCGCTACCTTACGGGTCTGGGCAAATCGCTCGTAGCGCAGCGGATTGATGTTCAGGCTGTGCGCCTCTCCGTCGGCGATTTCCTCAGCCATCCGTCGGCCCACCATGGCAGCCTGCTGCACACCGTGACCGGAGAAGCCGCAGGCATTGACCCAGCCCTCGACCCCCGGCAGCCGGCCCAGAATAGGGTTGTGGTCCGGGGTGACCTCGTAGTAGCCCCACCAACTGGCTTTCTGGTCGAGCTGTAGCTGCTCGAGCCAGGGGAAGCGGGCCATGCCGACTTCCAGGGTGGGCTCGAGCCAGCTCCAGTCCATGCCCTCGCGGAAGCCCACGTCGGCAGGGTTGCTGCGGCCAAAGATGAGACGGTCGTGCTCGGGTCGGAACCAGAAGCCGCTCGAGAGGTCTATGGTCAGGGGCTGCCGCGAGGGGTGGGGCCGTGGGGCGGTACAGAAAACCATTCGGCGCGCCGGTTCAACCGGGATGGACAGCCCGGCCCTGCGCCCAATCTCGCCCGCCCAGGCCCCCGCCGCGTTGAGCACAAACGAGGTCTGGAACGACCCCCTGGTGGTCTCGACCTTCCACCCACTCCCCACCTGCTCGGCGGCCAGGAACGCGGTCTCGGTATGCAGCACCGCCCCCAGCGCTCTGGCCCGGCGCAGGTACTCCAGGCAGATGCCGTGCGGATCCACGGTGCCGTCGGCGGGGCCATAGGTGGCCCCCTGGATGGGCTCGAGGCCCGCTGCCCGGGGCATGAAGTCGAACCACTCCTGGGCAGCCTCCAAATCGCGCACCTGCACCGGCACGCCCAGGCTTTGCTGAAGCGCCACGCCCTTCAGGTGCATTTCCCACTGGCTAAGCGGCACCAGGAACAGATAGCCGATGGGCCGGTAGGCGGCCTCGGGCATGGCCCGGTACTCCTGGATGGAGTGCCAGGAGAGCAGAATATTGGTAGCCTCGGTAAACTGCACCCGCACCCCAGCCGCACTTTTGCCGGTGGAGCCCATCGCCGGAGCGGGCGCCTGCTCCATCACCCCCACCTTCAAGCCCCGCTCGGCCAGACGGTAGGCGCAGGCTGCCCCAATAATCCCCGCTCCCACCACCAACACGTCGTAGCGAATCATCGCGCCTACTGTAGCGCACTGGAAAACCATCTGGCAAACCCGCAGCCTTGCGTGCACAACAGATGCTACCAAGCTATCCAGACCAGCGGCTCTAGCTGCGGTTCGAAACATCATCATGGTCATCGGCCCAAACCGGGATTGCCCAGGGAATCAAAGCAAGTCCAAGCGACCATGCCAGGCACAGATGCGATGCCCGATGACCCTATGAGCCTGGCAAAGTCCGAGCATCCAATGAGCGATACTTTCTCAGGCTAACAAGCACGGTAGACCAACAGGGCTAGCCAGGAAAGTGGGCTCCCGGCATTCACCAAAGACCGACCTGCCAGTGGATGTGGGTTAAGCCAAGCTCAACCCCAATCCCAAGATTTCTTTAGGTTTGGCTCAATCAGGCCCGCGCGCCGCTGCCTAGCCTGAGGGCATGAGGCTTCTATTTCTATTCGCTTTGTTTTGGCTGTTCCCGCTGCTGCCTGCTTCCCTGGCCCAGTCGCAGCAGGTCGAGGTAATTGTGGAACTGGAAGGGCCCCAGCTCGCCTCCGGACAGGCGCGCGTCGAGCTAATGCGCCTGCTCAAAGCCCACCTCGGCCAGATGCAGGGCCGCCTCAAAATCAAGGCAGCAGGAAGGTTCTGGGCCAGCCAGAGCTTCCTGGTTCGCTTGCCCGAGTCGCAGGTCGCGCGCTTGATGCAAGTACCGGGTGTGCGGCGGGTCTACCCCAACCGGGCGGTTCGGATGACCCAGCCGGTGGCTTCAGCTCTTTCGGTTCCGGTGAATAGCGGCAGCAACTGGGCTTTGCAGCACATCGGGGCGCCGGCCCTTTGGGCTGGTGGGCTGCGCGGCCAGGGCGTTCGCATCGGCCACCTGGACACCGGGGTAGATGCCTCTCACCCCGACCTGCGCGGCAAGGTGGCGGCTTTTGCAGTCATCGGCACCGACGGCACCCCGCGCCCCGGTGAGCCCTACGACTCCTCGCTGCACGGAACCCATACCGCTGGCCTGCTGGTGGGCAACAACGTCGGGGTGGCCCCCGAGGCCCGCCTGGTTTCGGCGCTGGTGCTGCCCGATGGCTACGGCACTTTGGCACAGGTGCTGGGTGGCCTGGACTGGGTGCTCGAGCAAAACGTTCAGGTGGTCTCGATGTCGCTGGGGCTGGAAGGGACCTGGGCCGAGTTTGCCCCTGCCGTCGAGCGCATGAAGCAGATGGGGGTATTAGCGGTCTTTGCCATAGGCAACTCCGGTGCCAGCACCGCCTCGCCGGGCAATATGCCCGACGTGCTGGGGGTGGGGGCCACCAACCCATCCAATCAGGTGGCCAGCTTCAGCAGCCGGGGCGAGGTGCGCTGGGGTGCACCTTACCATGTGGTGCTGCAAAAGCCCGACCTGGTCGCCCCAGGTGTGGATGTGCTCTCGACCATTCCCGGCGGGCGTTATATGGCCATGAGCGGCACTTCGGTGAGCACCGCCATTGCCGCCGGCAGCGCGGCCCTCCTGATGTCGGGGGGCTTCAAGGCCGAGCAGGTGCGGCAGGCCCTGCTTGGCTCAGCCCAGAGCCTTCAGGGGGCCGGCAGTGGGCGGGGGCTTATTCGCCTGGGCGAGACCCTGGCCCTGCTGCGCCCCAAAGCACCGGACATGCAGGCCACACCCCCAGCGCCACAACCCCCCCAGACCAGCCCACCCGGCCCGTCAACCGTCGGCAACCCCCAACCAGGGGAGAAAAGCGCCCTGCTGGTCCTCGAGACCGCCGACACCAACGGGGCTAAACTGGCCCTGGACGGCCTGGGCTTTCGCACCGAGACGCAACCAGCCAAACCCGACCAGCGCCCGAACGCCGAGAAAATAGCGGGGTTCAGTCTGGTGGTCTGGGTGCTGCCCCCCCACTGGAGCGAGCACTGGCCCGAGGCCCAGCGCAAAATGTTGCGGGCCTATGTGGAGCAGGGGGGGCGGCTTTTGCTCATCACAAATAACCAGGGCCAGCGCCCCGTGGCCGAGTCCAGCACCTACGGCCAGGGACGGGCCAGCTTTGTGAGCGGCGACCTGGGCAGCCTGAGCCCGGAGCGGCGGGCCCAGGTGTTGCAGGGCCTCATCCAGCAACTGATGCGCTGAATGGAACCTTAACGCTTGAAAGTCAACCCGGCCACGCCCGCACGGTGTGCCAGTCCAGTCCCCCCCTGTCCCCCCTACCCCGAAGGGGCGGGCCGGTGGGGTGGCTGCCCTCGGCACGACCGGGCAGACTTGTCCGGTAGCCCTTACGGTCGGGAGGGGCTCGAGGGCGATTGCCTTATAAAGGCTGTGGAGGCGCGGGAACTTCGCGGAATCAGTCCGTCGCCTGGGCATAGTCCTCCACCGGCGGGCAGGCGCACACGATGTTGCGGTCGCCGTAGACGTTGTCCACCCGGTTCACCGGGCTCCAGTACTTGTCTAAGGCCGACTGTCCGCCAGGGAAGCAGCCCTGGGCCCTGGTGTACTTGCGGTTCCACTGCTCGTCGGCCAGGTCCAGCACGGTGTGGGGGGCCTGGCGCAGGGGGCTTTCTTCTGCGGTGAGGATGCCCTGTTCGACCTGGGCGATTTCCTCCCGGATGGCCACCATGGCGGCGATAAAGCGGTCGAGCTCGCGCTTCGACTCCGACTCGGTGGGCTCTATCATCAGGGTGCCGGGCACCGGGAAGCTCATGGTGGGGGCGTGGAAGCCGTAGTCAATCAGGCGCTTGGCGATGTCTTCGGCGGTGATGTCGTACTTCTTGAAGGCCCGGGGGTCGAGGATGCACTCGTGGGCCACCCGGCCCTTTTCGTTCTTGTAAAGCACCGGGAAGTAGGGCTCGAGCCGCCTGGCAATGTAGTTGGCGTTCAGAATGGCGACCTCGGTGGCCCGCCGCAGGCCCTCGCTGCCCATCATCCAGATGTAGGCAAAGGAGATGGGCAGAATGGAGGCCGAGCCATAAGGAGCCGCCGAGACCGGCCCCACCGGCGCGGTGCCACCGTCCAGCACCGGGTGCCCCGGCAGGAAGGGGGCCAGGTGGGCCTTGACCCCAATGGGGCCCATCCCCGGCCCGCCGCCGCCGTGGGGAATGGCAAAGGTTTTGTGCAGGTTGAGGTGCGAGACGTCGGCCCCGTAGTGGCCGGGTTTGGCCAGCCCTACCTGGGCGTTGAGGTTGGCTCCGTCCAGATAAACCTGCCCGCCGTAGCGGTGCACAATCTCGCATAGTTCACGAATCTTCTCTTCAAAGACCCCGTGGGTGGAGGGGTAGGTGACCATCACCGCAGCCAGCCGCTCGGCGTGCTGCTGGGCTTTGGCCTCGAGGTCACGCAAATCCACGTAGCCCTGCTCGTCGCAGGCCACCACCACCACCTCCATCCCGGCCATGTGGGCCGAGGCCGGGTTGGTTCCGTGGGCCGAAGAGGGAATCAGACAGACGTTGCGGTGCCCCTCGCCCCTAAAGCGATGGTAGGCCCTAATGGCCAGCAGCCCGGCATACTCCCCCTGGGCCCCCGAGTTGGGCTGGAGCGAGATGGCGTCGTAGCCGGTAATCTCGCAGAGCCAGCGGCTCAGGGTCTCGAAGAGTTCTTGGTAGCCCTGGGCCTGCTCCAGAGGGGCAAAGGGGTGCAGGTGGGCAAACTCCGGCCAGCTCACGGGCATCATCTCGGCAGCGGCGTTGAGCTTCATGGTGCAGGAGCCCAGCGGAATCATGGCCCGGTCGAGGGCCAGGTCGCGGTCGGCCAGCTTGCGCATATAGCGCATCAGCTCGGTCTCGGAGTGGTAGCGGTTGAAGACCGGGTGGGTCAGGTAGCGGGAGGTGCGGCGCAGGGAGGGGGGCAGGTGATTTTCGGGCGCGAAGTCCTCGAAATGGAAGCGGCCTCCGAAGGCCTGCCAGACCGCCTCGATGACCTCCGGGGTGGTGGTCTCGTCGAGGGCGATGCCGATGTGGGCCTCGTCCACCTTGCGCAGGTTGATGCGCCGCATGTGGGCCTCGCTCAGGATTTCCTCCACCCGGCCCGGGGCCCGGATGGTCAGGGTATCGAAGAAGTGCTCGTTCACCCGCTCAAAGCCCAGCCGCTTCAGGCCGGCGGCCAGCACGCTGGTTTTTTGGTGGATATCCTGGGCAATCTCGCGCAACCCCTCGGGCCCATGGTAGACCGCATACATCGAGGCGATGACGGCCAGCAAAACCTGCGCGGTGCAGATGTTGGAGGTGGCCTTTTCGCGGCGGATGTGCTGCTCGCGGGTCTGGAGGGTGAGGCGGTAGGCCCGGTGGCCCCTCGAGTCTATCGAAACCCCCACCAGCCGCCCCGGCAAAGCCCGCTTGAGGGCATCCCTGACCGCCATGTAGGCGGCGTGGGGCCCGCCGTAGCCCATCGGCACCCCAAAGCGCTGGGCCGAGCCCACCGCAATATCGGCCCCCAGCTCGCCGGGCGGGGTCAGCAGGGTGAGGGCCAGCAGGTCGGCGGCCACCACCGCCACCCCCCCCGCGGCCCGCACTTTTTCGAGGTAAGGGCGCAGGTCGCGGATCTCCCCCAGGGTGTCGGGGTACTGGAAAATGGCCCCGAAGAGCCTCTCGGGGTGCAGGTCGGCCTCTATGTCGCCCACCACCAGTTCCCAGCCCAAAGGCTCGGCCCGGGTTTGCAGCACCGCCAGGGTCTGGGGGTGCAGGTTTTTATCGGCAAAAAAAGCTTTGCGCGGCTGCTTGCAACTGCGCTGCGCGACCGCCATGGCTTCGGCAGCCGCGGTGGCCTCGTCCAGCAGCGAGGCGTTGGCGATGTCCAGACCGGTCAGGTCGGCCACCATGGTCTGGAAGTTGAGCAAAGCTTCCAGCCGCCCCTGGCTGATTTCGGGCTGGTAGGGCGTGTAGGCGGTGTACCAGGCCGGGTTTTCCAGCAGGTTGCGCTGAATCACCGGCGGCAGGATGGTGCCGTGGTAGCCCTGGCCTATGAGCGAGGTATAGACCTGGTTTTTTTGGGCAATGGCCCGCATCCGCGCCAGCATCTCGGCCTCGCTCAGGCCGGGGCCCACCTCGAGCGGGGTGGTCTCGCGGATCGAAGCGGGCACGGTCTCTTGGATGAGCTCATCCAGGGTGGAAACGCCCACGGCTTTGAGCATCTCCTGGATGTCTTCCGGGGTGGGGCCAATATGGCGTCTGGAGAAATCGGTGGAGCGGGGTTTTTGACTGTGCATGGGGTCTCCTCTCTTCGCCACGCGAAGAAACTTGACCCCATCTGTCCTTTTGCCTGAGAGTGTTATCCCGTCGGCGGGCGCGGTGCGCCTCTCTCCAGATTGTGCCGCTGCGGTTCTTTTGCCTGAGAGATTCCGGGGCGGTTGCTCCTTCGGCGTGGGCCAGGCCCATCTCTCCCATCAGCGGCCCGTTGCTTTTCCAGTGCCATGATAGCCCATGCAAACCTGGGCCTGAAAGTGACAAGTGTACAGTTTCGGGGGTTACGGGCCTGGCTGCTAGTACACCGTCGTAAAGATACCCATATACTCCTACAGATTCCAAAGAGGACAGCCCTCGAGCCCCTCCCTACCGCGTAGGGAGGGTTGGGGAGGGTATCGGACATGACCCCCAATCTGCTGCTTGCGTGAAGGGCCAGGTCAGCAACCCCACCTGGCCTCCCCTACCTGGTAGGGGAGGAACAGAGCAAGTCCAGGCTAGGGTTGACTTACGTGCGGGTGTGGTTGTATAGGCTTTTATGCGACACCTTACTAACAACTATTGCACCCGTTGAATGTGAGCCCTGAAAAGCGTACCAGGCGTTTGGAAGGGTCACTGGCTTTCCGCTACGGCCTGATAATCCGCCGCCGACAAAAGCCCGGCCACGTCGGCAGGATTGACCTTCATCTTGAACAGCCACCCTTCCCCGTAGGGCGACTGGTTGAGCAGTTCCGGCTTGTCGGCCAGGGCGCTGTTGACCTCGATAATCTCGCCCGCTACTGGCGCATAAATGTCCGACGCGGTCTTGACCGACTCCACCACCGCGACCGTGGCCCCGGCCTCGGCGGTTTTGCCGACCGGCGGCAGCTCCACAAACACCACGTCGCCCAGCGCATCCTGGGCAAAATCGGTGATGCCCACCACCGCCACGTCGCCCTCGAGGCGAACCCACTCGTGCGATTGGGTGTACTTGAGCTCGGAAGGATAGTTCATGATTTCACCTCGGCAGTCAGTTTATTGCCAAAAAAGCCTGTTAGCACAGGGGCAGGACTCTCCTGGCCTTTTCTACAACCGGACGAAAGGCATCTCGACCACGGTTGCGCCCGCCATCCTGCCCCGAATCTCGACTTCCAATGGGGTGCCCACTTCGGCCAATTCTGACGCTATATAAGCCATGCCGATGCCCTTTTTGAGGATGGGCGAGTGCGTGCCCGAGGTCAGGGTGCCCACTACCTGCCCCCCCTTCAGCACCCGGTAGCCTTCACGGGGAATTCCCCCTTCCACCTGCAAGCCCACCAGCCGGCGCGCACAGGGGCTTTGCAGCAGGGCCTGCTTGCCGTGAAACGCCTTGTGGCCCTTGACCACCCAGCTAAAGGGGGTGCAAAGGGGGTTGGTCTCGTCGGTTAGCTCGTGGCCGTAGAGGGGGAAGCCCGCCTCCAGCCGCAGGGTATCCCGCGCGCCCAGCCCGCACGGGGTGACTTCGGCAGCCAGCAAGGCCTCCCAAACCACCCTGGCCTCGTCGGGGGCCACAAACACCTCGTAGCCGTCCTCTCCGGTGTAGCCGGTGCGGGCAAAACGCACCCACTTCCCGGCCAGCTTGCCCATGAAGGTATCGTTCTTTTTGTGCGAGCTCAGGTCGGTATCGGTGAGCTTTTGCAACCTAGCCACCGCATGGGGGCCCTGAACCGCGATGAGGCCAAAAAAATCGGAGGCGTTCTCGAGCTGCACCTCAAAGCCTTGGGTCAGGGCGTTGAGGTGGGCCCAGTCTTTCTCGATATTGGCCGCATTCACCACCATCAGATACTCACTCTCACCCGTTCGGTAAATGTAAATATCGTCCACCAGCCCACCTCGCTCGTTGGGCAGCATGGAGTACTGGGCCCGCCCCACCTTGAGCTTGGCGACGTCGTTCAGTGTGGCGTACTGCAAAAACTCGAGCGCCCCTGGCCCCCGAATCCAGAACTCCCCCATGTGGCTCACGTCAAACATGCCTGCAAGCCCCCGCACAGCCAGGTGCTCGGAGGTGATGGAGGTGTACTGAATGGGCATCTCGTAGCCTGCAAAGGGAACCATCTTGGCCCCCAGCGCCAGGTGGGCTTGATGAAGTGGGGTGGTTTTCATGTCATCCAAGCTTACCAGCCCCCCACCCGTGGATGCATAATTTTCTTATGGTCGGGATCAAGACGGTCGTCGGCCTGGTGGCAGCCCTGGCCCTGATTCAAGCCAGCTTCAACATCGTGGAGGTACACATCTTGCTGGGTCAGGAGGGCCACTACCTGCTCACTGCACCTGGCGCCGTCCAGCAAAAGCTCCTCATACGCACTCCTTCCGGCGAAAAGGAGGCCACCTTTGACCACGATACGGTGCTGGAGATTCCCTTCGGCCAGTCACAGGCACAGGCTCCGGAGGCCCAAAGCTGGCTCTACGACGGTCGCTGGTTTGCCTACGAGGGCTACTGGGTTCTGCGCGGGCTCGAGCTGGCCCTGGCCACCCCACTGGAGTCGGCGGCAGTGCAAAGCTGGCTGGAGAAGCGCGGCCTGCCGCTGCCTCTAGTGGTGCAGGAAGCCTCGAGCCATACTGCCCTTCCGCCCCTGGCCTACACCCCTGAGCCAGGTGGGGTGCTCCACACCAGCCTATGGGTGCGCTGGAGCGCCACGGAGGCTCTGGGTATCCCCCGCCTGCTTGCCAACCAGAGCGTAACCGCCGGTGGGTTGAGAGCCCGAGGCGGCTTTTTAGCCAATCTGGCGGAGCTTCAACGGCTGGCCGGGGAGCTGGGCGTAAAAGAGCTGCCGCCAGCCCGATTTGACTTCCGGGTAGGCTATTACTTCTCCGGACTTAGGGCCGAGAGCAACTTTCGCCTACGGATCCACGCGATGGAACTTCGGGGTAACCTGATCCATTTGACATTAGAACCGGCCTACGACACCCGACCCTCGGCCCAGATGAATGGGGTGTGGCTTCTGTTTGAAGCCCCGCCCCACGTTGCGGGCTTTCAAGTTTTAGACAACCAGGGGCGGTTGATTTTTCGCTCTCCCTAGCCTGCCGCCACCCTCGAGAGCACCTGGCGGCTCACGGCCTTGAGGGTCTCGAAGACCCCCACCCCGGTGGTGGCCACCGCCTCGAAGATGGGCAGGCGCATCTCGGGGTCAATCACGGCCTGAATCATCTCCACCGGCAACGCATCGGGGGTGTCGCGCTTGTTGGCCTGAAGCACAATGGGAATGTCCTCGGCCCTGATGCCGTACTCGGCCAGGTTCTCGCGCAGGTTGCGCATGGACTCGGCGTTGGCCCGCAGGCGGTTGGGGGCCGAGTCGGCCACGAACACGATGCCGTCCACCCCCCGCAAGATGAGCTTGCGGCTGGCGTTGTAAAAAACCTGCCCCGGCACCGTGTAGAGGTGGAAGCGGGTCTTGAAACCCTTGACCTCGCCCAGGTCCACCGGCAGGAAGTCGAAGAACAGGGTGCGCTCATCCTCGGTGGCCAGCGAGACCATCTCGCCTTTACGATTCTGGGGCACCTGCTGGAAAACCCACTTCAGGTTGGTGGTTTTGCCGGACATTCCGGGGCCGTAGTAGACAATTTTGAAGTTGATTTCCCTGGCGGCAAAGTTGATCGTGCTCATATCAGTTCCCGAATAGTTCGTCCAGAAGGGCGCTGGCCCCATCCCGATACTCATGGTCTATCCCCAGGTTTCCGGGTTGCACCACCGCGTCCTGTGCGATGACCTCGAGGGCCTGGACGGCTCGCTTGCCGAACAGCTTAACCCGGCCCACCGGGGCCGAGTTATCGAAGATAACCACCAGCAGGGCCAGCTCACCCACCTCCTCGGCGTAAAGGCCGTGGGTGGCCCCTTGGTGCAGCAGCTCGTTGAAGCGGGGTTCACCCAGCATCTTGGCCAGGGCCTGGGTGGCGGCGGCATTGCCTGCAATCAGGGTGGCGAGCGAGTCCAGCGCCGGGGGCCTGGGGGCCCATAGGGCCTCTTTGTGGGCCAGCACAAACCCTTTGCGATCCAGCAGCATGGCGTAACGCGCCCCGCTCTCGCGCAACAACTCCTCGAGGACACTCGAGGCCCGCTCGTAAGCGTCCCCAAAGAGTGTGATAGCCGGCTCAACCATAACAGGCTCAGTGTAACACGCACCCGTTACCCAGGCCTGTGACAGATTACGCCCGGCTCTGGCCTCCTGACCATCGCCTTTGGCAAAGACCGATTAAGCGAGACTGTCGTGTTCCCTAGAATGCACCCAAGCTCCGCCAAGCGCCGCGGATGGGCGGCTGAAACCGTCGCGGTTTTGACGTGGAGAGTGTCCCCCGGTTCACTTGCAGCCTCCTTGAGCGTGTATGGTGGGATTATGCAGCGTTTACTCGGTCTGCTGGCAGGCTGGGCGGCCCTGTTTTCAGCCTGGGCAGGGGCCCAGAGTCCGGTGACCATTGCTGAACTCGCCCGCCTTCGCTATGGCGGCGGGATGCTGGTGGCCGAACGGGTCTTGGAGCGCAACCCTAGCTTTACCCGCTACCTGGTGCGCTACCCTTCGGACGGCCTGCGCATGTATGGCTTCATGAACGTACCCAACGCCGAGGGACGTTTTCCGGTGGTGATTGTGATTCACGGGTATGTGAACCCCGCCACCTACCGCACCCTGGCCTACACCACCCGCTACGCCGACAGCCTGGCCCGGGCCGGCTTCGTCACCCTTCACCCCAACCTGCGGGGGCATGGGCTGTCGCAGGGGAGCCCCGAGCAGGGGGCCTCGAGGGTATTGTATGCCCGGGAAATACTCGACCTGGCTGCCATTGTGCGGGCCCAGGCCGGGCGTGGAGCGCTGGAAAAGGCCCTGCCCAGCGTGGGGCTGATGGGGCACAGCATGGGCGGCGGCATCGCCCAGCGGGTCGCCGTGCTCGACCCCCAAATTCGGGCGGTGTTGCTGTACGGCACCATGCACGGCGACGACCTCAAGAATGCGCGGCAAATCTGCTTCGTCTTTACCAACCGCCAGCGCGGGTGCGACGAGCTAAACACCCCAGCCCAAACCCTGGCGCAAATCTCCCCCATCAACTTTTATGGGCGCATCCGGGCCAGTGTGCAGGTGCATCACGGCACCGCCGACCCCCAGACCCCCTACGCCTGGGCCGAAGAAATTTGTGCGGCGCTGCGGAAAAACCAGGTCGCCCACCAATGCTTTACCTACCCCGGCGCGGGCCACACCTTTCGCGGAAGCGACTACACCCTCCTGATGAGCCGGGCCCAGCGTTTCTTCAGCCAGGCTTTCCGAAGCGGCGGATGATGCAAGGCCTGTACATCCACGTCCCCTTCTGCCCCACCATCTGCCCCTACTGCGATTTTCACGTGGTCAGGCGGCACGGCGGCGTAGTTGCGGCCTACCTAAAGCGCCTGGTAGAAGAGGCCCGCGCCCTTTACGAGCAGTACCCAGGGCCCCTGCAAACCCTCTACTTGGGCGGCGGCACCCCCAGTTTTCTGCGGAACGCTGAACTCGAGGCCCTTTTTGCCGCCCTGCCCTGGCAGATTGGGGGGGCCGAGGTAACCCTCGAGGCCAACCCCGGCACCCTGAACCCAGAACGCCTGGCCCTCCTCAAAAACCTGGGGGTGAACCGGCTTTCGCTGGGGGTGCAGAGCTTCCAGGAGGGGGTGCTCAAAACCCTGGGCCGCGCCCACGGGCGCAAGGGGGCGTTGAAGGCGGTGGAGATGAGCCTGGAGGCAGGTTTTCGCACGTCCATTGACCTGATTCTGGGCCTGCCGGGGCAGAACCTCGAGGCCGACCTGCGCGAGGCCCGCGCCCTGGGGGTGGGCCACGTCTCGGCCTACACCCTGCAAATAGAGCCCGGCACGCCCTTTGAACTCTCCCGCCTGCAAACCGACGAGGAACAAGAAGCCCTGGCCTTCGAGCGGGCCGAGGCCCTCCTGGGCGAAGCCGGCTTTGTACGCTACGAGGTTTCCAACTTTGCCCGACCCCACCAGGAAAGCCAGCACAACACCCTCTACTGGCGGTTGGGCTTCTGGGGCGCCCTGGGGCCGGGGGCTGCGGCGCACCTGCCGGCTGGGCCGGCAAAAGCCCTTTACGCTGTCCGCGCTACCAACCCCCCCCTGCCGCGCTGGCTGGCCGGGGAAGCGCCCACGGTGGAGGAGATTAGCCCCCTCGAGCACGCCAAAGAAGCCCTCATGCTGGGGCTGCGGCTGAGCAAGGGGGTGGATGTACGCGAGATTGAGCGGCGCACCGGGCTGGATTTATGGAGTTCCCTCAGCTTCGTGGCTGAGCGTCTTGCCTCGCAAGGCCACCTGGCGCTGGAGGCGAGGCGCATCCGGGCCAGAAGTTTGAGCACCATTCACCCCCTCATCTTGCAGCTTTGGAATGTGCTAGACTCGGTTAGTCTACCAGATTCAACACCTCACTGATGGCTTACACAGGGCAAGCCTGCTCATTTATCGCGCTCTGCATAGTCATGGACATGACCGGCAGGGCAGGCAGCCTCTGTTTTGTTTGGGTAAAGGATTTCTAGCCCCAGATGGCTCGATATTCGTGAATGGCGCTCTAACTCCACTGATCTAGGAAGGTTTTGCAGCAACACTCTTTTATGAGCAATTCGAAAAGGTAATCGGGACAATGTCTGCTAGCGTAATGTTTGGTTTGTTGCAGTCTGTCAACAGCTTCACGGAATAGCTACGGGTGAACCACCAACGATGTACTGTTTTGCCGCGTTTACCAAGTGGAATTCGAAATCATTCGTCAGGAGTGGCAGAATATCGAAGGTTCCAAAGGAGTAGGCAAAATCCAACCCTTGCTGGAATCTGCTAGGCGAGACAATCGCACTTATCTCTGCTCGATTAACTGTTCCATTGGGGGGGAGGGTCACGCCAGACTGAGCCACCAGGTTCGCCAGACTATTTAGGTCAAATGAGTCGTTTTCGCCCAGGAATCCTTTTGACAGTAGCACGCTTACATTTTGAATAGAAAGGCCAAAAAGAACCGCATTTGGATAGCTAAGCCCACTAAACGTAGGCAGCCTTTGGCTGTCCATCGCAACGGCACCGCTGGCCCATGGCGAAGGGAATCTGGCAGACAGCTGGGTGTTGGAGAATACTTTGAAGGATAAAATTCGCTCGCCACCACCGCCTGAGAAATAGCTTCCCTTGACGGCCTCTGCAAGAGAAATGTACCGATCACCATCCGAGAAATCAGCTACAGGAAGAAACATTGACTCACCAGAGGTGATGTCGATTGAGGCTGTGTTGCTCCTCACTACAAAACCCACTCCTACTCTAGATTGATAATCCGGTGGGGGAGAATTGAGCACTGTTATAGTTTGAGCCGTCGTTATGTCACGAGCGTCGAACGCAATGTCAAGAACTGCGCTGCTTGAGAAATCAACACCCCGTACGATTTTAGCCGCCTTGAGCGGTTGAGGGTATAAGCCTGGCCTCCTAATTTCCACAATAACGTCTTGCTGACTAGGGTTAGTAGCGAGGAATGAAACCGTGGCTTTAAGGTTGCTGTCGAGTTGAGGCGCACCAGGATTCGAGTAAAAACCGTTTACAAAAACCTCGTCACCTGGAGAGACACCTGCCAGCGATTGAATACCGGAGGCGTCCACATTTACGGTCACTTGCCTACCTTGTGGAGGAAAGGCAGACCCATAGTCACATCTCATCTGATGTTCGCTTGCTTCTTTGAAAGTGACGAGAGCGATTTGAAGCGAACTTGTATGGTTACAACGGATAGCTACCCCATATTTTGATTCTGGTACCTCAAAGAATGACTGACCGTTGGTAAAGTTGAGCCTTTGCCAGTCACCTTGATCGGTTGTTTTGAAGTAGCCCTCGTAGCCCACTTCCCTGGGATCAACGACCTTCACTACAACTCTCTTCGGTTTAACCTCAACCTCTACCTCATCACTTCTCCTAACTTCCCCTCCCTCAGCTGACAAAACTAGGCGATAACGTCCTGCTGATATTCTCTCATCTACCGTGATAGTAACCTCTGTCTCAGTCGCGTTGGTGCCATCGAGTTGAGCACTCGACGCGTTCATTCTGAACCCTGGACTCGGGCTTCCCTCAGAGCCCAGCAAACTCAGATTAACAGCACCCCGAAAACCGTTCTGAGGGTTCAGAGTCACCTTCACACTCGCGCTATCGCCGGGAAATACACTGACAATTTTGGGCGTCAAGACCAACGTAAAGCTTGGAGATAAGCTCGGCCCGCTCTGAACGATTAAGGTAAGGTCGGTGTCTTTGGTTTGGTTACCGCTGGCTACGCGAACCTTGAGGTTGTAGGTGTTAGGAGCCACGCTCGACCCCACGCTAATGGCGAGGGTTTGGCTCACAGGGCTGCTTCCCGTGATGTTTAGGCTGGTTGGGGACAGGGTTATGCCCGTCACGGCAGCCCCGCCACTGCTGACCAGGCTGAGGTTCACGCTGCCGGTAAACCCGTTCTGGGGTGTCACGGTGATCTGAGTGGTAGCTGTGGCACCCGTAGATGCAGTTAAGCTGGTACTGTTGAGCCTAACCTCGAAGCTGGCGCTGTTGTTGCTGCCTCCGGTTCCCCCACTTCCCCCCGTTCCGCCCTGCTGGTTGCAGCCAGACGCAAAAACCAAAAGGGTGCTTACCAAAAGGAAAAGGTGCTGTGCTTTCATGATATAGATTCCTGTTTGTAAAGGTTCTCGGGTGGCATTACTTCTATTGCTGAGAAGCGCTGGGTTTGAAGCCTCCTAATGAAAAAACTAGCCTCAAGACTCTTTGGGGTATCAATAGTTCAGTATTCCATCTAGCCGGTGGAAGTCGACAAAGCATACGTAGCCAGTGAAAGCCATACAATGAGCAAAAGCAACTCACTCTTGTCATGTGTTGTTCACATTACAGATTTGACAGATCTTGATTGCCTAAGCAGCAGAAATTTTACAGAAAATGAATACTCCCTTTCTATAAAAAATCTGCTGGCCTTTCCGATGCTCAAGATAGCACACGCAAATGGAAAATACTTCATATTTGCAATATTTAATTTGTTACTTAAACTATGTATATACTTTGGCATTATTGTTTATTGTTATTGTATAGCATGACGTTCTAGCTCACTAGGTTGCAGATGATTTTGGTACCACAACTAACTCATCTGGTCTTTAGCGCTCACGAACGTACTGCAACAACACACTTGAGAAAACCGCTACGTGTTGAAAACCATAGACCCAAAGGGGCTGTCCCAGATAGGAGAAGTGTTGGGACAGCGATGTGGCGTACAGGAGGACCAGGCTGGGGGTAGGAAAGCCTTTCGATGGGTGGAGTATTTGGTGGGGGGAGTGACTGCAAGAACGGCGGCGGATTTGCCGGGGGTGGACAAAGATACGGCGGCGTGGTTCTATCACAAGGTTCGAGTGGCGATCGAACGCAACATTCGTGAACAGGCACCCTTCGTCGGTGAGGTCGGGGTAGATGCGTCGTATTTCGGCGGAAGGAGGAAGGGCAAGCGCGGACGGGGTGCGAAAGGTAAAGTGCCGGTGTTTGGCATTCTGAAGCGGGCCGGGAGGGTTTACACCGTACCGATTCCCAACCTGAAGACCGACCCCCTGATCCCCATCATCCGAGAGAAGGTTGTACCCGACTCTATTGTTTACACCGATGGCTTCAAGAGTTACGACGTGCTCAACGTGAGCGAGTTCAAGCACGAGGGCGTTGACCACGATAAAGAGCTAGTGGAGCGGCAAGGCAAGCACATCAATGGCCTCGAGAACTTCTGGAATCAGGCTAAAGGTGTGCTCCGCAAGAACAACGGTGTGCCCAAGCAGAACTTTCACCTCTTCGTTAAGGAGTGTGAGTTCCGCTTCAACTACGGCTCTCCTAGCCAGCAGCTCGACACCCTCAAACGCTGGCTCAAGCAGGAGGGTATAGCCTAGGCTCGGTTGACATTTCATCTCAGCCAGATGAGGGCCGAGACGAAATGAACGAACGCCAGGTAGTTGCGGGCGAGTTTGTCGAAGCGGGAGAAGACGCAGCGAAAGT
>NZ_JANWVH010000053.1 GCF_025056915.1 Meiothermus sp. | reverse complement strand
CGGCACGTCTCTTTGTCCCTTCTCGTTTTCGGGGCGGCCAGGTCTGTGAAGGGCACGATAACTCAAGTCAAGCCATCTGCGCGGTCTACACCCCCACCCGGAGGAAGCTATCCACGTAGAACGGCCCTTCCCAGCGCTGGCCCCTGGGCTCGTTGAGAATGGTGATGCGGTTTTCCAGGCGGGGCTCCCAGGAGGGCTGGGTACGCAGGTACTCAATCAACACCTCGGCATCGCTGAAGCCAGTGTCTACCCGGAAGCCTTTGGCATCGCGGAACGAGACAAAACCATCGCCGCCTCCAGCCGTGAAGCTGTTGGTCACCACGCGGTAGGTGGCGTTGGGGTCGAGCGGTTGGAAACCGGTGGGGGTCTGAACCTGCACCTGGGTCACACGGCTGCCCGCCGGACGCGACATATCGAAGGTGTAGCGGATACCGGCCACCCCCGAAAGGAACCGGCCCGCAATCTGTTCCCACTGGGAAACCCCGTTTTCCAGGGCGGCCAGCACCTCGCTGCCTTTGAGCTCGAGCACCGTCAGGGTGTTTCCGAAGGGCAGCACCTCGTTGACCTGCCCCACCGTGATGTTGCCCGCCGGGATGCTGGCCCGGATGCCCCCCCCATTTTGCAGCGCGATGGTCGCACCTGCCTGACGGGTCTTCCAGAGCATGGCGTCGGCGATCAGGTTGGCCAGGTTGGTCTCGCGGCGGCGCACATCGTTGCGTTCGCCGTTGAGGGCCACCGCTGCTCTGGAGACCACCTGGGCCCGCAGCGCCGCAATGGGCAGCCCATAGGCAGTAATGGCATCCAGGGCGAAGCGGTCCTCGGGCAGGTTGGCGCTCATCGGGATCACCTGGCCCTGGTGGGCGACCAATTCACCCTGGGCATTGAAGGTAACCTGCAAGCGGCCCACCACCTTGGCCCACTCCCAGGCCTGCACGATCAGCACGTCCTTGTTTTCCGGGTTTTTGACGATGGTGGGATAGGCCCCACCCGGACGCAGTTCCGGGAACGGGGTCTGGCCCAGCAGGGTGTGGCTGTGGCCCCCCACAATCACCTGCACGCCGGTCACCCGGCGGGCGAGCTGCTGATCTTCCAGGTAGCCCAGGTGCGAAAGCACCACGATGTTCTTCACCCCGCGCGCCAGCAACTCCACCACGGCCTGTTGGGTCGCTTGAACCGGGTCGGTAAAGCGTACATTGGGGCCCGGGCTCGACAGAATAGAGGTTTCGGGGGTGGTCAGACCAATGATGCCCACCCGCTGGCCCCCCACGCTCACCACCGCGTAGGGTTTGATGCGCCCGGCCAGCTTGGGTTCCCTCGAGACATCGGTGTTGGCCGAAACCACCGGAAAGCGAACCCCATTCAAAAAGTTGGCCAGGCCATCGGGCCCCAGGTTGTACTCATGGTTGCCGGGGGTCATGGCCCGAATCCCCATGCGGTGCAGGAAGTAGCGGTCGGCCAGCCCCTGGTACTGGTTGAAGTACAAAGTGCCCTGGAACACGTCCCCCGCGTGCAGGAACAGGGGATTGGTGGCGGTGCCGCGCAGCCGGTCGAACAGGGATATAACCCGTGCGAATCCCCCCAAGCGCTGGTTTGGCTGCCCCCCCAGGGTCAGGCCGCCGGTGGGCTCGAGGCGGGCGTGGGTGTCGTTGATGTGGACGATGGTCATGGTGAAGTTGCCCGCACTCTGAGCCTTGCTCAGACCTGCCAGGGTAGCTCCGCCAACCAAACCTGCTTTGAGTACGTCTCTACGGCGCATGATTCCTCCTCTACTTCACTTCGACGTCATTCTATAACTGCCCAAGGTCAACCATCCATCAGGCTAAACTGACCGGGATTTCAAAAACCCTAGCTTGCGCCTTATATGCACTGCGATACAGCCATCTCAGAACACTTTGAGCGGTAGATTTCCGTTGTTGACCCATTTCGCACACAGATACGGAAGAGGGGCCCCTACTTCAGTTTTGGGCAACTTGACGTAGGTTTCAGCCTGCACTCAGAACTCAGATATAGCCTATTCGAGTAATTAGCTTCTGTTGACGCAAAAAAACCTTTCGGGAGAAGCCATGAGACCGCGTTTGATGCTTGCATTGCTAACGTTCGGCCTGGTCGGTTGTCAGAATCCTGACCTCCCCCCTGGCCCCCAGAGCTTTCGGGTCGAGGAAATCAAGAATGGCCTGGGCGGTGTGCCCTGGAGTATCCACTTCGCTCCCGATGGCCGGCTGTTGTTTACCAATCGAGACCTAAGCCAGATTCGTGTGAGCGCCCTGAACGTGAGTACCGGTGCCATAACCCATTACAACGGCACCTCAGCGGTTCGAGACGATGGCGAAGGCGGCATCCTGGGTATGGAACTCGACCCCAACTTCGCCAGCAACAACCGGGTCTATATTTGTTATTCGATCTCCAGCGGTGGCCCACGCAACCGCCTCTCGCGCTTCGAGATCTCCGGGAATTCCCTGACCAACGAACTGATTTTGCTGGACAATATGCGCGGCGCTTCCACCCACAACGGTTGCCGGGTGGTATGGGGCCCCGATGGCAAGCTTTACTTCTCGATGGGCGATGCTCAGGATCAGCCCGCCGCGCAAGATCCCTCAGCATTGGCGGGCAAAATTTTCCGCATAAACCCCGATGGCTCAATTCCCAGCGACAACCCCTTCCCAAACAGCCCCGTCTGGACACTGGGTCATCGCAACCCCCAGGGACTGGCCTTCCAGCCGGGCACGGGCCTCTTGTGGTCTACCGAGCACGGGCCGGACGTGAAGGATGAACTAAACGTCATCAAAAAGGGTAAAAACTACGGCTGGCCCAACTGCATGGGCACCGACCCCTGCCCCGGGGTAAACAACTACCAGCCTGCGATTAAGCACTTCACGGCCAGCGACACCATCGCCCCCAGCGACATGATGTTTTACACCGGCAATGTCTTTACCGCCTGGCGCAACCATCTATTCTTTGTCACCCTCAGAACCGGACGATTATATCGGCTGGTTGTGAATGGGGAGTCGGTCACACAGGAGGAGATTCTGATTGATACCAACAGCGGCCCCCATCCCGGTTTTGGCCGCTTGCGCGATATCGTCACCGGGCCAGATGGTTTGATTTATTTATCCACGGACTCGGGACGCATTTTGCGTTTGGTTCGGTAAAAATAATCTTTGTCCGAACCTATGCAACCAGATTCGAACCCGGCTTTTCTCCGAAGCCTTCGTCTGTAGCTGTTCAGGCAAAACAGGTAGGTGAACAGGCAAGAAAAGTCTTTACGCAGTTTGAAGGCTTTTTCAGAAAGCGCTCAGGCCAACCGCATAGCCTTTTAGACGTGAATCCCGAGCGAAAGGGGCCCCCGTCCGCTCCTGGTCAAGGAGGTTTTATGCGGTATCTAGTGGTCAGTTTGTTGTTGGCGCTGGCAAGTTGCCAGGACTCCAACCTCAATCCGCCCAACCCACCCTCCCCTACCCAGGCCCCACCCAACCCCGCTCAGTTCAGCGCCACCGCCACCTCCCCCACCAGCGTCAGCCTGAGCTGGTCGGCCTCGGAGGGGGCTACCCGTTATAGCCTCGAGCGCCGCACCGGCAACGGTAGTTATACAACCATCGGGGGCAGCAACCTCACAGCCACTTCCTACAACGATACCGGCCTCACGCCCAATACGGCCTACACCTACCGGGTCAAGGCCATCAACAACACCGGCAGCAGCAGCGGGGTCGAGCGCAGCGTCACCACCCCAGGCGCTTCTTCGGGCAGTGAGCCTCGAGTCCGCCTGGCTTCGGTAGTCTCGACGGGTCTGACCCAGCCGCTCTACCTGACCCACGCCCGGGATGGCAGCGGCGACCTGTACGTGGTGGAGAAGGCCGGGCGCATCCGCATAATCGAAGGCGGCACCCTGCGTTCTCAGCCTTTCCTGGACATCACCGGCAAGACCTCCAAGGGGGGCGAACAGGGCTTATTGGGCCTGGCCTTCCACCCCGACTACCGCAACAACGGCTTGTTCTACGTCAACTACACCAATAGTTCCGGCGATACCGTAATTGCCCGCTACTCCGCCAACCGCAGCAGCAAGGTCGCCGACCCCAGCTCCGAGCAGGTCGTGCTCAGCGTGGACCAGCCCTACGACAACCACAACGCCGGCTGGCTGGGCTTTGGCCCCGACGGGATGCTTTACATCCCCCTGGGCGATGGTGGCTCCGGGGGTGACCCAGAAAACTACGCCCAGCGCCTCGAGGCTCAGAGCGGGAACCGGCACCTGCTGGGCAAGGTGCTTCGCATAGATGTCAACGGTAGTGAACAGGGCCGCAACTACCGCATTCCTGCCGATAACCCCCGCCTGGGCGGGCGGGTCTCGGAAATCTGGGCCTATGGTCTGCGCAACCCCTGGCGCAGCAGCTTCGACCGTCAGACCGGCGACCTTTGGATAGGCGATGTAGGCCAGAACAGCCAGGAAGAAATCAGCCTGGGCACGGGCGGCGGCAAGGGCTTCAACTACGGCTGGAAGATTATGGAGGGCAACGCCTGCTACGACAACAGCATCGCCCCCGGCTGTAGCAGCAACAGCCTGACCCGACCCGTACATGCCTATGGGCGCGGCGATGGCTACTCGGTGACGGGCGGCTACGTGTACCGGGGCACCCGCTTCCCCCGCATGCAGGGCCGTTACTTCTTCACCGACTTTGGCACCGGCAACCTCTGGAGCCTGCGCCTGGTGAACGGCACCTGGACCCGCAAAACCGAGGTTGCTTCGGCAGGAAATGGCCTGGCCTCGTTTGGCGAGGACGAACAGGGTGAGCTCTATGTCATAAGCCTGTTTGGAGGACAAATCTGGCGACTGGAAGACCAGCCCTGATGGTTCCAGCGGTCTCTGTGCAGCGGTCATTCCCTTGCGTGAACTCAAGAACGTCAGAGCCGGTGTCTACCGGACAGGGGCTTTTTCCATGAGCCGTTCATGGACCACACCTACACTAGACCCATGCGCTGGCTTGCCCTGCTCCTGCTTTCCTGCTTTGCCCTGGCACAAAACACCCCCCACTTTCGGGTCGAGGAGGTAGCCCGCAACCTGGGAGTGCCCTGGAGCCTGAAGTTCGCCCCCGATGGGCGCCTGTTTTTGACCCAGCGCGACCGAACGACCATTGGGGTGAGTGCGCTGGATTTATCCACCGGGCGGATGACCACCTTCGAGGGCGAGGCGGCTGTGCGCAACGAAGGCGAGGCCGGGGTGATGGGCCTCGAGCTCGACCCCGATTTTGCCCGCAACCAGCGGCTCTATATCTGCTACTCCTACTGGAAGGACGGCGTTCAGAGTGAGAGCAACCGCCGCAACCGGCTCTCGAGCTTCATCCTTTCAGCGGGCCGCCTGACCCAGGAAAAAGTTTTGCTCGACGAGATGCTGGGCTGGTGGAACCACAATGGCTGCCGGGTGGTCTGGGGGCCCGACCACAAACTCTACGTTTCAATGGGCGACGCTGGCGATGCCCCCTCCAACATTCCGGGTGAGTTGGGCTTTGCCGCCAAAGCCCAGAGCCTGAAGCTGCTGGCAGGCAAAATATTCCGCATCAACCCCGATGGCAGCATTCCAACCGACAACCCCTTCTACACCCAGGCCAGCGGGGCCGCCCGGGCCATCTGGACCCTGGGCCATCGCAACCCCCAAGGGCTGGCCTTCCAGCCAGGCACAGGCCTCTTGTGGTCAACCGAGCACGGCCCCAACACCCGCGACGAACTCAATATCATCCGTAGAGGCCAGAACTATGGCTGGCCCCGATGCAGCGGAACCCAGCCTTTTGGCACCACATTGACCGTGCTTGCAGACAACCTCACCTTCAACTGTACCGGGGCCGATCTGCGCGAGAGCTACCAACCCGCGCTGCGCGAGTACGCAGGTGGCAACGAACCCACCATCGCCCCCAGCAATTTGATTTTTTACTCGGGCAAAGCCTTTCCCCAGTGGAGAGGAAATTTGCTCTTTGTGACCCTAAAAACCGGACGACTGTATCGGTTGGAACTCCGGGGGGAACAAATAGTCAACGAGGAAATCCTCATCAACAACCAGTACGGCCGCCTGCGTGACCTGGCAGAGGGGCCGGATGGTTTGATTTACATTTCTACCGACAATGGACGAATTTTAAGGCTAAAGCCCAACTTGTAGCCCACACACATCGGGCTCAGGCTGCGATTGGCTACACTCGAGCCATGCGAACAATGGTCTTTCTCACCCTGTGGGTGTTGGGTCTAGCCTCTGCCCAATCCATCAACTTGATACCTGTGGCCAACAACCTCAGCCGTCCACTGTTTCTGACCTATTCGCCAGACGAAACCGGACGGCTCTTTATTGTTGAGCAAGGCGGCACCATCCGCATTCTGCAAGATGGGCGGCTTCTTCCTGAGCCTTTCCTGGACGTGAGCAGCCTGGTTTCTTGCTGCGGGGAACGGGGCCTTTTGGGGCTGGCCTTCCACCCCAACTTTCGTCAGAACAACCTGTTCTTCATCAACTACACCAACCGCCAGGGCAACACCGTCGTGGCCCGCTACCGCGCCAATGGGAACCGGGCCGACGCAACCACGGCCCAGATTCTCCTGACCATCGAACAGCCCTACGCCAACCACAACGGGGGCATGATCGCCTTCGGCCCCGACGGAATGCTCTACATCGGGATGGGGGACGGGGGGGCCGGGGGCGATCCCATCAACGCCGGCCAGCGGCTCGACACCCTCCTGGGCAAGATTCTGCGCATAGACGTTAACCGCAGCGAAGGCAACCGGGCCTATGCGATTCCTTCCGACAACCCCACCTTAGCCGGGCGCAGGAGCGAAATCTGGTCGTATGGCTGGCGCAACCCCTGGCGCTTCAGCTTCGACCGCCAGACCGGCGATATGTGGATTGCCGATGTGGGGCAGAATGCCGTAGAGGAGGTACATTTCCAGTCTGCCAGTAGCAAGGGGGGCGAGAACTACGGCTGGCGCATCATGGAGGGCGACCGATGCTTCAATCCACCCCAAAACTGCAACCGCGAGGGGCTGGTTATGCCGGTGCTCACCTATACCCACGACCAGGGCCGCTCCATCACGGGGGGCTACCGGTACCGGGGTAGCGCCATGCCGGCCTTTCGCGGGGTCTACTTTTATGCCGATTACGTGAGTGGCCGTATCTGGGCCGCCACCCTGCAAGGAGACCGCTGGCAAAGCCGGGAAATCCTCAAGACCGACCTGAACATCAGCTCCTTTGGTGAGGATGCCGCCGGCGAGCTGTATGTGATTGATCACCGGGGCACGGTCTACCGCATGGCCCAGCGATAGGCAAAAAATGCCTCCCGAAAGGGAGGCTGACACTTTTAGCGAGCTTGCTTCAGGGCAGGTAGTTGCCCGGAGTGCCCAGGGTTTCGGGTTTTTCCGTCCACTCGCCAGCAATGCCCAGCTTCCAGGCCCCGGCAGTGCCACTGGGGTTGGCGTAGCCTCCGTACAGGCCCAGCCGCACCCCCCGCAGCACGGTGTAGTACAGGGAGGCGGTAATGTCGTAGCCCAGGCTCAGGCCAAAGGGATAGCGAAGCCCCCCCTCCAGATAGGCATTGAGGTCGCGGGTCAGCTCGAGCTTCAGCCCTGCATAGGCGTTGGCCGCGGCGTTCAAGGTAACGGTCGGCACAACCACCAGGCTAGCGTCCAGACCCGCACCCCCATACAGCACCGCCGCATCGGCCACGCGCTGCGTCAAAAAGATTTCGCCGCCTGCATCAAAGTCGAAGCTGAAAGGGCCGGGCAGGATAACCTGGTTCGAACCCAGCCGAAGGGCCCCTTCCACATAGCCTGTGCGCGATTCGTTGAGCTTGGCAACCCCCACCAACCCGGCGCGGCTGGCCAGAACAAACTGCCCGGCAAAAAAGCCTGGGCGCAGGCTGGCGCCGGCCACAATGTTCTCGGTCAGGTTGAGGGTGTAGTTCACTGCCGTGCCCCGGTAGCTGCGGTAGGGCGTGATGAACTGCCCACCCACCAGCCCCAAATCGGGCAGAAACTGCACGTTGCCGGTAATCGAAAAGCCGTCCGCCAGGGCGGCACCGCTGAGTCCCAGGGAAACCACTGCTGCTAGCCAGGTTTTTTTCATCTTTCCTCCCATAATCCACAACACAAACGGCCCAATGATAGTGGCTTCCCATACCCCTTGACTGAGACAGACCCCAAGTTTCCTTAATCTTCAAACACACCCCACCGAAACAGCTCGCTGGCTTTTGGAGTGCGATTTGTTGAATACTTTGTCACATATGCCCGTACAACCCCACCCGCACGGTGAGCGAAAAGCCTCGCCTGGACTTGCTCTGTCCCTCCTCTACCACTCAGGAGAGGCCAGGTGGGGTTGCGGGCCTGCCCTTCGCGCAACCAGCCGATGGGGGTCTTGTCCGTTACCTTCCCCATGCGGTCGGGAGGGGTTTCAGGGCTATCACCCTTTGGAGTCTGTGGGCGTGGATGGGTATCTTTGCAAGTGAGCATGGAGCATCTTTCGCAGTCGTTTTTCAGGCCTCGAGCTTGGATTTTCCAGACAGCAACCATGCGAAGACTAAATCCACATACCTGTCAAAAAATTTAGCCATCCCGGTATGCTGTACCCATGGCACGAACCAAGCAGGACATTCTGCAAGCGCTGCAAGAGCATCAGGTGCGTTTTTTGCGCCTTCAGTTCACCGATATTCTGGGCATCAACAAGGTTGTGGAACTGCCCGTCAATCAGTTCGAAAAAGCGCTGGACGGCGAAATTATGTTTGACGGCTCCTCTATCGAGGGCTTTGGTCGCACCGAGGTCGAGGAGTCGGACATGCTGCTGAAGCCGGACTACAACACCTTTGTTGTTTATCCAAATGAGCTCGAGCCCACCACCAAAGGCGCAGTGGCGCGCCTGATCTGCGACATCGCCTACCCCGACGGCAAGCCCTTTGAGGGCGATCCCCGCCAGGTGCTCAAGCGGCAGATTGAACGAGCCCAGAAAAAAGGTTTCGACAACCTGTACGTGGGCAGCGAGGTGGAGTTCTTTCTGTTCAACCGCAGCCTGGAGGGCAGCCCCACCACCCACACCTACGACCGGGCCGGTTACTTCGACCTCGCCCCCACCGACCGGGGCGAGGAAGCCCGGCGCGACATGGTGGACCTGCTGGTTCGGATGGGGCTTCCCCTCGAGGCCGCTCACCACGAGGGCGCGCCCGGCCAGCACGAGATTGACCTTAAGTACACCGACGCTCTGCAGGCCGCCGATCACCTGACCACCCTCAAGTTCGTGGTCAAGCGGGTGGCCATCAACCACGGCCTGCACGCCACCTTCATGCCCAAGCCCATCGCCGGCATCAACGGCTCGGGCCTGCACTTCCACCTCTCCCTCTTCAAGAACGGCGAGAACGCCTTCTTTGAGCCCAGGGGCCGGCTGGAAACCTGGCCGCACCAGCTTTCCAAAACGGCTCTACAGTTCATCGCGGGCCTCTTTGAACACGCCGAGGGCATGGCGGCCATCACCAATCCCCTGGTCAACTCCTACAAGCGCCTCACCCCCGGCTACGAGGCCCCCACCAGCGTGGCCTGGTCGGTCTCGCATCGCAGCGCCATGATTCGGGTGCCCAAGCGGCGGGGCAACAGCACCCGGGCCGAGTTTCGCTTTCCCGACCCCTCCTGCAACCCTTATCTGGCCCTGGCGGTAATTCTGGGGGCGGGCCTCGAGGGCATCGAGAGCAACCTCACACCCCCACCCCCCATCGAACGCGATGTGTATGAGCTTTCCGTACGCGACCGGCGCAAATACCGGGTCAGCGAAATGCCCGGCACCCTGCGGGAAGCGCTCGAGGCCCTGCAAAAAAACCGGGTTGTGCGGGCCGCCCTGGGCGAACAGGTTTACAAAGATTTTCTCAACGCCAAGCGGGTTGAGTGGAACTCGTACCGCATCGCAGTGCATCAGTGGGAGCTAGACCAGTATCTGGCCGAGTATTAACTTCCTTCCGCCTGCCGACCCCGCTCCAACTTTTGGTTGAGGGTAAGCTTCAACCGAACATAAGCCTCGCACAAGAGGGCTTTTATCCCCAGCAGTAGCGACCTAGGTTCGGTTCTTGATCGTGCCCCCAGAACGGCGGGCTGCTGCATGACCCCCTCCCACATTGACACACCGCCGTCTGGGTTAGGTAGAATAGGCCAGCCGTTCAAGGCTAATCGCGTGTTTCTAGGAGGAATCGGCATGAGAAAGCTTGCAATTGTAGCGCTGGGTGCTCTGGCCATTGGCGTGGCCACGGCTCAGTCCAACGTAATCAAGATCGCCTCGGTCTCCCCTCTTTCGGGGCCCCAGTCGGGCCTGGGCACGGCCATTCAGCAGGGCGCCCAGATGGCCATTGAAGACGCGCAGGCCCGCTTCCAGCAGCTTGGCTTCCAGCTCCAGTTCGCCCCCCAGGACGACCAGGCCACCCCGGATGTGGGCGTGGCAGTCGCCCGTCGTATCGTCAACGACCCCGACCTGCTGGGCATCGTGGGGCACCTTAACTCGGGCGTGGCCATTCCGGCTTCGGAGATTTACAAAGACACCAACCTGGTCATGGTCTCCCCCGCCAACACCAACCCCCGCGTCACCGACCGTGGCTACCTGAGCGTGAACCGCATCTGCGGGCGCGACGATGTGCAGGGCCCGGTAGGCGCGGAGTACGCGGTCAAGGTGCTCAAGCGCAGCCGCCTGTTTGTCATCCACGACAAAACCCCCTACGGCCAGGGCCTGGCCGAGGCCTTCGCCAACCGGGCCAAAGAGCTTGGTGCCAATGTGGTGGCCCTGGTCGGCACCGAGGAAGCCTCCAACTTCCAACCCCTGATTCTGCAGATGCGCGCCCAGCGCCCCGACCTGGTCTACTACGGCGGCATCTACGACAAGGGCGGCGTGCTCGTCAAGCAGATGCGCGAGCGTGGCATCACCGCGACCTTCATGGGCGGCGACGGTCTGGATGCCTCCGACCTGGTCAAGATTGCCGGCAGCGCCTCGAAGGGCGTGCTCTTCACCACCACCGCCGGCCCCATCAGCACCCTGCCCAAGGCCGCTGCTTTTGCCCAGCGCTATAAGGCCAAGTTCGGTAAAGACCCCGAGGCTTACGCCGTCTATGCTTTCGATGCGGCCAACGTGATTCTGACCGCCATTGAAGCCAGCATCAAGGCCAACAACGGTCGCAAGCCCACCCGCGAACAGGTGGCCCGCGCCGTGCGCGAGGTCAAGCTCGATGGCCTGACCGGACGCATCGAGTTTGACAGCAAGGGCGACCGCAAGCTCTCGGACTACTATGTGGTGGGCATGAAAGAAGCCAAGTACCCCGGCGAAGTGCTGCGGGTGATTCAGTTCGCGCCCCCGGCGGCTCGTCAGTAGCCAGCTCGGTGCCCCAGACTCCTGCACAAGCAGGAGTCTTTTTTTGTCTTGCCTGGGCTAAGGGCCTGCATACCAGGTGAAATGTCGCAGAAAAGCCCGTACAACCAAATCCGCACGGTGAGCGAATGTAAGTCCTCGCCTGGACTCACTCTGTTCCTCCCAGGGGAGGCCAGGTGGGGTGGCTGACCGGCCCTTCGCTCAACCAGCCGAGGGGTCTTGTCCGATACCTACCCCAACCTTCCCTAGGCGGTAGGGGGGGGCTTTAGGGCCACCGCTCTTTGCAATCTGTGGACGGGTATGGGTATCTTTTGTGTGCTCGAGCCCCTGCATCCTATCTCGCCGCACCAAACCACCTGAGGGTGGATTGCATGACCTATTTCGCCCCGTTGTCAGCCCATTACCCAACCGATATACTCTGACAGGCTAAAGCTAGGACAGAATGCACATTTCATGAGAAATCGGTGTGTGCGTTCTCGCAGTCGCAGTCTAGGAGGTCTTTCTTGACGGTTGCCGATCTGTTTGCGATTCTTCCCCAGACGTTGCTCGAGGGATTGTTGCTTGGGTTTGTGTACGCCATGGTCGCGCTGGGCTACACCATGGTTTACGGGGTGCTGGGGCTGATTAACTTTGCCCACTCCGAAGTTTTCATGATAGGAGCGGTCATTGGCCTCGAGGTCTTCCGCTTCTGGGGCAACCCGGAGGCCCCCGTGATCGCCAACCCCTTCGTCTTGCTGCTGGTGGCTCTGGTTTTTGCAGCCCTGGGGTCGGGCCTCATGGCAGTGCTGGTCGAGCGCTTCGCCTACCGCCCCCTGCGCAAGCGCGGCAGCAAAAACATCCTGGTGCCCATGATTACGGCCATCGGGGTCTCGTTTTTGCTGCAAGACCTGACGCGCATTTACGCGGCGCTGCGCCACAACGAGTTCAACATGCAGTACCGCACCTACGACGCCCTCAACGCGGTTCTCGAGCTTCCCTTGCAAACCACCCTCCAGATCAAAGGGCTTATCATCATCCTGGTCTCGGTGCTGATGCTGGTGGCGCTTACGTACCTGGTCAACCGCACCAAGCTGGGCAAGGCCATCCGCGCGGTATCCCAGGATATGCAGACCGCCGCCCTCATGGGCATCAACCCCGATACCATCATCTCCCGCACCTTCCTGATTGGCGGCTCGCTGGGCGGGGTCGCAGGGGTTTTGTTCGGCCTGCTGTACACCAACGTAACCCCCTACTCGGGGGTCTTGCCAGGGCTCAAGGCCTTTACCTCGGCGGTGCTGGGGGGCATTGGCAACATTCCGGGTGCAATGGTCGGGGGACTGGTGCTGGGTCAGCTCGAGACCCTCTCAGGTACGTACCTGCCCTTCCTGACCAACGGCAACTTCGGCACCGAGTACAAGGATGTTTTCGCTTTCCTGACCCTGGTGCTGCTGCTCCTGTTCAGGCCCCAGGGCTTGTTCGGGCAGAATGTGAGTGAGAAAGTATGAGCGCCCTCAATCGCTTTGCACTTCCCCTTTCCATTGGCCTCTCCGCCCTTTCTGCCCTGGGGGTGCTGCTCTCCTTGCTGGGGCAACCGCTGCTTCTTGGCGGTGGGCTGAACATCCTGCTCCTTCTGGCCGTGGCTTCGGTCATGGCGCTGCGACTGCCAACAAACTGGCGCTCGGGCCTGCTCGCGGTGCTGGCGCTGGCCCTGACCGTGTTGCTGCGGGTCAACACCGACGACAAAATCGCCTTTTACCTGCTGCTTGCGGTTCTGATTGGCTGTTTCCTGCTGCCCAACCTGACCCAGCTGGTTCGGGTAGCCCTGGGCGTGGCGATTTTGTTTATTGCTGTGCCCATCGCCGGGCTTTCCAACTCCTTCTTGTTCGAGCTGGGCATCCAGATTGGCATCTTTGCTGCTCTGGCCCTGGGGCTCAATGTGGTGGTGGGCCAGGCCGGTCTGCTCGACCTGGGGTTTGCCGCCTTTTTTGCCATCGGGGCCTACACCTGGGGCATTTTTGGCTCGCCGCAGGCCGCTCAGTTCATCGGCGGGTTCCCCGCGCAGGGGCTTCACGGCAACTACCTCTTCTTGTTCATGGCCCTGGCCATCATCACCGCAGCCATCACCGGGGTACTGATTGGCCTGCCCGCCCTGCGACTCAGGGGGGATTACCTGGCCATCGTGACCCTGGGGCTTGGGGAAGTGGTGCGGGTCTTTGCCAACAACCTCGACAAGCCCCTCAACATCACCAACGGCCCCCAGGGCATCACCCCGGTCAACCGGCCCGATGTAAACGTTCTGGCCGACTTCCTCAAGGCCATTGGGGCCGAGCGCATCTACGGCAGGCCCATTGACGACGCCATCGCTTATTCCTTCTTCTTCTACCTGCTGGTGCTGGTGGTCATTGGCATCGTAATCCTGGTCAATATCCGGCTGGCCAACTCCCGCTTTGGCCGGGCCTGGGTCGCCATCCGCGAGGATGAAATCGCCGCCAAGGCCATGGGGATTCCCCTGCTCCCCACCAAGCTGCTCGCCTTTGCGACGGGCGCGGCCTTCTCGGGGATTATGGGGGCGGTATTTGCGGCCAAGCAGACTTTTGTAAGCCCGGAGTCCTTCACCCTGCAAGCCTCGATTAACATTCTGGCCTTTGTGATTCTGGGTGGCATGGGCTCCATTGGCGGGGCAGTGGTCGGTGCGGCGGCGGTCACCGTGCTGAACCTGGGGATTCTCAAGGACTTCTCCGACCTGCTCAACACCTGGCGGCAGACCGGGGTCAACATCCTGGGCTACAACATGGCCAACCTGCCGCCCCAGCTCAACCCCGCCAAGTACGAACGCCTGGTGTTCGGTTTGATTCTGATTTTGATGATGATTTTCAGGCCCGAGGGGCTGATTCCTGAACAGCGCCACCGCACCGAGTTGCAGGAGGCCCGCCAGGAAGCCCAGGAAGGCGGTGGTAAATGAGCGAGCTGGCCCTGAATGTGCAAAACGCCACCAAGAAATTTGGTGGGCTGGTCGCGGTCAACGATGTGAGTCTGCAGGTGCGACCCAAGGAGATTTTTTCGGTGATCGGCCCCAACGGTGCTGGCAAGACCACCTTCTTCAACCTGCTCACCGGCATCTACAAGCCCGACACGGGTCGGGTGGTGTTTTTCGGCAAGGACATCACCGGCTACTCACCGGACAAGGTAGCCCGCACCGGCATTGGCCGCACGTTCCAGAACATTCGCCTCTTTAAGGCCATGACGGTGCTGGAAAACGTGCTGGTGGGGCACCACAGCCTGACCCGGCAGACCTACTTCGATGCCCTGTTGCACACCCCCCGGTTTCACGCCTCGGAGCGGAGGGCCAAGGAACGGGCCATGGAACTCTTGGCCTACATGAACCTGGACAAGCGGGCCGAGGAGCTGGCCTCGGGGCTTTCGTATGGGGAGCAGCGGCGGCTCGAGATTGCCCGCGCCATGGCCCTGGAACCCAAACTGCTGTTTCTGGACGAGCCAGCGGCGGGTATGAACGAGCAGGAAACCGAGGACCTCAAGGTGCGGGTACGCAAACTGCGCGACGAGCTGGGCCTGACCATCGTGCTGATTGAGCACGACATGGCCATGGTGATGAGCATCTCGGACCGGATTGCGGTGCTCGAGTACGGCTCCAAAATTGCCGAAGGGCTGCCCGCCGAGATTCGCAACAACCCCAAGGTGATTGAAGCCTACCTGGGCAAGGGCGCAGCAGGACAGGCCGGAGGGAGTACCCATGCCTCTGCTTGAAGTGAAGGATATCCACACCTACTACGGTCACATCCACGCCCTCAAGGGCGTCTCGCTCACGGTGGAGGAAGGTGAGATCGTCACCCTGATTGGCGCCAACGGCGCAGGCAAGAGCACCACCCTGCGCACCATCAGCGGCATGAACAAGCCCCGCAAAGGGGAGGTGGTGTATCAGGGCCAGCCCATTCACAAGATGCCCGCCGACAAGATTGTGGGGCTGGGCATCGGCCACGTGCCCGAGGGGCGGCGCATCTTCCCCCGCATGACGGTGGAGGAGAACCTCGAGATGGGGGGCTTTCTGATCAACAACCCCAAGGTTGTGCAGGAGCGAAAGGAGCAGGCTTTTACCCTGTTCCCCCGTCTGGCTGAACGGCGAAACCAAAAAGGCGGCACCCTCTCCGGCGGCGAGCAGCAGATGCTGGCCATTGGCCGGGCCCTGATGCAAGACCCTAAGCTCTTGCTGATGGACGAGCCTTCGATGGGCCTGGCCCCCGTGCTGGTGGATTTTATCTTCGAGATTATTCAAAAGCTCAACCAGCAGGGCAAAACCATTCTGTTGGTGGAGCAAAACGCCCGTCTGGCCCTGCAAATTGCCCACCGGGGCTACGTCTTGCAGACCGGCCACCTGACCATGAGCGGCCCGGCGCGGGAGCTGGCGGCCCGGCCCGAGATTCAGGAAGCTTATCTGGGCGGGCACTGAGCCATAGCCTCAAGCTAATAGCCGAAAGCAAAATCCAGGGTCAAAGGAATTCGGAAATGAAAGCCAAATTTGCCCACACGGCCAGCCTGCCTGGCCTCGAGGTGCCCGGCGCGGTGCTGCGTCCGTTTGCCGGCGAACAACTGATGCTGATGCGGGCCGAGGGCAAGGCCGGCTCGGCCCTGGCCGCTCATGCCCACCCCCACGAGCAAATTACCCTAGTAGTCTCGGGGCGGCTGCGGTTACGGATTGGGGCAGAATGGCTCGAGCTTGGCCCCGGCGACATCGCCCACGTGCCCTCCGGCGTGGAACACGAGGCCTTTTTTATTGAAGATTGCGTGGTCTTCGATGCCTTTCATCCGGTTCGGCAGGACTTGCTGGACAAACTCAAGTAAGGGTTAAGACCTCCGGGGGGCCCTGTCATGTTGCCGGATGGACAGTCCGGTACAGTACGTCCAGAGACAGGAGGTGCCATCATGCGCAAGTTTTTGTGGATGGGCCTGGGGGTTCTGATCGCGGCCTGCCAGGACTCGAGCCCCGGCACCGAGCTACCCACCTGCCCTCCCACCATCGGCATCGAAGGCCTTGCCTATAGCCCTTCGAGTTGCAAAATGGGCGTGGGGCAGCGTGTGTCCATCTCGGCCAGCACCGCCCACCCCCTGCGGGGTCTGGGAACGGGCAATCCCATCCCAGCCACCCCCACCACCGCCACCCAGAGCTACACCTTCAGCAAGGCAGGCACCTACGAGTACGAGTGCTCGGCCCACAGCGCGCAGGGTATGAAAGGCTCCATCACGGTGGTGGGCCCCTAGGGCACTCTTTAGAGCGCTCTTCACCTATCTACAGCCATTCGACTATCAGAAAGCTTTGTCCTGGACAGAACAGCGGCGGCCTGGAAACTCGAAAATATGCGTCTCGGCCCAGACGCAACGCAGACAAGCGTGCCTCATCTCGGTGAGGCACGTCTCTTTGTCCCTTCTCGTTTTCGTGGGCGGAGCCGTCTGTGAAGGGCGCGATATTTTGAAGAGCGCGGGGGGTTTCGGAGCCGGTACAATCGGCCCATGCAGGCCGAAGTGACCACCTATTACCTGGAGATGCGCGACCCCAGCGAGCTGCGCCCCAAGCGGGTGCAGATGGAGGGGTTTTTGGTCATGAAAGCTGAAATCCCCTGCGCCGAGCTACAGCACTTCCTCTACCGCAGCGTGGGGGGCAAATGGTACTGGTACGAAAAGGCCCACTGGAGCTACCGGCAGTGGTGGGAATACGCGCAAAACCCCCATCTGCACACGTGGGTGGCCTACCTGAGGGGCACCCCGGCGGGTTACTTCCAGCTCGAGGTGCAACCCGAGGGCAACGTCCAAATCGCCTATTTTGGCCTGCTCGAGCAGTTTGGCGGGATGGGGCTGGGAGGCCATCTGCTCACGTGTGCGCTCGAGGAGGCCTGGCGGCTGGGGGCCAGGAGGGTCTGGGTACACACCTGCTCGCTCGACCATCCCGCCGCCCTGGCCAACTACCAGGCTCGAGGCATGCAGCTCTACCACACCGAAACGGCCCTGACCGAGATACCCGACCAGACCCCCGGTCTCTGGGAGGGCGCCTAGGCCGGGTGCGGTTCGGTCTCGCCAAACCACTCGTTGGCTTTGAGGCGGGCCTGCTCCTTGACGGTGGGGGTGATGTAGGCCGCTACCGTGCTGACCGCTACCAACAAAACGCTCAAATCATCGGTAAAACCCACCAGCGGCGCCAGGTCGGCAACCACGTCGAAGGGCAGCAAGAAGTACACCAGGGCGCCCACAATGGTGCGCTTGGCCCAGGCGGGGGTCTCCGGGCGCTTCAGGGCGTAATAAAGCCAGAGCGCTTTTTCGACCACTTCGCGGCCCGCCTTTCGAGCAAACCGGCTCAACTTGCGCCAGAAGTCGGCGTCGCTGTACTGCTCGGTGGGGTTGATCTCGATTACTTCGATTTTTTGTATTTCGTTGGCCACGATTCGCCCTCCCGATTCGCCTTCATCTCGACGAACAAAAGAGCTTGCGCTCCACCCAGACCAATGGGTGTAACGCTATGGTAGCAGCTAACCCGCAAGCTGCATGAGGGAATGAAGGCGCCTGGCCTGAAGTGTAATCTGGACTTCAAGATTTGGGCCCTTTTTTTGCGTATTCTGACCCCACATAGCCAGAAGCTCCCCTGCATCCAGTGGTTGCTGGGGCTTCGCTAAGTGAAGCCAAACCCCGTCTGTGGGTTCTGGAGAGAGAGCCTTGCCTTCGCAAGCCATTCAGCCCGCCAGAACACCCCTCGGGGACAGCTACGAACGGAGGAGGATATGCGATTCAGACTGTTGGCCGCACTAGCCCTGGGGCTGGGCCTATCGGTGGGCCTGGCCCAGACCCGCACCCTGGTCATTGCCCAGGGCACCGACCCCACCTCGCTGGACGCACCGCTGGCCACCGACTCGCCCTCGGCCACGGTGGTCAACCACGTGGTTGAAACCCTTTTCAACTACACCCCGGAGGGCAAGATTGAGCCCCTGCTGGTCGAGCGCTACAGCTTCAGCAGCGACCGCAAGGTGCTCACCCTGACCCTCAGGAAGGGCATCAAGTTCCACGACGGCACCGAGCTCAACGCCGAGGCGGTAAAGTTCAACCTCGAGCGCCTGGTCTCTCAGGAGCTGGCCTCCTCCTTTGCCTTCCTGCTGCGGGGACGGGTCAGCGCCATCGAGACCCCCGACCCGCTCACCGTGCGGCTGCGCATGCCCGAGCCTTTTGCCCCGGTGCTGGCCCACCTCACCCATAGCTCCACCGGCATCCAGAGCCCCGCGGCCATCCGGCGGCTGGGCGCCGGCTACCGCGACAACCCCGTAGGCACCGGCCCCTACAAGTTCGACCGCTGGCAGAAGGGGCAGTTCGTGGAGCTGGTACGCAACGACGACTACTGGGGCAAAAAGCCCGCCATCGAACGGCTGCGCTTCCTGGCGGTGCCCGAAGCCACCACCCGCATGGCCCTGGTCGAGACCGGGCAGGCCCACGTAGCGGTGCGGGTTCCCCCCCAGGACGTTCAGCGCCTCAGCGCCCGCCCGGAAATTGACGTGGTAACCACCCCCAGCGTGCGCACCATCTTCCTCTACTTCAACCAGACCAAAAAGCCCTTCGACGATGTGCGGGTGCGCAAAGCCATCAACCACGCCATCAACAAAGAGGAGATCGTGCGGTTCGTGCTGGGCGGTTTTGGCCGGGCCTCCGACGCCCCCATCAGCCCGGGCATCTTTGGCTATACCAAAATAGGCAGCTACGACTACAACCCCGACCTGGCCCGCCAGCTCCTGGCCCAGGCCGGTTTCAACGCCCAGAACCCCCTGCGCTTCACCCTTTCCAGCCCCAATGGGCGCTACCTGCAGGACATTCGCGTGGCCGAGGCCATTCAGAGCCAGCTTCGCGCGGTAGGGGTGCAGGCCCAGATTCAGACCCTCGAGTGGGGCGCTTATCTGGCCGCCAGCAACCAGCCCCGCGAGCGCAACGAGTTCCAGGTGGCCATGCTGGGCTGGGGCACCGTGACCGGTGACGCCGACTACGGCCTGTTTGGGCTGTTCCACTCCTCGCAGCACGCCCCCAACGGCTTCAACCGGGGCTTCTACGCCAACCCCCGCCTCGACCGCATCCTCGAGCAGGCCCGGGTCGCCACCAACCCCCAGGCCCGCCAGCAGCTCTACCGCTCGGCCATGCAGATTATCTACAACGATGCGCCCTGGGTCTTCCTGCATGCCGAACAGCAGGTTACGGCCATCCGACGGGAAGTGCAGGGCTTTGTGGTACACCCCACTGAACGCCTGATTGCCTCGGGCGCCAGCTTCCGCACCTCGGCAGAGCGCTAAGCCTTGGCTCTGGCCCCGCCACCTTGCTGTGGCGGGGTTTTCTTGCAGCAGCGGGCCGTCTTGGGTAGGATGTCCTGCGCGGTATGAAACTTCGCTAGCAAGCCCACGGACGGCCTGGTGCAGAACCGGCCCCTCGAGCCTCGCCCAATACCCCTCCATGACCACCTACATCGCCCGCCGCCTGCTGACCGTTATCCCCACCTTGCTGGGGGTCTTGCTGGCCGTGTTTCTGATGGTTCGGCTGGCCCCCGGCGACCCTGCCCAGTTGCTGGCCGGGGAGTTCGCCACCCCCGAAACCCTGGCCGATATCCGCCAGCGCTTTGGCCTGGACCAGCCCTGGCATGTGCAGCTGGCGCTTTATGCCGCCAACGTAGCCCGGGGCGACCTCGGACAGTCGGTTCGCACCCGCAAGCCGGTCAGCTACGAGCTGAGCCAGTACTTCCCCAACACCCTGCGGCTCACCCTGGGGGCCATGCTAGTCGCACTTCTAATCGGGATTCCAGCCGGCATCCTGGCCGCCCTCCGGCCCGGCACCATCTTCGACTTGCTGGCCATGCTGGGGGCCCTGATTGGGGTCTCGATGCCGGTGTTCTGGTTTGGCCTGATGGCCATTCTGATTTTCTCGGTGCAGCTCGGCTGGTTTCCTGTGGCTGGGACGGGCACCCTGTGGCATCTGGTTCTGCCCGCCATCACCCTGGGCACCGGTACCGCCGCCATCCTGGCCCGCATGACCCGCAGCGCCATGCTGGAGGTGCTCTCGCAGGACTACATCCGCACCGCCCGGGCCAAGGGCCTGGCCGGGCGGGTGGTGGTGTTCAAGCATGCCCTGCGCAACGCCCTGATTCCGGTGGTCACCATCACCGGCTTGCAGTTTGGCGGCCTGCTGGAAGGCGCGGTCATCACCGAAACAGTGTTTGCCTGGCCCGGCATCGGGCAGCTATTGGTGGGTTCGATTCTGGCTCGAGACTACCCCGTGGTGCAGGGCGCGGTGCTCCTGATTGCGGTGGCGTTCATCTTGATTAATCTGGTGGTGGATCTGCTCTACGGGGCCATTGACCCCCGAATTCGCTACGACTGACCCGAGGTTCGAACGTGACCCAGCCCATGCAAACCACTCCAACGCCCGCCCGACGCGAGGTGCCCCGCTGGCGGCGGCGGCTCTTCCGCAGTCCGCTGGCCATCGCAGGATTGGTTTTTATCGGCGTTTTTGTGCTGGTAGCGGCTTTTGCCCCCTTCATCTCGCCCTATAGCCCGGTGGAGCAAAACCTGCGCGGTACCTATGTCCCCCCCATGCGGGTGGAGTTCCGGGGCCCCGAGGGCCAGCCCGGCCTCTGGGTGCGCGAGGTCAGCCGCACGCCCCTGGGCCAGATTGAGTTGGGCCAGGAGCTGTATCCTATTAAGTTCTTTGTGCGGGGCGAGCCCTGGGTCTGGTGGGGCGGGCTGTTGAGGAGCGACCTGCACCTTTTTGGGGTGGACGGCCCCATCAAGTTTTACCTGCTGGGGGCCGACGAACAGGGCCGCGATATTCTGAGCCGCCTGGCCCACGGAGCCTGGATCTCCCTCTCGATTGGCCTGATCGCGGTGGCCATTGGCCTGTCGGTGGGGGTGCCGGTGGGGCTGGTCTCGGGCTACTTTGCGGGTACCTTCGACCTGGTCGCACAGCGCGTGGTGGAGGTGATGCTCTCGTTTCCGGGCATCCTGCTGGCCATCGTGCTGGTGGCTACTTTGGGCACCGGCCTGACCAATGTGATGATTGCGGTGGGGATTGCCGCCATC
>NZ_JANWVH010000052.1 GCF_025056915.1 Meiothermus sp. | reverse complement strand
GTTTTTGCGAACTTATCGCGCTCTTCACAGACGTGGCCGCCCACGAAAACGAGAATGCGTCTGGGCCGAGACGCATGTTACGCACCCAAGCGTGGGCCGGGCCCGGCCCAGGGGTGCTTGGGTCTCTAGTCTCCCGGCAGCCACGGTTCTGTTCGGGATAAAGCTTTCTCGAATTTCGAATGGCTCATAATGTTTGAAGAGCGCTGTAGCCTGGACGGAGTCGAAGTACTGTTTTTTAGGCGCTTTGTACAAAGTGCCTCACTCAAACCCCGGCTGACGGCCACCTCAAGCCAAACCACCCTTTCGGTTAGCGTCTGAGGCAGTATCCCTGCAAGTCATTGCGGCCTCCTCTTAATAAAACCGAAAGGGAGGCGCAACGCTGCCGGATTTGAACTTCTGGGAAACGTTTTGTGTATCAGAATGAGCCCTAGGGTTTCCGAGGTTCGCTAATAGCTTTCCTTAGAAGTATTTGCGCGCCTCAGAGGGAGATTGCCCCAAGACCTAGCCAAACTGCCCGCGGTACTTCTTTTTTTGTGGCGCAGGGAAGCGAAGGGAACCAGGAACTCGAAGGGAGGAATGATGCGCCAACTCGCGCTCTTATTGTCCCTAGCCTGGTTACTTGGCGCTTGTGGAGGGGGTGCCCCCGCCCGCATCGAGCCCAAGGTAGACCCCGACACCCGGGTGCTCAACGCCCAAAGCCGGCAGGCCCTATCCAGCTTCACCCTCACCAACGCCCCGGCTTGCCTGGACTACACCAGCCCGAACCGCCCCCTCTGCCAGGCCACCCTCACCTTCAGCGCCGACAACCCCCAGTTGCAGGAGCTGGCGGTGGGACAGGTGCTGGTGAGCGAGCCCACGGGGGCGGCCCCCTATGGTCTTTTGCAGAGGGTCAAGAGCATCAGCCGCTCGGGCGGCAGCGTAATTGTCCAGACCGAGGAGGCCGACATCGGCGAGGCCCTCGAGCAGGGCGAGGCCGAGTTCCAGGCCACCTTTGGCCCCTCCGACCTGCGCTCGGCCCGCGCCCTGGCCCAGAGCGTGCGCTTTGCGGGCGGGGTTCAGGTCTACTCGGCCCAGAGCGGGGTGCGACCCCTGGCCACCCTGGACTTCAGCTTCGACGAGGTCATCTACGACAAGGATGACAACAAGGCCACCACCGGCGACCAGATCCGGGCCTCGGGGAAAGTCTTCTTCGACGTGCAGAACGGTTTCAGCGCCGGGGTGAGCTGGAAGAAGGTCTTGGGTGTGCCTGTCTACCCCAACGGGATCTACCTCAAGGTGGCCTACGGCATCAAGCACAACGCCGAGGTCAAGGTGAGTTCTGGGCTCGGCCACAGCATTGACAAGGAAGTGGAGCTGGCCAGCTACGAATTCTCGCCCATCACGGTTTGGGCGGGGCCGGTGCCGCTGGTCTTTGTGCCCAGCCTAAAGGTGAGCGTGAGCGCGAAGGGGCAGGTCAGCGCGGGCCTGAGCTTTTCTGCCGGCGAGAGCCTGAGCGCCCAGGCCTGCTTCGAGTACAACAACGGTTTCCACAACTGCAGCAGCTTTGGTCACAGCTTCAACGCCGGGCTGAGCGTGGGCAAGGTGACCGGGACAGCGCGAGGCACCCTGTTTGGCAAGGCCGACCTCCTGCTTTACGGCGTCGTGGGCCCCTACGCCAAGCTGGGGGGCTACCTGGAGATGGACGTAAAGGTGCCGCGCAACCCGATCTGGAAGCTTAGCGCCGGGGTGGAGGCCTACCTGGGCATCCATGCCGGCATTGACCTGGGGGTGACGGAAATCCGCCTGGACTGGGATCAAAAGGTCTACGAGAAGAACCTGGGTACCATCGCCCAGTCCCCGCCCCAGCCGCCCCAGGTGAGCTTCCATTCCATGTTTGGCTCTCCCCAACTGCTCAAGCCCTACACCATCTGCGCCAATGCCGACGACCCCCAGGACGGGCCCAGACCGGTGAGCCTGAGCAGCAACAAGGACGGTTCATTGGGCACCATCGCACCCGGCACGGCCTGCTTGAACTACACCTTCACCAGCGAGGGCTCCCGCACCCTCACCGCCAGCACCAGCAACAGCCTGGGCCTCTCCAGCAGCGCTACGTTCAACCTGAACGTGCTGGACCCCCCGCCCAGCGTGGAGATCCTCAACCCCAAGCCAGGCCAGAGCTTGTACGCCGGCCAGACCGTGCTGTTGCAGGGGAGCTGGCTCGACCCCAGCCTCACCACCCAGGACTGCACCAAGGCCGTCTGGAAGAGCAGCCTGGCCGCCGATATCCTGCCTCCCAACGCCTGCGGCCAGCCCACCGTCAAGCTGGCCAACAGCACCACCCCCCGCACCCTGACCCTCGAGGTTTCCAACGCCCGGGGCAAGAAGAACAGCGCCTCGGTCGGCCTGACCATCCTCGCGCCCCCGGCCAACTATCCGCCGGTGGTGCAGATCAACCAGCCTTCTGGTCAGAACCCCATGCTATCCCACACCAACATCGTTCTGCGGGGCTGGGTGCAGGATAACGAGGAAGCCATCGTCAGCTACGCCTGGAAGATCGCCGACATCACCAGCGGCTCGCCCGGCCCGCTGCAAAACGTCCCCAACGGCTCCTCCAACGCCCTGACCTCGCCGGACGGCGCGCTGCTGCCCGAGCTGGTCATCCCCGACCTGACCGCCATCTTCCCCAGCCCCGGCTGTGGGCGCAGCTACCGGCTCTACCTCGAGGTCTCCGACGGTCAAGCCGGCCCCCCGGCCCGGCCCAGCGTGGCCACCCAGGACTTCCACCTGGGGGACTGCATCAAGTAGGAGGACGGCATGCGCCACTGGTTGCTTTTCCTGCCCATTCTTGCGGCCTGCGGGGGCGGCACCAATCCCCCGCCCAGCCCGGGCGATTTTCAGATCAGCCTGGGCAGCCAGACCCTCACCCTGGGGGCCGGTGGCTCGGGGAGCGTGCCGGTCACGCTGGAAAAAACCGGCGGCTTCCAGGCTGAGGTCAGCCTGGCCCTGGTGCGCATCCCCAGCTCACTCCAGGTCAGCGGTAGTTTCAGCCCCAACCCCATCCAGACCACCAGCACCCTCAACCTGAGCCTGGGGAGCAGCCTGGGCCCGGGAACCTACACCTTGCTGGTGCGGGCCAGCGCCCTGGTGAACGGCCAGACCCTCAAGCGCGAGCGCGAGCTGACCCTTACGGTGCTCCCCAGCACCACCTTTGCCGTAACCGGCCAGGTGCGCAACTACTACGGTAAGCCCCTGGCCGGCGTCCCGGTCTGCCAGGGCAGCACCTGCGTGGATACCGATGCCCAGGGCCGCTTTGCCCTGGGCGGGGTGAGCGCCCCCTACCGCCTGAGCGTGCGTCCCTCCAGTACCGAGGAGCACACCTTCGAGGGCCTGACCCGGCCCGACCCGCTGCTGCTGTTATTTACCACCACGGGTGGGTCGCTGCCCGAGCGGAGCGCCAACCTGGGCGGCAGCCTGACCCCCCAGGCTGGCTTTCCCAACCCGGCCCATACCGTGGCCCAGGTGGTCTTCGAGGCCCCGCAGGCCAAGCTGACCCAGTTCGTGCTGCCCGGCCACAACCTGCGGCCCCTCTTTCCCGGCCAGGGCCCGGCCTACAGCCTGAACGCGGTCTGGCACGAGACCTCCAGCGTGGAGGGCCGCGTCCACGTGCTGCAGTGGAAGTACCTGCCGGGGGCCCCTGGCATCCCCACCAGCTTCCTGGCCTACGGCAGCGCACCGATCACCCTCAGCCAGGGCGCCAGCGCCACGCTCAACGTGGGGCTGAGCCCCATCGAGACCGGGGCCCTTACGGTCAACCTAACTAACCCCAGCGGCCTCACGCTGCGCTCGAGGCAGCTCTACGCCAACCTGGGGTCTCGCTCACTCTTCCTGTTCGCCACCAACGCTGCCGCCAGCCCCCTCAACCTCTCCTGGGCTACCCCGGTCATCCCCGGCAAGACCCTCACCTTCGCGGCCTTTGCCAGCGAGCCGGATGGCCGAACCCTGAGCTTGCAGCAAAACGGGCTGGGGGCCAACGGGGTGCTGGACGTGGAGCTGCCGGTTCCTCCGGCCCTCTCGAGCCCCGCCCCCAACCAGAGCGGGGTGGCAACCGGGGCCAGCCTGCGCTGGTCGCGCCCGGCCGGCAGCATCAGCATCCTCAGCCTGGCCAAAACCGGCCAGCCCACCCGCCTCTTCTACACCGACGGCACCGCCCTCACGCCCGGGCTTCAAGGGGGCTCCACTTACAACTGGCTCGTACTGAGTGTGGGCCCTTTCGAGAGCATAGACGCCTTTGCCGGCACCACCTGGGCCGGAGGCTACCCCACCTTCGGCTGGGATACTTCGTTTTTCTCGGCTACCTCGGCCCTTCGTAGCTTCAGCACGGCCCCATAATTTCCAGCTTCACGGGTGCGGCGCTGTTGGGCTGTATTCGGGAACGCGGACCGGGGGCGAACCGATGCGCAATGCAACAACTCTAAACACGCAACGAAGCAAGTGGTGCAAAGAAATCGCGTCAATAGTGCTCTTTTGAGCGAAGCGAGGAAGCCGATAGGCCATTCTCCCCAACGTTCAATCGCCGTGCGCCGCATCGGATTCATCGCTGGGGAACGCCTCCTTCATATGACCGGTAGATAGTGCGACGGCCTTGCGTCGCCATCACCGCCGTTCTCGGTATCATGGGCAACGAGCTCGAAGGGAGGCATGGATGGTCGTTGCCAACAGCCACGATGAACGAATCCGCAAGATGACGTTTGCTTCGGTGTACCCCCACTATCTGGCCAAGATCCAGAAGAAGGGGCGAACCCAGGCCGAGTTGCACCAGGTGATCGGCTGGCTGACAGGCTATGGCGATAAAGAAATCCTGGAGCATATCAGGGGAAACTCGAGCTTCGAGGACTTTTTCGCCCAGGCCCACCTGAACCCCAACGCCGGCCTCATTACGGGCGTAATCTGTGGCTACCGGGTAGAGGAGATTCAAAACCCGCTCACCCAAAAGGTCAGGTACCTGGACAAGCTGGTAGATGAGCTGGCGAAGGGGCGGGCCATGGAGAAGATACTGCGCCGCCCCTAGCGCTCTGTGCCGGATTTTGAACTGGATTTCTCGAGCGAGGCCAGCCACCCTCGTTGCCTGAATGATGGGTGTGCGTGAGGTTCCAACATCGAGGTTTGACCACTGATGCTGCGACCAGGGCCGTATGGTAGTCTGGCAGCGGCATCCCCGAGAGGAGAATCATGAGCAAAGTGTTCGTCAACATTGCCCTCAGCCTCGATGGCTTCATGGCCCCCGAAGGCATGACCATGGAAAACTGGGACAGGCCGGAGTACAAAAACTGGGGTGCCAAATGGGGTGCGCTGATGGCCTGGGTTTTCAATCAGCAGCATTTCCTGGAGAGCCTCAAGCTGGGTTCAGGGGGCGAGACCGGCCCTGTGAACGATATGCTCCGCCATACCGCCGAACGAACCGGCGCCCACATTATGGGCAAGCGCATGTTTGACGGCGGCGAGCGGGGCTGGCCGGAGGAGGCCCCGTTTCACACGCCGGTCTGCGTGCTCACCCACACCAAACGAGACCCCTGGGTGCGCCCTGGTGGTACCACGTTCTACTTTGTGAACGAGGGGCCTGAGCAGGCGCTGGCCCTGGCCAGAGAAGCCGCCGGTGGCCGGGATGTTCGCATTTCCGGAGGCGCTCACGTAATTCAGCAGTACCTGAACCTGGGGGTGGTGGACGAGCTGGAAATTGCCCTGGTGCCGGTGTTGTTTGGCGGTGGGCGGCGGCTTTTTGAGAACCTGCTCGAGCCCCTCCCGCAGTTTCGCATCGATCGGGTTTTGCATAGCCCTGCCGCTACCCACCTGCGCTACGTGCGTGTCTAACCCTTCACCGACCCCGCCAACAGCCCCCGAATGAAGTAGCGTCCCAGGAAAATGTAGACCAAAAGCGTGGGCAGTGCCGCCAACAGGGCCCCCGCCATGGGCAGGTTCCACTTCACCGCCTCGCCGCCTGCGAGCTGGGCCAGGGCCACCGTGATGGGCTGGTTGGCCGGGCTGCTCACCAGCGTCACAGCGAACAAAAACTCGTTCCAAATCTGGGTAAACTGCCAGATAATCACCACCACAAACCCCGGCACCGAGAGCGGAAACACGATGCGGCTATAAATGCCAAAGAACCCCGCCCCGTCAATGCGCCCGGCCTCGATCATCTCGTCGGGGATTTCGGCGTAGTAGTTGCGGAAAATCAGCGTGGTGATGGGCAGCCCGTACACCACATGGACTAGAATCAGGCCCCACAGCGTACCGCCCAGCCCAATCTCGCGGATAAACTGGAAGAGCGGAATCAGCACGGCCTGGTAGGGGATGAACATCCCAAACAGCATCAGGGGAAAAACGATGTTGGCCCCAGGGAAGCGCCACTTGGCCAGCACGTAGCCGTTCAGCGAGCCCAGCATGGCCGAGAGAAGGGTGGCGATAACGGTCAGAAAAAAGCTATTTTGCAGCTTGGGCAAAAAGGCCGTCCAGGCCTGTACAAAGCTCTCCCAGTACCAGACCTGCGGCAGCTGCCAGGTGCTGCTCAGGGTGATGGCCGAAGGTTCTTTGAGCGCGGTTACAATCACCAGATACACCGGCAGCAGGAAAAACAGCGTGGCCACAAACAGCACCGCATACTGCACCACACGCCCAATCATCGCCGCACCTCGCTTTTGAGCTGGCTGTACAGGTAAGGCACAATCACCGCAGCCACCAGCAGGAGCAGGATCATTCCGATGGCCGCGCCCTTGGCAATCTGGTTGGCCCGGAAGGTGGTCAGGTACATCAGCAGGGCGGGCACGTCGGTAGGGGCGTTGTCGGCTCCGGCCATGGCGAAGATCAGGTCGAAAATTTTCAGGCTGATGTGGCCCAGGATAATCATGGCTGAGAGCGTGATGGGGGCCAGCAGCGGGAAGATGATGCGCTGGTAGAGCTGCCACTCCGAGGCCCCGTCCACCCGGGCGGCCTCGCGCAGTTCCTCGGGGATGCCGCGCAGCCCCGCCAGGTACAGGGCCATGGTGTAGCCCGACATCTGCCAGACGGCGGCCAGGATGATGCCGATGAAGGCCAGGTTGAAGCCGTGCAACTCGTCGAAGGGCAGGGGTTGGAGGCTGCGGCCCAGGGTCAGGGCCCACAAAAGCAGCAAGGCTGCCGAGCCAGAGGCAATATAGCCCCGCCGCCGCTCACCGCCCCGGAAGGCCGCGATGGCGATAAACACCAGCACCGCGCTCACCACCAGCGCGGTGATGAAAGGCAGGTCGTTCCAGCTAACCTGCCAGATTTGCTCGCGGCTGGTCAGCCAGGCAAACTCGCCCCTGGGCAGCCCCACCAGCGTGGGAAGCTGGTTGACCCCGCCCTGGGGTTGCAGCATCCAGCGCCAGATGGTGCCGGTTACGATGAACGACAGCGACATGGGGAACAAGAAAATGGTGCGGAAAAACCCCTCGCCCTTTGGGCTCCTGTCCAGCACGATGGCAAGCCCCAGCCCCAAGCTCAGGCAACCCAGAATGAAGAACACCGTGAAGAAGAAGGTGTTGACCAGATCCTGGCGAAACCGTGCATCCACAAAACCGGTGAACAGCTCACGGTAATTTTCTAAGCCGATAAAGCGAATCTGGGGATTGGCCGAGAGGGCCTGGGCCGGGTCGCGGCCCCAGTCGGTGAGGGAGGTATAAAAAGTCTGGAAGATAAAGCCGTAAACAAAAATGCCCAGCAGCACCAGCGAGGGCAGGATGACCAGAAAGCCATAGAGGGTGTCTTTGTTTCTAAACCAGTTCATCTTCACCTCTCAGGGAGGCACCTCGCTAGTCTAAACAGGCAGCTCTTCATTTGTGTGATGTGGGAAGGGTTGATGGGCCAGGAGCCTCCGGTATCCGGTCTTCTCCGCTTCCATCTGGTGCCAAACGTTTTGCGTCATCGAAGAGGCACGCAGCCGAGCGAGAAAAGAAGGGGCAGGCCCTAGGGCCTGCCCCCAGAAGGCCTTACTGGCCCAGGCGAACCTGGGTGGCGATGGCCTGGGCTGCGTTGGCGGCAGCCTGGGCGTTGCGGCTCGAGAGATAGATTTCCATCACAGTGCCAAACTGGCTCATGAAGGACTCGGGGGCCACGGCGCCGTGGACCAGCGAGCCCACGATGCGGTTGGACTTCCAGTCGCGCATGGCCGATTGCAGATAGGCATTGTACTTGCTGGGGTCGGAGTCGGTGCGGGCGGCAATCGAGCCCTTGAGCGGGTTGAAGGCGTCCTGGCCTTCTTTGGAGCCGACCAGCCGCAGCCAGTTGAGCACGTTGGTGCGGTTCTTCACTCCCTTGGGCAGGCCAAAGGAGTCGGAGAGCATCATGAAGACACCCGCCGTGCCGGGCGAGGGGGCCCAGCCGAAGCCTTCGCCGGGTTTCAGGCCCTTGGTGGTGGTCATGTAGCCGGCAGCCCAGTCGCCCATGATGTTGAACGCGGCCTGGCCTTCAAGTACCCGGTCGACCGCCTGCTGCCAGGAGAGGCCCGAGGCATCCTTGTTGGCGCAGTCGAGCACCCGGCCAAAGGTGTTCCAAACCGCGACCACCTTGGGGTCGTTGAAGCGCAGCTTGCCGTTCCAGAGATTGCTGTAGTCGTTGGCCCCCAGCACGCCCAGCGCCACCGACTCCCACAGGTGTTGCTGGGTCCAGTTCTCGCCCAGGGCCAGCGGGGCTTCCAGCCCTTTGCTCTTGAGGGTCTGGCAGACCGTGAGGAACTCGGCCCAGGTTTTGGGCGGTTGCACGCCCCACTCGCGCAGCTTGGCCGGGACGTACCACATCACGTTGGAGCGGTGGATGTTTACAGGTACGCTGTAAATCTTGCCTTTGTACGAGATCAGGTCAATCAAGCCCTTGGGAAAGCGGTTCATCCAGCCTTCCTGGTTGAAGAGGGGGGTCAGGTCTTCCATGCGATCGGCGACCACCCAGGTGCCGGTCAGTTCCTGTCCGGCGTGAACCTGGAAGCTATCGGGGGGATCGCCGCCCAGCATGCGGGTCTTGAGGACGGCCCGGGCATTGACGCCGGAGCCGCCGGTCACGGTTGCATTGATGACCTCTACGTTGGGGTAGCGCTTCTTGTACAGATCAATCAGGGCTTGCAGGGCGGGGCCTTCATCGCCGGCCCACCAGGAGAAGATTTCCAGCTTCCCCGACTGGGCCAGGGCCAGCGAGCCAAGGGCCGCTGTGACCAGGGCAAAGAAAAGTTTACGCATATCATGTCCTCCTCAGGTTTACCGCGCCAATGGTTCGCCGGGTTCCCAGGGTGGAGATTGGCGGGCTCCGGTCCCTGGTTCCACCATTTGCTAGAAAGCGCTGCAATACCAACGCTGCAGCACCCATAGCCGGGGCCAGATGCCCGAACGCGCTGGGCCGAATGGGCAGCTCGGCGTGTTCGGGGATGAAAGCGAGTTCCTTAAGCGTACTGCGCAGGGGGGCCTCGAGCCAAGGCCAGGCTTCGGCGCCAGGCCCCCCCAGCACCACCACCGCGGGGTCGAAGGCGACCGCCACATTGGCGATGAAGCGGCCCAGGGCCCGGGCCAGGCGCTCGAGCGTCTCCAGGGCCATGGGGTCACCTTCATCGGCCCGCGCCAGGATGCCCTGGAAACCTTCGCTGCGCCCGCTGTGGGCCTGGTAGTGGCTGACGGCGCTGCGCAGGGAAAGCTCACCCTCCACCACCGAGGCGCTGCCGAGCTGTCGGGTGGGGCCGGTCAGCCAGTGGCCAAGCTCACCCGCTGCGCCGGTGCGCCCCCGGTAGACCTGCCCGTCCACCACCAGCCCCGTGCCCAGCCCGGTGGTCAGCATGATGTAAAGCAGCGGGCTGTGGTTTTCGCCCCAGAAGGTTTCGCCAAAGGCCGAGGCGTTGGCATCGTTGTCGAGGGTAACGGGCAGCCCCAATAGGGCCTCGAGGGCCTCGGCGGGGCGTTCGTCCCGCCAGCCCGGCCCGGAGTTGGGGGCATAGACCAGGGTACGATCCTGCTTGATGACCCCCGGCACCGCCAGCCCAATCCCCAGCAGCCGCTCATAGCCCGGAACCAGCACCTGAATCTGGGCGGCCAGCTTGTACAAGCGTTCGGGTAGGGAAGTGCTGGGGCTTTCGACCCACTCCCACTGCCCCTGGGTTTGGTTGTTCAGGTCGAGCAGGATCAGCGTGGTGCTTTCCACCGCCAGCTCTACCCCCAGGGCCATCGCACCTTCGGCGTGGAACTCCAGCGACATTCCAGGCCGTCCCAACCCGGTGGTCTGAAGGGTTCCCTCGTAGAGCACCTGCTCGTCCAGCAGCTCCTGAACAAGCGAGGAGACCGTGCTCTTGGTCAGGCCCACCACCCGGGCCAGCTCGGCCCGGCTCAGCGGCCCGTTGCGGCGCAGCGCCTCCAGGATCAAACGGCGGTTTTGCCGTTTGATGGTTTGCTGATCCAGGGGTACAGAGCGAGCCACAGCGCCTCGTTTCCAGTTCTGGCTTTTAGTAAGTTCAACGAACGAACTATAACGCCGCTCCCAGCCTCCTGTCAATGGCCGCGACCCCGTAAAAGGCTGCTACGAACGCCTGGGGGACTGTTGATCGGCTGAATCCAGCCAGAGTGTGACCGGCCCGTCGTTGACCAGATGCACCTCCATGTGGGCCTGAAAAACCCCGGTTTCCACGTGGAGTCCCTGCTGCGCCAGCAGGTCGCAGAAATGCTGGTATAGCCGCCGACCCTCTTCGGGGCGGGCCGCCTCGATGAAGCTGGGCCGGTTGCCCTTGCGGGTATCGCCGTACAGGGTGAACTGTGACACGGCCAGCACCTCGCCCCCAATGTCGGGCAGGGCCAGGTTCATCTTGCCTTCGGCATCGGCAAAAACCCGCAACCCTGCAATCTTGCGGGCCAGGTAGGCGGCATCGTCGTGGGTGTCGCCTCTGCCCACGCCCAGCAAGACCAGCAACCCGGCCCAATCTGGCCCACCACCTCACCCTCTACGACCACCTGGGCTCGAGAGACCCTCTGCACCACCGCACGCATGAAAAGACCATAACAGGGGAGGGGCCTGTTGTCAGCTGACCAGGGTCGGAAGCTGAAAGCCCAGGGCCGCCTGCCCATTGCGGGCCTTTGGGCGGTTTTGAAGCTCAAGGGTGTGCGCCTGAACCGGGCTCTTTGTATCGAGGAACCCCTGGCCCCTACTTCTAGGCATGGAAATCAGACCGCCCTTTTACGAGGCCGGGTATCGCTGGCACTGCTTGACCTCGATGGTTCTGGGGGGGCTGAAAATCCACGCGGCTACAGCCCACCCACCTGATGACTCATCGGGGCGCCGCAAACAGCGCCACCGTGCCGGGGCCGGTGTGGGCGGCCACCGCGGGGCCGCACTCGCGCACGTCCTCAATCACCACGCCCTCCTGGCTGATAAGCTTGCGCAGCTCCTCGATGCCCTGGGGGTTGTAGGCGTGGGCCAGAATGACCCGTGCGCCCTCGGGAAAGGCCTGGTGGAAAGCCTGGGCCAGCTGTTGCAAGCCCTTGTGCCAGCCCCGGGCCCGCTCGAGGGGCCTGACCAGGCCATCGCGCACCTCGAGCACCGGCAGCAGCTTGAGCAGCGAGCCAATAAAGTGCTGCAAGCCGCCGATGCGCCCACCCCGGTGGAGGTACTCGAGCGTGGCCGGCAGCACAAAGCCGCGCACCCGCTGCACCAGCGGGGCGATGGCTTCTTCCAGCCTGTCCCAGGGCACCCCTGCCGAGAGCTTGCGCCGGGCCTCCTCTATAACGAAGGAAAGCCCCCCGTTCAGGGTTAGGCCGTCAATCACCTTGATGCGGTTGCCAAATTTCTCGGCCACCATCCGGGCTGTCGAGCAGGTGCCCGAGAGCTTGCTCGAGACGTGCACCGAAACAATCCGGTCGAATTTCTCGAGCAAGTCCTTGTACAAAGCCTCCAGATCGGCCGCCGAAATCTGGCTGGTGCTAACTTTCTTGCCTGCAAGCTGCGCCTCGATGACCTCGTCCGGAGTCATCTCCAGATAGTCGCGGTAGCTCTGGCCTTCGATGATGACCTGTTGGGGAATCACATACACATCCCCCTTCAGGGCATCCTGGGGGCTCAGGCCTAAGGTTGAATCGGCCACGAACGCGGTACGTTCCATCTTCACCTCCCGGTTGGATTGCCACAGACCTGATTCAGGCGAGTATAGCCCATATGCTGGCTGGCGCAAGCCCGATATTGCCTGAGCTGTCCATTCCCAGGGAGGCTTGGTGTATGGCCGCGCCCGGAGGAAGCCACCGCTGCGCTACGGGTTAGGGGCCGGGATGGTCAGGCCACCTGCAAGGAAGCTGCACTTCACAGGCTGTAGGCGTAGTACCCATACAGCCCCGGCCCGGTATGGGTGGAAATCACGCCCCCGATGCTGCTGGTGATGCGCTCTTCCAGGGGTAGCCCGGCGGCCTGCACAGCCGCCTTGAAGGCCGCCACATCGCTTTCTTCGGCGTTGTAGAGGTAGTAGATGCGGATTTTCTGCCGGCCTGCGGCCCAGGTTTTGAGCGACTCAACCATCTCGGCCAGGGCTTTTTTTTCGCCCCGGGCCCGGCCCGCTGCCTCGACCTTGCCTTCCTTGACGGTCAGGATGGGTTTGATGCCCAGGAGGCCGCCCAGCAAGGCCTGGGCTCCCCCGATACGCCCGTTTTTCTTCAGGTAGTCCAGGGTGGCCAGGGTAAAGCGCACGATGTGGTCGGCGCGGATGCGCTCGAGCTCGACCAGCACCTGCTTGAGGTCGGCCCCCTGATCCAGAAGCTCCCTGGCCCGCTCCACCATCATCCCGATACCCATGCTGGCCGCCAGCGAGTCGAAGACCGTGACCCTGCCGGGGAACTCCTGGGCGGCCAGGTTGGCCGAGCCGACCGTGCCGGAAAGCTTGGAAGAGATGTGAATCGAGAGCACGTGGTCGGCTTTTTGCAGGGCGCGTTCGTAGGCTGCCTTGAAGTCGGCGGGTGAGGGCTGGCTGGTGCTGGGCATTCCGGCCCCGGCGGCCACCCCGGCGAAGATGTCGGCGGGGGTAATCTCCACCCAGTCCTTGTAGATTTTGCCTTGGAAGTTGACGTAGAGGGGCACGACCTCCACCCCCAACTGGGCCGCGCGCGCTTGCAGATCGGAGGTTGAGTCGGTCACGATGGCTACTTTCATGGATTCTCCTGTTCAGCAGTTTTCGTAGCAGGGCGACTCATTGCACCGCCGGTTCAGACCCAACCCACACTGACCCGGCTGAACGTCGGCAGGAAAGAGTCGGCGCTTCTTCGTGGCGTAAGTCTAGCACAGGCTTTTGCCTGAGGGAAAGTTACCCAGGGCAGATTTGGGCCCCGCTACAGGACGCATCGGGGCAGAGGGGGCCTTGATGCTCCGGAGGCTCCCGGCCCGGGCGTTGCGGGCAAGTTGTGCCGGATGGAACAAAGTGATAAGGTTTTGGGCATGTTGGCGGGGGTCGGGCCCCCAACCCAGCAATTCAAGGGCCAGTGTGAGCTATGTGGAAAGTGCTTGTAACCGATGAGATGCGGCTGGGGGAGGTCAGGAGCCCCGAGGTGCGCCTGGATTACAAACCCGGTATGCCGCGGGAAGAAATCTTGCAGGTCATCGGGCAGTACGACGCCCTCATCACCCGCAGCCGCACCCAGGTGGACGCCAGGCTGCTGGAGGCCGGGGTCAACCTGAAGGTGGTGGGCCGGGGCGGGGTGGGGGTGGACAATGTAGACCTCGAGGCTGCCAGCCGTCGGGGGATCCTGGTGGTGAACGTGCCCGAGGCCAACACCCGTTCGGCAGCGGAGCTGGCCTGGGCCTTGCTGCTGGCAACCGCGCGGGGTGTGGTGGAGTCCGACCAGAAAATTCGCCAGGGCCAGTGGGACCGCAAGTACTTGGGCCTCGAGCTGAACCACAAGACCCTCGGCATTGTGGGCCTGGGCCGCATTGGGGGGCAGGTGGCCAAGTTTGCCAAGGGCTTTGATATGCGGGTGCTGGCCTACGACCCCTACATTCCCCGCAGCCGCGCCCAGACCCTGGGGGTGGAGCTTCTGGACGACCTGGCCGACATGCTGCGCCAGTCCCACTTTCTGACCGTGCACACCCCGCTCACCAGCGAGACCCGGGGCATGATTGGCCGCCGGGAGCTTTATTTGCTGCCCAAAGGTGCGGTTGTGGTGAATGCGGCCCGGGGCGGCATTGTGGACGAGAAGGCGCTGGTGGAGGTGCTCGACGAGGGGCACCTGTGGGGGGCGGGGCTGGATGTGTTTGTGGACGAGCCCCCCAACGCCGAGCACCCGCTGGTGCACCATCCCAAGGTGGTGCACACCGCCCACCTGGGGGCCAACACCCTGGAGGCCCAGGAACGGGTGGGGGAGGCGGTGCTCGAGCGCGTTATCGAGACCCTGCGGGGCAACCTGGCCCATGCCCTCAACACCGGCTTCGATGCCGAGGGCTTGCAGCTTTTCTCGGCCTGGCTGCCGCTGGGCGAGGCCCTGGGCCGGCTGCTGGCCCAGATTACCCAGGGCCGCCCCCAGACGGTGGAGGTTTCCTACTACGGGGAGTTCGAGAAAAACCCCGACCCCATCGCCTCAGCGGTGGCCAAGGGGCTTCTGGACCAGGTGCTGGAAGCAGGGGCTACCAACCTGGTCTCGGCGCGGCCCCTTTTGCGCGACCGGGGCATCTCGCTGGTCACCCGGCAGGTCGAGCAGTCGCTCGACTACCGGCAGGTGCTGGAGGTGCGCCTCGAGACCGACAGGGAGTCGCGGGTGGCGCGCGGGGCGGTGCTGGGCGGCAAGCCCCGCATCGTGGGCATTGACGACCACACGGTGGAGGCCATCCCCAGCGGGCACATGCTGGTCTGCGTCAACCGCGACCGGCCAGGGGTGGTGGGCAAGGTGGGCACCCTTCTGGGCGAGAACGGCATCAACATTGCGGGCATGCAGCTAGGCCGCGACCACCCCGGCGGCAAGGCGCTGTTTGTGCTGGCCATTGACGAGCGCCCCGGCGAGGCGGTGCTGGAGGCGCTGCGGAGGCTGGACGTGCTCGAACGAGTGGATCTGGCCGCGCTGTAGCGGGAAGCGGAATCTCGCGGAGCCCCACCGGGCTATACCATGAGGATGTGGCAGGGAAGTCCATACAGCAGTAGTAAAAGGGCGCTGTCACAGATTCACCTTCGGAGCCGCACAGCCTGTGGAAGCGCCAGCAGTTGGCCTTTTGCCTGCGACTCGGGAGCCGGTTCTGGCTTTGGGTGTACCACTTCACTATCCACAAAAAAGCAAGCGGGGTGGGGGCTCGGTAGTGGGTCTTCAACACCTATCCCCTAACCCCAGCTACCCACCTCACCGCCCCTACGGTATGCAAGGGGTTCAAGCAAAGGTGGTTTGACAAGATAAGCGCCCCATCCTGGCTAAAATGGAGCCCATGTACCGCCCCCGCCTCCTAACCCCCGGCCCCGTCGAACTGCACCCCAAAGCTTTAGAAGCCCTTTCCCGTCCCCAACTCCACCACCGCTCGGACGCTGCCAAACAGGTCTTTTTGCAGGCCAAGGCGGGCCTCGAGGCTGCCTTCCAGACCCAGGGCCAGGTGCTTTTGCTCACCGGCTCGGGCACGGCAGGCATGGACGCGCTGGTGCAGAACCTCTTCGCTCCCGGCGAGCGGGTTTTGGTGCCGGTGCACGGCAACTTTTCCGAGCGCTGGGCCAGAATCGCCCAGGAGGCCGGACTACACGTGGAGCGCCTCGAGCTCCCCTGGGGCCGGGTGGTGCGAGCAGAGCACCTGGAAAGCGCCTCGGGCCCCTTCGCCGGGCTGCTTTTGACCCACTCCGAGTCCTCCACCGGCGCACTAAACGATGTGCGCGCCCTGGCCCAGGTCTTCAAGGCCCGCTTTCCCGAGGGGCTGGTGGTGGTGGACGCCATCACCAGTTTGTTGGTGAGCGAGTTTGCGCTCGAGGGCTGGGGTCTCGATGCCGCCGTGGCAGGGTCGCAAAAGGGCCTCATGTGCCCGCCCGGCCTGGCCTATGTGGCCCTCTCGCCGCGGGCCATAGAGCGCCTGAAGCCCCGCAGCTTCTACCTCAACCTGGGGGCCGAGCTCAAGGTGCAAAACAGCGGCGAGTCGGCCTGGACACCCGCCATCAACCTGGTGGCCGCCACCGCCGCCGTGCTGGAAGAGCTGCTCCCCCGGCTCAGCGAACACCTCGCCCTCAAGAAAAAGCAAAACGATCTGCTGTACGATGGCGGCGAGCAACTTGGCCTGCAGGTGGTGCCCGAGGTCAAAAGCAGTGCGACCACCTGCTTTTATCTGCCCGAGGGGGTTACCTACGGCCAGGTCAAAAGTGCTTTTGCCGCGCGGGGCGCCACCATCATCGGCGGGCAGGGCCAGCTCAAGGGCAAGGTGTTCCGCCTCTCGCTCATGGGCTACTCCGACCTGTACGATGCCTACGCCGTAGCCCAGATGTTACGAGAAGTCTGGGATGAGCTTCTGCCCTGACCCTTTCGGGACAACCAGCCGCGCACTTTTGTGATAAAAGTGGTTCAGGAGGTGCAACCGTGCAAGCGCAGGGGAAAGTCATCGTGGTTACCGGTGGGGGGAGCGGCATGGGCCGCCAGCTAGTGCTACAACTGCTGGCCAAAGGAGCGCAGGTCGCTGCGGTGGACATCAACGAGGCAGCCCTGCAAGAAACCGCCTCGCTGGCCCCCCACCCCGAACGCCTCTCGACCCATGGGCTCAACATTACGCAGCGCGAGGCGGTGGAGGCCCTCCCGGCGGCGGTACTGGCCCGGCATGGCGCCGTGGACGGCCTCATCAACAACGCGGGCATCATCCAGCCGTTTGTGCGGGTAAACGACCTGGACTACGTGGCCATTGAACGGGTGATGAACGTGAACTTTTACGGCACCCTCTACCTGACCAAGGCTTTCCTGCCCCACCTCTTGAAGCGTCCCGAGGCCCACATTGTGAACATCTCCAGTATGGGCGGCTTTTTGCCGGTGCCGGGGCAGAGCCTGTACGGGGCCTCCAAAGCCGCCGTCAAGCTCCTGACCGAAGGGCTTTATGCCGAACTGTTGGGCACGCCGGTGCGGGTCACGGTGGTCTTTCCTGGGGCGGTGGCCACCAACATCACCGCCAACTCCGGGGTAGAGATTCGCCGGACGGAAGGGCAGCGCCCCTCGCTGAAGCCCCTGCCCCCCGAGGAGGCGGCCCGGCGCATTATCGCCGGCATGGAGCAGAACCGCTTCCGGGTGCTGGTGGGCCCCGATGCCCGGCTGATGGACTTCCTGTACCGTCTGGCTCCCGCCTGGGCGACCCGCTTCATCCAGCGGCAGATGCGCTCGCTGCTGGGGGGTTAGAGCGCTCTAAATCAAGGTATCCAAAAAAATGGTCAGTAGCATCCCCAGGCTCACCACCACGTTGGCCTGGAAGAAGGCCTGGTCTACCTTGCTCAGGTCGTGAGGCTTCACCAGCAGGTGTTCGTACCAGAGCACTGTGCCCACGCCCAGCACGCCCAGGTAATAAATCCAGCCTGCCCCGCTCAACACCCCCGTGAGCAAGAAAAACCCAAAGGTCAGTGCGTGGGAGACCTGGGCAATGCGCAGCGCAGTGGGGATGCCAAAGCGCGCCGGAACACTGTAGATGCCGTTTTCGCGGTCGAACTTGTAGTCCTGGGTGGCGTACAGGATATCGAAGCCCGCCAGCCAGAAGGCCGTACCGGCCCACAGCGCAAACAGGGCGGGCTCGAACGTGCCCGTGACGGCAATCCAGCCGCCTGCGGTGGCCGCCCCAATGGTCAGGCCCAGCCAGAAGTGGCACAGCCAGGTGAAGCGCTTGGTGTAGCTGTAGCCCACCAGGAAAAAGACTGCAACCGGCAGCAGCTGGGCCGTCAGTGGGTTCAGGTTGAAGGCCGCCAGGGTGAGCAGGAGCAGGCCCACCAAAGCCAGGGCCAGCACCTCGCCGGGTTTTACGGCGCCCCTGGGGAGGTGTCGGCCCGCCGTGCGGGGGTTGGCGGCGTCTATGTGGTGGTCAATCAGGCGGTTGAGGGCCATGGCCCCGGTGCGGGCCCCCACCATGGCCACGGTAATCCAGGTAAACACCTCCCAGCCCGGCCAGCCCCTGGCAGCCAGCAGCATGCCGCCGTAGGCGAAGGGCAGGGCAAACAGGGTGTGTTCGAAACGAACCAGATCGAGATAGGTTTTGAGACGGCTGGTCAGGGCCACCATACGCTGATAGTCAGTGTACCCCGAGCACAAACGAGCAATGTGGGGCTAGGCATCCCCCCGTGCCACCGGGCGGCTTTCGTCCGATACCCAGTCGCTCCACGAGCCTGCATAAAGTTTGGCCGGTTTGCCGATGAGCTCGAGCGCCAGCACATTCACCGTGGCCGAAACCCCAGAGCCGCAGTAGGCAATAATCGGGCCCTCGAGCCCGGCAAAACGCTGCTGCAAGACCTCGGCGGCTTTGAAGCGGCCCGATGCCTCCAGGTTGTCGAGCCAGTTGCGGTTGATGGCCCCCGGAATGTGCCCGGCCACCGGGTCGAGCGGTTCGACCTCGCCCCGGTAGCGCTCGGGGGCTCTGGAATCGAGCAGGATGGTGCCTGCCGGGCGCCGGGCAACGGCCTCGGCATCCACCACCATCTCGGGCCGGGGGCTGGCCCGGAAGGTTGTGCGGGGGTGTTCGATCTGCACAGAAGAGACCCCATATCCCGCTTCCTTCCAGGCCCGAATGCCGCCATCCAGCACGGCGACGCGGTCGTGGCCCAGCCAGCGCAGCAGCCACCACAGGTGGGGGGCGTACATCCCGCCGGTGGGGGGGTCGTCGTAGGCCACCACAAGGTGTTCGTTGCCGAGGCCGGCCCGGCCCAGGGTTGCCGCCAGGGCTTCGGGCGAGGGCAGGGGGTGCCGGCCCCCTTTGCGGTCGGGCCGGACGGGGGCGCAGAGGTCTTGTTCCAAATCCAGGAAAATGGCCCCCGGAAGGTGCTCGGCTTCGTAGGCCCGCCTTCCGGCCAGGGGGTCTTGCAAGGAAAAGCGGCAGTCCACGATGCGAAGCTGGGGGTCGCCAAGGTGCTCGTGCAGCCACTCGACACTTACCAGGGGTGAACGCATAAAAAAAGCCTAGCAGACCGAATGGTTGGGTGGAACCGGCACTGACCCCGCAACCCGGCAGCCCCCTAGCGCAGCGACCTCTGCCCCAGGGCCCGAGGGATGGACCCCGGGAGCGGGTGTGGCCTTTTTGCGGGCCAAAAAAGACAGGGGTTTTCGGTCAAACCGAGGTTGTGGGGCCGCCATTTTGCCGGTGCGGGGGGGGCTTCACGCAGGCGGCACCGGGATGGAGGCAAGCACCCATCTCCAGACCAGAGGCGCCATCCTGTATGTTGTAGATATGCAAACCTTCAAGGCCCTGGTTGTAGAAACCGCCGACCCCTACACCGCTCAGGTTCGCCCGGCTTCCATGGACGAGTTGCCCCCAGGCGATGTGCTGGTGCGGGTGGCTTACAGCAGCCTCAACTACAAGGACGGCCTGGCGATTACGGGGGCGGGCAAGGTGGTGCGCAGCTTTCCCATGGTTCCGGGCATTGACCTGGCCGGAACGGTGCTGGAGTCGGCCTCGCCGGATTACAAGCCGGGCGATGAGGTGATTCTGACCGGCTGGGGCCTGGGTGAGCGACACTGGGGCGGGTTGGCGGAGCTGGCTCGAGTCCGCGCCGAGTGGTTGGTGCCCCTGCCCCAGGGCCTCACCTTGCAGCAAGCCATGGGCATCGGCACCGCGGGCTTCACCGCCATGCTGGCGGTGATGGCCCTCGAGGCCCACGCCATCGGCAAAACCAAGGAGGTGCTGGTGACGGGCGCTGCTGGGGGGGTGGGCAGCCTGGCCACGGCCCTTCTGGCCCACCTGGGCTACCGGGTGGTGGCTTCCACAGGCCGTATGGCAGAAGAGGGGTATTTGAAATCGCTGGGTGCGGCTGAAATTCTGGAGCGTGCGGTGCTGGCTGCTCCGCCCAAGCCCCTGGAGTCGGAGCGGTTTGGCGGGGCGGTGGACACCGTGGGCGGAGCGGTGCTGGCCGGGGTCTTGCCCCGCATGGCCTATGGCGGCAGCGTGGCAGCCTGTGGCAACGCGGGCGGGGTGAAGCTCGAGACCACCGTTTTCCCCTTCATCCTGCGGGGCGTGAACCTCCTGGGCATTGACTCGGTGATGTGTCCCAAGGAAAAACGCCTGCTGGCCTGGCAACGCCTGGCCCACGAACTGCCCAGGCCCCTGCTGGAAGCGACCATGCAAACGGCCAGCCTGGAGGAGGTGCCCGAGCTGGCCCAGGCCATCCTGAAAGGCCAGGTGCGGGGCCGGGTGGTGGTGCGGCTGGCTTGAGCAGAAAGAGTTCGCGCCGGCCCTTCGCAGCGAACCCCTGGGCGCGCCAAATCGCCTCGAGGGCACGGGCGACCTGGGCGGGTTGGAGGGCCTGGAGGCCAGGATCTACCTTGCCGCTGTGCGCAGGGCTTTTGCTTATGATGGGGTGCGATGTACGAGTATGGTCTCAGGGTTTATCACGGAGCCAAGGTGCTGGCTCGAGTGTTGCTGCAACTTTTGTTTGGCCTGCGGGTGGAGGGCGCCGAGAAAATCCCCAAAGAAGGCCCGGTGATTCTGGCCTCCAACCATATGTCGTTTCTCGACCCGGTAGTCATGGGGGTGGCCTGCCCCAGGGTGGTGAGCTACATGTCGCGCGACGATGTGTTCAAATACCCCATCCTGCGCTGGCTGCTGCCCCGGCTCTACGTCATCCCGGTCTCGAGGGGGGCGGGCGACCTTGGCGCCATCAAGGCCGCCATCCGCACCCTCAAGAGCGGGACCGCCTTCGGCATTTTCCCCGAGGGCCGGCGCAGCCGCACGGGCTATATCGAGCCCTTCAAAACCGGTGTGGCGGCCATAGCCCTGCGAACCAACGCGCTCATTGTTCCGGCGGCCATCATCGGCAGCGATAAAGCCTGGCCGGTGGGCAAAGGGCCCCGCCTGCGGCGGCCCATCCGGGTGGTGTTTGGCGACCCCATTGCACTGCCCCCCGGAAAGACCGATCACCAGACCCTGGAAGAGGTAACCCGGCAGCTCGAGGCCGCTGTAACCGCACTTCTGCCGCCCGAATACCACAGAAAGCCCACTGTTTAGGCATTCTGTCCTTAACGAAATAGCTAGCAATACAGCCCTGGTGCTTGCAATTTGGAGGTAAAGTGTGATACACTCCGTGCTGAAGGGAAAATAAAGGAGGTAACAGTATGGCAAAAGGTGCAACCAAGAAAACCAGAACCAAAGCCGACCTTATTGACCAAGTAGCCGCTGCCGCTGGCTTGAAGAAAAAAGACGCCAAGGCCGCTGTAGACGCTTTCCTCAGCAAAGTTGAAGATGCCCTCAAGGCCGGCAGCAAAGTGCAACTGACCGGTTTCGGCACCTTCGAAGTGCGCAGCCGCAAAGCCCGCACCGGCGTGAAGCCCGGCACCACCCAAAAGATCAAGATTCCCGCTTCCAAATATCCCGCCTTCAAGCCCGGCAAAGCCCTGAAGGAAACCGTTAAGAAATAAACCGGCAGTCCCTTCCTGTAGAGGAGGCTTCGGCCTCCTCTATTGTTTGTGGCCCCCATACCTCAAACCAAATCCACATCGTTCCTCCTGCCTTCTCCCCCTGGCCGCAGA
>NZ_JANWVH010000051.1 GCF_025056915.1 Meiothermus sp. | reverse complement strand
GTGCCTCACCTCGGTGAGGCACGTCTCTTTGTCCCTTCTCGTTTTCGTGGGCGGCCACGTCTGTGAAGAGCGCGATACTGCGTGAGGCGTAAGGGTGAGAGGCGCAATGGTTGCCTCCCACTCTCCTATTTTTGTCTCCCACCGGCAGGTGGGAGCTTTTTTGGGCCGGGCTTTTTTTCACGCTCCAGGGTAAACGCACCGGATGACCTTTGAAACTTACGTACATACAACTTTCAAGGAACCACAGGCTGGGCGTGGTGGGCAGAGGTGGGGGTGGGTCTCCCACACCTGCCCCCTACGACCGAACCCCTGCTTCAACGCACCGTTTCCATGTATGCAAAGTGTTCAAGCATGGCATGAGACCGAAAGAGCGGCGACAGGCCAGGGGGTCGCAACCACGGTTTGGCAGCATGGGATGAGGGCTTTTCTTCGGGCCTGGGGTGATTGACGCTGGGGAGTGCGGTGGTTAGGATAAACCGAGTCAATTTTGGGAGCGAAAAGTGTTGCGAAACCGGAGGGTTTGCCTCGAGGAGGTGTGTAAGTGCAGTTGCTGCTGGCAATATCCCGACTGATAGACACCGTCAACGAGTGGGTGGGTCGTGCAGTGCTTTGGCTGGTGGTGCCCATGGTCGCGGTGGGTGCCTACAACGCCATTGGGCGGAGCCTGGACAAAACGGTGGGTACCCGCCTGGCCTCCAATACCTACTTCGAGCTACAGTGGTACATTTTCTCGCTGATTTTCCTGCTGATGGTGGGGTATGTGCTCAAGCACGATGGCCACATTCGGGTAGATGTGGTCTATGCCCACCTGGGGGAGCGGGGTCGGGCCTGGGTCAACATGCTGGGCTCCATTCTGTTTTTAGTGCCCTTTGCACTGGTGCTCTTTTATGTGACGCTGCCCCTGGTCTCGTTCTCCGTGCAGGTGCGGGAGGTTTCCTCCGATGCAGGGGGGCTACCTCGCTGGCCGCTCAAGCTGGTGCTCCTACCAGCCTTCATTCTGCTGGCCTTGCAAGGGTTTTCCGAGTTCATCAAGAACCTGGCCTTTTTGCGGGGGGTGCTGCCCCGCCTGCCCCACGAGGCCAAAGGGGAGGTTGCCTAGATGGTTCTGCAAGGCGGCGGCATCGAGCTTTTGGGGGGGGCCATGTTCCTGGGGGCCCTGATCCTCATCTTTACCGGTTACCCCGTGGCCTTTGCCCTGGGGGGGGTGGCCCTCATCTTTGGGGCGGTGGGGATTGCCATTGGCGAGTTTGACCTGCGCTTTGTGGGCAGCCTGCCCCAGCGCATTTTTGGCATCATGTCCAACTACACCCTGCTGGCCATCCCCTACTTCATCTTTCTGGGGCTCATCCTGGAAAAGTCCAAGCTGGCCGAGCAGCTTTTGGACACCGTGGGGCAGCTTTTTGGCCCGGTGCGCGGCGGGGTGGCCATTGCGGTGGTGCTGGTGGGAACCCTTTTAGCTGCGACCACGGGGGTGGTGGCCGCTACGGTGGTGGCCATGGGCCTGATCTCCCTGCCGGTGATGCTCAAGTATGGCTACAGCAAGCCCCTGGCCACCGGGGTGATTGCAGCCTCGGGAACGCTGGGCCAGATCATCCCGCCCAGCATTGTGCTGGTGGTGCTGGGCGACCAGCTGGGCGTGAGCGTGGGGGATCTGTTTTTGGGAGCCCTGATACCAGGTCTGATGCTCTCCGGCGCTCTGGTTTTGCTGGTGGCTCTGGTGGCCCTGGTCAGGCCCAAGATGGCCCCGGCCCTGCCCCCCGAAGCCCGACCCTACCAAGGGTGGGAGCTGGGGCGCAGGGCCCTGGTGGCGCTGGTGCCGCCGGTTTTGCTCATTCTGTTTGTGCTGGGCAGCATCTTCTTTGGCATTGCCACGCCTACCGAAGCGGGTGCGGTGGGGTCGGTGGCCGCGCTGATTATGGCGGCCTTTTACCGCCGTCTTAACTGGAAAGTGTTTCGAGATGCCGTGGTGGAAACGGCCCGCTTTACCAGCATGGTCATCTTCATTTTGATTGGGGCCACGGCCTTCAGCCTGATTTTCCGGGGCCTCGAGGGCGACAAGCTGGTCAAGGACGTGCTGGTGGCCTTGCCGGGCGGGGAGCTGGGGTTCATCGTCTTTGTGATGGTGCTGGTTTTTATCCTGGGCTTCTTCATTGACTTCTTCGAGATTGCCTTCATCATCGTCCCGCTGGTGCTCCCGGCGGCGGAGGCTATCTGGCGAGCCCAGGCTGAGGCCATGCAAATGGCGGGCAATTACGACCTTTCCCCCGAAGCTTTTGTACAGGGGAAGCTCTTGTGGTTTGGCATCATCCTGGCCATGAACCTTCAAACCAGCTTCCTTACGCCGCCTTTTGGCTTCGCCCTCTTTTACCTGCGCGGGGTGGCCCCACCGGAGGTCAAGACCACCGACATGTACCGCGGGGTGGTACCCTTCATCATCGTGCAAATACTGGTGCTCATCGTGACCATTGCCTTCCCGGCCCTGAGCAGCTGGCTGCCCTCCCTGCGGGGAACCCCTGGCGGCTAGGGAATTAACAGCACCTTGCCGGTGGTCTCGCGCCCTTGCAGGGCCATGTGGGCCTGGACTGCCTGGGCAAGCGGATACTCTGCACCAATGCGAATCTTGAGCCTGCCCTCTAAAGCCCAGCGCATCACGTCGCCGGCCCGCCACAGGAGTTCTTCGCGGGTCTGGGTGTAATGCCAGAGGGAAGGCCGGGTCAGGAAGAGGCCGCCTTTCTGGTTGAGCACCTGCGGGTTGAAGGGCGGAACCGGCCCACTGCTTTGCCCGTACAGGGCCAGCATACCCCGAATTCGCAGGCTGTTCAGGCTGCCTTCCCAGGTCGCCTGCCCCACACCGTCATAGACCACATCCACACCCCTACCGCCGGTAATTTCGCGGGCCTTCTGGTCAAAGCCCTCGTAGGGCAGCGTGTGGTCGGCCCCTGCTTCCCGGGCCAGCGCCCGCTTCTCTTCCGAAGAGGCGGTGGCGATGACGGTCGCCCCTATCATTTTGGCCATCTGGATGAGGAGCAGTCCTACCCCGCCCGCGCCAGCGTGAACCAGGCAGGTTTCGCCTGCTTTGAGGGGATAGGTGCTGTGGGTCAGGTAATGGGCGGTCATGCCCTGGAGCATCCCGGCCACGGCGATTTTGGGGCTGAGACCTGCCGGCACCCTGACCAACTTATCGGCGGGCACCACAGCGTACTCAGCGTAGCTGCCCTGGACATTGGAGTAGACCACCACCTCGCCGGGGGTTAGGCCCTGCACGCCAGGCCCCACCGCTTCCACCACCCCGGCCCCTTCCTCGCCCACCGTGAACGGGGTGGGCACACTGTACAGGCCCGAGCGCTTGTAGGTGTCAATGAAGTTGACCCCAATGGCCTGCAACCGCACGAGCGCCTGACCTTCGCCGGGGGTGGGGATGGGGAGGTCTTCCAGTCGCATGACCTCGGGGCCGCCAGTTTGGTGAACGCGAATGGCTTTCATGCAAATAGCTTATAGCGAACCGCCGACTCCCGAAAACACGAAACAGCCTGAAAGCAAAGCGTTGTGGAGAGGTTTATATAAAGGATTGCTCCAATGGCAACAGGTGGCCTGCGAGCGCAGTGGCCCCGGCCTGGATGGCCCCAGGCCGCGTGTTTTGTTCGGGAGGCCGTTGGAGCCATACCGCATGTCCGCCGACCTCGAGCAAGTGCAAGCGCGTGCGCTGCGGGTCAGGCTGGGCGTTTGACGGTACGGTTTCCGTAGAGAAAGCGCATCGTATCGGGAAAGCGACGGGCCCAGTGGCCCTCGTGGTGAACCCCCTCCGGGTCCTCCAGGTAGAGGTAGTCGTGGCCGGGCTGCCAGCCCTTTTGCAGGAGCAGGCGGTGCATCCGGCGCACCCCTTCCAGATAGCGGCGGCTGCTCACGTGCGAGAGGGTGAGCTCGCGGTAGCCCACATCCATATAAAGCCGGCCCGGCACCTGAGGGGCCTTCTCCACAAAACGATAGATGGCGCCGTCGGCAAACCAGAATGCAGGGCTCACCACGCCTGCAATTCCAAAGACCTCGGGATAAAAGTAATACGCACACAGGCTGATAAAGCCACCCATGGAAGAGCCCATCACCCCAGTGTGGTCGCGGCCCGATAGGGTACGGAACTCGTCGTCTATGAAGGGTTTGACGGTCTCAACCAGGAACTTGAGGTATTTCTCACCCTTGCCGCCCCCATGCTTGGGGTCGCGGAAGGGGCTGTACTCGTGGAGGCGCTCGAGCCCCATATTGGGAATACCCACCACAATGGCCTCAATCCCCTCCTGGGCCAGCTTTTCCATGCTCTCGTCAACCTGCCACTCGCCCACAAAGCTGGTCGCTTCATCGAAGATATTTTGCCCATCGTGCATGTAGAGCACCGGGTAGCGCCGGTGGCCATTGCGATAAGAGGGGGGCAGGTACACCAGAATATCGCGGGTGTTGCCGAGTTGAGGGCTACGCAGGCCCTTATAGACCAATACCTCGCCCACCACAGTGTGGCCGGGGCCGCTTGGGTGGGGTTGCCATAGTTGGGTCTGAGCAAAATAGCCCATTGGCGTATTGTAAGGGCTTGCCGTCAAAAATCGAGTCCATGGCCCCGCCCAAAGCAGCAAGGCACGAGTAGGGTTCCCCCAGCATCGTTGAAAAAACAGGATTGGAGGCCATCTTCTGGCTACTTGGGCATTTCCCCAGCCGCCCATTCTTAGCGATTCATAAAGTTTTTTTAGCGAGGCGTGTTTTTGTTAGATGGCCCCACATTCGGCCAAGGCCCATCACCCACACTTGGGGCATGAAAGCCTGGGGTTTCTGGGCCGTTGTATGTCTGGGTAGCCTGGCCTTTGGCAATGTTTGTTCCAGCGCTTTCTACCCCACCGACCCCGATCTGCGCTGGCGCTACCGCAATCTGAACGACAATCAGGTCTACACCCAAACCTTCTCCCCAGCAGGCGTGGGCGCACTCCTCGAGCAGCGGCGCTTTGCCACCCGCACCGAGACCACCCAGTGGACGTGTACCCCCCAGGGCCTGCGCACCCTGCCGGAAGGCGAGCTGCCCATTCCGGGAGGAAGTGTGCGGCTCACCAAGCTCACCGGCGTTGTTATCCCCAGCAACGAGACCTGGCGGGTGGGCGGACGCTGGACGTACCGCTACGAGCTAAGGGGGCGGATTGCCCTTTTCGACCTGACGGGGTTCCTCGAGGTCGAAAACCGCATCGTGGCCCGAGAAACCATCAGCGTACCCGCAGGCCGCTTCGAAACCCTGCGGGTCGAGGCCAGTTTCCGGGGCGAGTTTGGCATTGGTTTTGGTGGCCGGGCCACCTACTGGTTTGCCGAAGGGGTGGGCGTGGTGAAGCAGGTCAGCGAGGGCACCTTTGGCGGGCAGAGCAGCGAGCTGCTCGAGTTCGGGCGCTAAGCAGGCTAAACGCACTGCTACTGCCTACTCCCAAGCATTTACATCTGCGAGCAACCTGCCAACCGCCTGTTCCAACGGCTCCAGTTCGTTTGTGATCACATCCCATAGTATTCGGGTATCGGTCGAGAAGTATGCGTGAATCAAGATATCTCGCATGCCTGCGATGAGTTTCCACGGGATCTGGGGCTGTTGGTTGCGTATTTCGTCGGGGATTTGCTTAATCGCTTCACCGATGACCAAAAAGTTACGAACACAAGCATCCATGACCAGTTCGTTTTGGTCAAACTCTTCAAACCCCAAACCTTGCGTATAGCGACGAATACGTGTTGCAGCCTCGAGAATATCCTGCAAAAAGAGTTCAAGCCTACGCGACACGTCTAAGCGCTCCCTCGAGGTTCCGGCGCACCTGAGGCTTGAGGCTCTGGAAGGTCGTCAGGTCTACGGCCACCCCCAGCCACTCCTGAAGCGCCAGCTTGAGCCCTACAAAGTCGCGCAGGGTATAGCGTTCTAGCTCCACCACAAAATCCACATCGCTGCCAGGGTGTGCTTCTCCCCTTGCTACCGAACCAAAAACGTACAGTTGCTTCACCCCAAAAGCGCGAAGCTCTGCCCTATGCTGGCACAAGATGGCCTCAAGCTCGAAGAGTGTCATGAGGCTATTGTAGCAAGGGGCCTTTGTACCTCTATCGTGCTTACCACCCTTACGCCTCCCCGGATGAGGCGTTAGGTACTCGGTACGGCAAAGAGCGCTGCACCGGGTATTCGTGCGGACCGCTCTAAATCCCCAGCCCCCCCACCCGCTGTTTCTCCACCGGCGTTCCGGTTAGGCCGTTAAAGGCATCCACTTCCTCCAGGAAGCGGTGAAACAGGTAAATCGAGTCGTGCGGGCCGGGGCAGGCTTCGGGGTGGTACTGCACGCTGAACACCGGGTAGCGCAGGTGGGCCATGCCCTCCAGCGTGCCGTCGTTCAGGTTGATGTGGGTGGGCTTGAAGTCCTTGAGGGAATCGGGGTCCACCGCGTAGCCGTGGTTCTGGCTGGTGATCTCGATTTTGCCGGTGAGCAGGTTCTTGACCGGGTGGTTGGCCCCCCGGTGGCCGAACTTGAGCTTGAAGGTGCGCCCGCCCGCGGCCAATCCCAGCAGTTGGTGGCCTAAGCAGATGCCAAAGGTGGGCAACAGGCCCATCAGCTTCCAGAGGGTCTCGTGGGCGTAGCGGGGCATGCTGGGGTCGCCGGGGCCGTTGGAAACAAAGAGGCCGTGGGGCTCCAGAGCCATAATCTGGGCCGGGCTGGTCTTGCCGGGCACCACAATCAGCTCAAAGCCCAGCTCGGCCATGTAGCGCATCTGGGCGTGCTTGATACCGAAGTCCATGACCACCACCCGGCGCTGGCCCTTGAAGGTGGGGAACTGGTACGGGAGGGGGGTGGAGACCTCGGGGGTCATATCGCGCCCGTCTATGTCGGTCCACTTGCGGGCCTCTTCCCGCAGGGCGGCCAGGTCTTCTAGGGTGAAGCGGTAGTCCGGCGAGCCAAAGTGGCTGGCGTGGGCAATGACCCCTTTCATCACCCCCCCCTCGCGGATTTTGCGCACCAGGGCGCGGGTGTCTATGCCTTCCAGGCCGATTACGCCGGTCTCGCGCATGAACTCTTCCAGGCTCTGCTGGGCGCGGGGGCTGGCGGTGTACTTGCTGAACTCGCGGGCCACAAAGCCCCGCACCCAGGGCCGGTTGCTCTCCATGTCGAAGACGTTCACCCCGTAGTTGCCCTGGTGGGGGTAGGTCATCACCACAATCTGCCCGTTGTAGCTGGGGTCGGTCAGGATTTCCTGGTAGCCGGTCTGGGCGGTGTTGAAGACCACCTCGCCCACGTTCTTGCCCCGGTGCCCGAAGGCGTAGCCGTGGTAGGTGGTGCCATCCTCGAGTACCAGCACTGCGCGTTCTTTCATGCCCTAGCCTCACTTCCCAAAGGAACAATATACACGGACTTTGTATTTCTATACAGCATCACCAACCCGCCCGCACCCAGGGCCCGCAGCCATGACCAGAACAGACCGGCTAGCCCGCCTTGTAGGCGTTTTCCACATCCAGCACCTTGGTCACGCCGATCTCGCGGCAGTTGTCATAGAAAGGACAGGCGCTGCACTCGGCGTAAACTTTGGGCGGCAGCGCCTCACGGGTGGTCACATGGTAGCCCAGGCTGGTGAAAAACCTGACCTGCAGGGTCCAGGCAAAAATCTGGGGGATGCCCAGGTCTTTGGCCTCGCGCTCGGCGGCCAGGGCAATCCAGCGGCCCAGCCCCTGCCCCTGCCGCTCGGGGTGAATGGCCAGGCCCCGCACCTCGGCAATATCGTGCCAGAGGATGTGCAAAGCGCCGCTGCCCACAATCTGCCCGTCCTCGTCCTCCAGTACGAAAAAGTCGCGCAGGTTTTCGTAGAGGTGGTTGTGGCTGCGCACGAGCATCAGGCCGCGTTCGGCCCAGTACTTGATGAGGGTGTAAATGGGCTCCACATCCTTCATGCGGGCCTTGCGCAGCTCCACGTTGGCATTCCAGCGCACCCTGGGCAGAACGGTGGTGCCAATCTCAATAAGGTTACTCACGATGCCTCCTGTAATCCCTCGACCTCGAGCCTGGCCTCTTCCAGCGCCTCTCGCACCGCCTCGGGCGCGGTGCCGCCGTAGCTGCGTCGTCGGTGGATGGCGGTCTCGAGGCGGGTGAGGGCCAGGGCCTCCTCACCGAACAGGGGGTGAAAACCCTGGAGTTCAGCCAGGCTCAGGTCGCGCAGCTCCCTGCCGCTCTCGGCGCAGTGGCGCACGATGCGCCCCACCACGTGATGGGCCTCGCGGAAGGGCACCCCCCGCTCGGCCAGGTAGTCGGCCAGCTCGGTAGCCAGCGAGAAGCCCGACTCGGCGGCCTTGGCCATGGCCTCGGGGTTCCACTTCAGGCCCGGCAGCAGGGCCGCCAAAAGCCGCACCGAGGCCCGGTAGGTGTCCACTGCGTCGAAAAGGGGTTCTTTGTCCTCCTGGAGGTCTTTGTTGTAGGCCAGCGGCAGGCCCTTGGTCAGGGTGGCCAGGGCCACGAAGCTGCCCAGCACCCGGCCCGCCTTGCCCCGGATCAGCTCGGCGTGGTCGGCGTTTTTCTTCTGGGGCATGATGGAGCTGCCGGTGGAGAAGGCATCCGGCAGCACCGCAAAGCCGAACTCGAAGGTGGTGTAGAGAATAATCTCCTCGGCCAGCCTCGAGAGCGTGACCTGAGCGATGGCCAAAGCCGCGAGCACCTCGAGCACAAAGTCGCGCGAGCCCACCGCGTCCAGCGAGTTTCGCATGGGGCGGGCAAAGCCCAAAGCCTGGGCGGTGAGGTGCCGGTCAATGGGGAAGCCCGTCCCGGCCAGGGCTGCTGCCCCCAAAGGCGACTCGTTGAGCCTTTTTAGAGCGTCCTGGAAGCGCCCGGCGTCGCGGGTGAGCATCTCGTAGTAGGCCAGAAACCAGTGCGACAGGAGTACCGGCATGGCCCGTTGCAGGTGGGTATAGCCGGGGAGAATGAGGGGGGGCTCGAGGTACTTCCTGGCCTCCTGCACCAGCACCCGGCGCAGGGTCTTGAGGTCGGCCAGCAGGCCCTCGAGTTCGCCCCGTACCCATAGGCGCAGGTCGGTGGCCACCTGGTCGTTGCGGCTGCGGGCGGTGTGCAGCTTGCCCCCCACCGGGCCCACCAGCTCGGTGAGGCGGGCCTCGATGTTCATGTGCACGTCCTCGAGTTCCTCGCGCCAGTGGAAGCGGCCTTCCAAAATTTCCTGCCGCACGATTAGAAGCCCCTGGCGAATTTGCTCGGCCTCCTGGGCGCTCAGGATACCCTGCCGGGCCAGCATGGCCGCATGAGCCAGCGAGCCCTCGATGTCCACCAGCGCGAGCCGCTGGTCGAAGTGCCAGGAAGCGTTGAACTCCTGGGCAATCTGGCTGGGGGCCTCGCTAAAGCGGCCTCCCCAGGTCTTGTGGGGTTCCTGGCTCAAAAATCCCTCCCTGTGGCGGCGCCGGTGGCCCCTGGCCCGCCGCTTTCAGTAAAGCACATCAGGCGATTCTCCAAACCCCCCGCCCGCTCTATCGGCGGCCCATGCACAAAAACCTGTGAGCTGCGAGCGTGAATCGGGGCACGGTGGCGACTCATGAGCGCACCTCGAGCGCCCGCCTCATCACAAAGGGCGGCGGGGTACTGGGGTTGGGGCTGCTGTAGCGCAGACTGGGGTCGTGGACAAAGCCGAACTGGGTGTACCACTCAAGCAGCCTGGGCTGGTCGTACCGCACCGCCAGGCGCAGCTCCCGGGCCCGCACCTCAAAAGCCTGGCGGCCCACCGCCTCCATCAGCCGGTGGGCCACCCCTTGCCCGCGGTACTGGGGCAGCACCCCCAGCTTCCTAACCTCCCACACCCCGCGCTCCTGGGGGTCGGGGTGGCGCACCAGGCGCACCGAGCCCACCACGGCTTCCCCGTCCAGGGCCACCCAGGCGTAGCCGCGCCCCAGGTCGGCCCGCACCCGCTCCGCCGTCTCCTGATGGCCCGAGGAGTCGGGGGTCACCCGATCGGCCCAGGCCTGGCGCACCATCCGGGCGATGGCCTCCGCATCGGCAGGGGTGGCCCGGCGAATCTGCACCATAGCGGCATCGGCTGGCATCGCACACCCCACGGCTCCGGGCTAATCCTTCGGCTGGGCCTTGGCCCGCACCCGCAGCCGCAGCGAGTTGAGCTTGATGAAGCCCTCGGCGTCGGCCTGGTTGTAGCCGCCCTTTTCGTCGAAGGAGACCAGGCTCTTGTCGTAGAGGGAGAGGGGCGATTTGCGCCCGGCCAGGATGATGTTGCCCTTGTAAAGCCTGAAGCGCACGGTGCCGGTCACGGTTCTGGCCACGTGATCCATATAGGCTTGCAGGGCCTCGCGCTCGGGGGCAAACCAGAAGCCGTTGTAGACCAGCTCGGCGTACTTGATGCCCAACTGGTCGCGCTGATGCAGCACCTCGCGGTCGAGGGTGAGGCTCTCCACGGCCCGCCGCGCGTGGTAGATGAGGGTGCCGCCGGGGGTCTCGTAGACGCCCCGCGACTTCATGCCCACATAGCGGTTTTCCACCAGGTCTACCCGCCCAATGCCATGCCGACCGCCAATCTCGTTGAGCCGGGCCAGCAGGCCGGCCGGGGAGAGCCGCTCGCCGTTTACCGCCACCACGTCGCCCGCCTCGAGTTGAATTTCCACCAGCTCGGGCTCGTCCGGGGCCTCCCAGGGGTCTTGGGTCAGGCGGAACATCCCGGCGGGGGGCTCGGCCCAGGGGTCTTCCAGCACCCCACCTTCGAAGGAGTTGTGCAGCAGGTTGGAGTCCACGCTGTAGGGCTTCTCGAGGGTGGTGGGCACCGGAATCCCGTGCATGGCGGCATACTCCATCATCTGCGGGCGACTCACCAGGTTCCACTCCCGCCAGGGCGCAATTACCCGAATATCGGGCTTGAGCGCGTAGGCCGTAAGCTCGAAGCGCACCTGGTCGTTGCCTTTGCCGGTGGCCCCGTGGGAGATAGCCTGGGCCCCTTCCTCCTGGGCGATGCGCACCAGGTGCTTGGCGATGAGGGGCCGGGCGATGGAGGTGCCCAGCAGGTAGTAGCCCTCGTAGAGGGCGCCCGAGCGCATCATGGGAAACACGAAGTCCCGCACGAACTCCTCGCGCAAATCGAGGGCATAGGCCTTGCTGGCCCCGGTCTTGAGGGCCTTCTGCCGGGCCTCCTCGACCTCCTCGCCCTGGCCGATGTCGGCGGTAAAGGTGATGACCTCGGCCTGGTAGTTCTCGATGAGCCACTTGAGGATGATGCTGGTATCCAGACCGCCGGAGTATGCGAGCACGATTTTCATTCATTCACCTCTGGGCTGGCAAGCCCCACACAAAGCCATACAGTACCGCCAAACTGCCTGGGGTACAACCGATGGCCCGCCGCAAACATACCGAATAAGGATACAAACCCTAGCGCACCCGGTCAAGTCGGATTTTTCAGCGCTGGACTTGGTTATTCAAGCGTTGTGTACAAAAAAGCCAAATCAAAAACCGCATTATCATGCTTTGCTTGGGGGTTGGCACCCGCATATTCGCAAAATGTGTTTGCATAAATGTTCAAACGGCGTTGGTGCCTCTGCAACGCTACATTCAGGACACTACCGGTTACCCTCAAGCAATTTCACGCTCACCTGCGCCCCCGGCCCCACCCGGTTTTGGGCAAACCAGCCCTGCCGAACCTCGAGCACCTGCCGGTAAACCACCCCCGGGGCATAGCTGGGGCAGCCTCGGCCCTGGGGGGGTGCCGGACAGGGCTCGACCTCCAGAATGGCCAGGATTTTGCCCCGGCTATCCATAAAGGCGACCGAAGTGGCCGTTTTGAGGCCCAGACCGGTCCAGGCATCGTCCTGGGCTCGTGGGAAGCGATACAGAATGCCCTGGTTCGCCAGCAGGTTTTGCCGCGGAAAGGCCCCGAGGGGCCGGGGTTCGTTGATTCTATAGACCGGCAACTCCAGGGTTCTCCCGGCGCTCGAGACGGTGACCACATTTCTGGGCGTCGGTTGGGTGCGTTCCGGTGGGCGGTTCAGAATCTGGCCCGCAAAAAAGTAGCCGGCGGTCGAGAGGGCCACCGCCAGGGCCACCAGCCCCAGACCATAGCCCCGAATCTGTCCGGTGCGGCTCATGGGTTGGGCACCACTTCAATCTCGAACAAAAAAGGCCAGAGCTTTCCGGTCACAAAGATGCGCCGGTTCTGGGGGTCGTAGGCGATGCCGTTGAGCACGGCATCGGGGTTGGGGTTGCGGGCCTGGGCCAGCAAAGAAAGCCCGCTCAGGTCGAGCCAGGCCTCCACGTTGCCGCTCTGGGGGTGGATGATGGCAATGCGGCTGGTCTGCCAGACGTTGGCCCAGATACGGCCCTGGATGAACTCGAGCTCGTTGAGGCGCGTGACCGGCTGCCCGCCCGCGCGTACCGTGAGGGTGCGCTCGGGCCGCAGGGTGCGCGGGTTGAGGAAGAAAAGCTGGGCCGAGCCATCCGACAGGATGAGCCGCTGCCCATCGTGGGTCAGGCCCCAGCCCTCGGTCTGGTAGGTAAAGCGGCCCACCGGATTGAAATTTAGGTCGTAGATGAAGCCCTCCTGGTTCTGCCAGGTGAGCTGGTAGAGGCGGTTTTGGAACAGGGTAATGCCCTCGCCAAAGTATTTTTGGGGCAAGGCGCGGCTTTGCAGCACCCGCCCGGTCTTGAGTTCCACCTTGCGGAGGCTGGACTGCCCATAAAGGCCGGTGCCCTCGTATAAAAACCCTTCGTGGTAGATGAGCCCCTGGGTGAAAGCGGTGGGGTCGTGGGGGTAGGTATTCACCACCCGGAAGCCCCAGACCGGAACCTGGGGCTGGGCCAGGGCCAGGCCCAGCAGAAGCCAGAGGATGGGGAGGGCGCGAATCACGCCCTTACCTTACCCCAAGCCCCCCAAAATGAATGAGACCGGGGTCAGAGGTTAGGGGTACTCACCCGCCAACAGGCTTTGTAGATGCACCCGCAACCGGGCTTGCAGGGCCTCCGGGGTCTGGGTTGCGTCCAGCACCACAAAACGCTCGGGTTCGGCGCGGGCTAGCTCGAGGTAGCCCTGCCGCACCCGCCGGTGGAACTCGAGGGGTTCGCGCTCGAGGCGATCCCGCCCCTCGAAACGCTGCAAACCCACCTCGGGCGGCAGGTCGAATAAAAACGTTTTGTGGGGTTTCACCCCCTGGGTCGCCCCCTGGGCCACCTGGTGCAGCCACCCCAGGTCGAGCCCCCGCCCATACCCCTGGTAGGCCAGCGAGGAGTCCAGCCAGCGGTCACACAGCACCACCTGGCCTTTCAGCAAAGCGGGTCGGATCAGGGTTTGCATGTGCTCGGCGCGGTCGGCAGAATAGAGCAGATACTCGGCCTCGGCGCACATGGCCTCCTGGTGCAGCAAAAGCCCCCGAATGGCCTGCCCCAGCCTGGTTCCGCCCGGCTCGCGGGTCTGCACCACGGGGTATCCCTGCGCCTCCAGCCAGGCCGCCAGCAGGCGCGTTTGGGTCGTTTTTCCGGCCCCCTCGGGGCCTTCAAAGGTCAGGAATAGGCCGCGCATGGTTTTCACAAGCCCGTGGGATGCTCCAAAAACACCCAGGGCAGGCCAAAAGCCTCTTCCAGCCGCTGCGCCAGGGCCTTGACCCCGAAAGTCTCGCTGTCGTAGTGGCCGGCATAAATCACGTTCAGGCCCAGTTCAAAGGGCTCGTGGTAGTGGGCGTGCGAGGGCTCGCCGGTAATATAGAGGTCGCAGCCCAAAGCCCCGGCCAGCCCCACCTCGCCGGCCCCGCCGCCGGAAACAACCCCCACCCGCCGCACCTCATCCGCCCCCCCCTGGTGCAAGAGCGGCTGCATTCCGGTCAGCTCGCCGATGCGCTCGACCACCTCGGCCAGGGGTTTGGGTGAGGTAAAACGCCCCACAACGCCGATGTTGCCGTATTTGGGGTGGGGGAAAGGCTCCAGATCCTGCAAACCCAGTTCGCGGGCCAGCACCGCGTTGTTGCCCACCTCGGGATGGGCGTCGAGCGGCAGATGGGCCGTGTAAAGGCTGATGCCAGCCGAGAAGAGCCTTTCCAGGCGTTTCTTCTGGTAGCCCACGATGGCAAAGGGCTGCCCCCAGAAAAGCCCGTGGTGGGTAATCAAAAAGTCCACCTGGGCTTCTGCCGCCTGGTCGAAGATGACCTGAGCTGCATCCACCGAGACCCCGATTTTTCGCACCTCGGCCTTCCCCTCCACCTGCAAGCCGTTGAGCGAGGGGTCTTTGAACTCGCGGATTCGCAGGTACTCATCCAACCAACGCACCAAAGCATCGCGCTGCATAGCCCAAGTCTAAGCCACCCCACCCAACCCTCGGTGAATGCTCTTGGCCCGGCGGCGCCCTCATTAGGCGTACAAGCAGCTTTCAAGGAAACCCAGGGTGGTAGGTCTGCAATCCTGCTCCCTACCTAACCCCTGCTTCGACGCACCGCTTCAAAACCTGGCATTACCCTGGCAACTCCGAATGAAGGGGAAGGCCCCGAACCTCTAGCTTTCGGCCTTCAGCCCGGCTTCCTCCAGCGCCCGGCGCACCTCCTCCACCTCGTTCCAGGGCAGCACCTCGCTCCCGCGCTCGAGCGTCCGCTCGTGGCCCTTGCCGGAAAAAAGCACCGTGTCGCCGGGCTGGGCTTCCTTCAGGGCCTGGCGGATGGCCTCGCGCCGGTCGGGCACCAGCACGTAGCGGCGGGGGTCGCCGTGGGCCTGGGCCATGGTCTGCAAAATTGCCTCCAGCGGCTCGGTGCGGTGGTCTTCCTCGGTGAAGATGGCGAAGTCGGCCAGGCGGGCCGCCACCTGCCCGATGCCGGTGCGGCGGCTTTTGTCCTGGTTGCCGGCGGCCCCAATCACCAGCAACAGGCGGTTGCGGGTGGTGGGGCGCAGGGTTTGCAGGGCGGCCTCGAGGCTGGCCCCGGTGTGGGCAAAGTCCACCACCACCCGGAAAGGCTCGCGCTGCACCAGTTGCATCCGGCCCGGCACGCCGGGAAAGCTCGCCAGCCCAGCCTGGAGCTGCGCCACCGAGAGGCCCATCCGACCCGCAGCAGCCAGGGCCGCCAGGGCGTTTTCGGCGTTGAAGCGCCCCAGCATGGGCAACTGCACCAGGAACGACCCGATGGGCGAGACGACCTCAAACTCCAGACCCGTGCTGCTTTCCTTCAGGTGCTGTAGCCGCCAGTCACCCTGGGCCCCATACGTCCAGGTCTGGGGACGACCCGCCAGGGTTTGCGTCCATGCGTTGTCGCTGTTGACCACCGCAAACCGTGAGCGCTCCAAGAGCTTCCTCTTCTCGGCAAAGTAGTTCTCCATGCTGCCGTGCAAGTCGAGGTGGTCTTCGTACAGGTTGGTGAAGATGCCCACCTCGTACTCCAGGCCCCGCACCCGCTCCAGCGCCAGCGCATGGCTGCTCACCTCGAGCACCGCCTGCCGGCAGCCCGCCGATTCGAAGCGGTGCAGCATCTCCTGCACCTGCGGGGCCTCGGGGGTGGTGAAGTGGCCGGGTAAGAAAAGCTCCTCCTCGCCAATTTTGACCCCCACCGTGGAGAGCCGGCCCACCGGCGGGTGAGCCGCTTGCAGCAGGTGGTGGAGCAGCACCGCAACGGTGGTCTTGCCCTTGGAGCCGGTCACGCCCAGCAGCTTTAGCCTTTGCGCCGGATAGCCCCAGAAGGCCGCCGAAAGGTCGGCCAGGGCGGCACGTGCATCGGCCACCCGCAGGTAGGGCACTGTCAGGTTCAGCTCGCGCATCCCCACCACCGCCACCGCGCCCTTTGCGAGGGCCTGGGGAATGAAGTCGTGCCCGTCGAAGGGCTTGCGGCTCGGCAGGGGTACGCCGGGCATGGCCACGAACACAAAGCCGGGCTGCACCAGGCGCGAGTCGTGGGTGATGCCCGCCACTTCCACGGGGGGGGCGCTTTGCCCAAACAGCGAAAATAGCTCTGCCAGCGTCGGCATGGAGTTCAGTTTAGCGCCTGCTTACCGCTCCTCCAGCCGCTCGACGGCCCCGCCCACCCGCACCCACTCGGTAAAACCGCCCTCAATGTGGCACACCGGCTCCAGACCCATCCGCTGCACCGTCTGGGCGGCCAGGGCCGAGCGCCAGCCCCCCGCGCAGTAGAAGACAAACTTCTTGCCCGAGGCGAAGATGGGCTTGTGGTAGGGGCTTTCGGGGTCTACCCAGAACTCGAGCATGCCCCGTGGAGCGTGGAAGGCGCCGGGAATCTTGCCCTCGCGCCTGAGTTCGCGGATATCGCGCAGGTCCACGAACACATAGTCCGGGTGGCCCAGGTAGCCCAGGGCCTCCTCGGCCTTGATGGTCTCGATCTCGGCCAGGGCAGCCTCGAGCAACGCTTTGTAGCCGATTTTCAGTGCCATGCCTCAATTTACTCATCCAGGCTGCTTAAGCTAGGGGTGCTATGCGGATGCTTGTGCGGATGGTTCCCTGGCTGCTCTCGGCCTGTGTGGTCGTGCGGCCCGAACCCACCCCTCCCCCACCGGTGCGGCCTGCACCCCAACCCACCGGCTTCGTGCTCAATGTGCGGCTAGGTCTGCCGCCCTACCCGGGCAGTGTGGCCCTCAAGCGCGAGGAGCGGGGCGGCTCGAGCGAGGCCGAGTTCGAGACCCGCGATGCCCTCGAGCCGGTCTATACCTTTTTCCACAACTGGCTGACCAGCCGCGGCTGGGTGCGCACCCGCCTCGAGTACAAGAGCGCCGCTACCAAAGTGGAGGCGGTCTACCAGCGGGGCGCCGAGCGCTTCAAGCTCGAGCTCGACCAGCAAGGCCGCAGCGGGCGATACAAGCTCGAAATAGAGTTTTAGGGGCTACTCACGCCAGAGCGGTTGCTTTTGGCCTAAAGCCGCAGGCCGGATGCCTCCGAAACATCTGTCCAGAAGGGCAAACCCGTCCTGTCCGCCCGGCAGAATTCCCCCTTTCACCATACCCGCGTGAGCCAGGGCACCGGGCTCAACAAAGGTTCGGCATACTGCACCCCCAGCAGGTTGCCCCAGTAGCGCCGCAGGGCCCGCCTGGCCTCCACGCCGCCCGCGTGCACGGTCTCGGAAACCCGCTCTCCTTCAAACTGGCTCCGGTACGCCCGCACCGCGGCCTCCCAGACCTCGATGTAATCGGAAATATCCACGGCCAGCGTGGGCAGGGCCGGGTAGTTGCCGGGATAAAACAAGAGGCGCTCGACCTTGTGGGGCGTGCCTTCGACCGGCGCGTTTCGCAAACCCGCGAAGTGGACGGCTGCCGCACACAACCGGCTGGCCGCTGTGTGGTCGGGGTGCCGGTCGGACTCGTAGGGGGCAATCACCAGCCGGGGTCGAAGGGCCCGGATAACTTTAGATAACGCCCATCGTTGCGGTTCGGTGTCGGCAAGGGCCCCATCCGGCAGCCCCAGGTTGCCCCGATAGTCGAGGCCAAGAATCCTGGAAGCTTCGGCGGCCTCCTGAGCGCGTATTTCCACCGTTCCCTTGGAACCCATCTCGCCTTGGGTCAGGTCGAGGATACCGGTGCTTTGCCGCTCGGCCCGGGCGCGGGCCAATAAGCCACCACAGCCCAATTCTCCGTCGTCGGGGTGGGGAGCTACGACCAGCACGTCCAGGCCCATAATCCTAGGGTTATATCACAGGAAGCGAGGCCGGAGGTTGGGGTAAATTGGACGGTAACTCGAGCACCCACGCTTTTTTTGGCATGGTCTCGTGCGTCATTAGGGGGAAGTACATGGTAATTACCTCATTGGAAGATTTGGACGGAATGACCGATGTCATGAGCCTATTGGACGAGGGGCAAGGTCTGCAAAACCGCCTGGGGGAACTGGCCGGATTATTGCGCCAGGTGGCCAGCCAGCTGGACAAGGGCAGCCCTCCTTCCCCTGGCATGGCCGCCAGCGTGATTGAAGTTTCCAAGGCCTTTGAAGGCTGGCACGAGCGGGCCCAGCGCATCCTGGGAGAAACCCCAGTCGAACCCGTGCTGCCCAGGGTGCTGGAGGCCCTCGAGGCCCATCGCAAGGCCCTGGAGGAGGCCGCCTTGCGCCAGAAAGCCATGAACGTGCTGGAACAGGTCAGCAGCCTGGTCTACCGGGGGGCCGACGAGTTCCTGCCGCTCTCCACAGTGCAGTTCGATGCCCTGGGCATGATTCGCAAGTTCAAGGACATGACCGGCCTCAACGAGGTCATCCTGTCCCTGGCCGGTGGCACCCACTCCTACAACCTCTTGCTCAAGCTGGTGCTGGACAAAGAGATGAGCAACGACGAGTGGGTCAGCGTCTACCAGAGGGTGGGACAGGAAATCAACCAGGACCTGGCGGTCGCCGCCGCCCGCGGGCGGGTTTATTTGCCCGAGCAGTAAGCAACGGGTTGTAAGCCAGAAGCTGAATCAAAGGCAGCAGAGGGGCAGCGGGCCACAAGCCTGCGGCCCTTTGTCTGGTTGAGAACCCTCGCCTCACCTCGGTCGCTGGGCATGGCTAACCGCGCAGAATCGCAGTTCCAACCCTTCAAATCAAAAACTGCGGTACTGCTGGAAGCACCAGGGTATTCGTGGAATCTACTCTAGTCCTTCATTCTGCGATCCAGGGCCCGGGCATGGGCTTCCAAACCCTCCTCGCGGGCCATGCGGGCCCCCAGCACCGAAAGTTTGCCGGCGGCTTCCTGGGTGAGCCCTATCACCGGTATCACCTTGAGAAAGTCGCGCAGCGACAGCCCCCCGCCAAAACGGGCCGTGCCGGAGGTGGGCATCACGTGGCTGGGGCCTGCAATATAGTCGCCCAGCGCCTCGCAGGAATGCTCCCCCAGAAACACACCCCCCGCGTTGCGCACCATGCCCAGGGCGGCCAGGGGGTCGTGGATGGAGAGGCAGAGGTGCTCGGGGGCGTAGAGGTTGGCCAGCTCCAGGGCCTGCTCCAGGTGCTCGACCAGCACCAGCCCGCTGCGCTCCAGGGCCTGGCGGGCGATGGAGGCCCGGGGCAGCTCGGCCAGCTGGCGCTCGAGTTCCTCCGCTACCCGCTCCAGCAGCTCCCGGTAGGCCGAGAGCAGCCAGGCCTCCGAGTCCGGGCCGTGTTCGGCCTGGGCCAAAAGGTCGGCGGCCAGCAGCTTGGGGTCGGCGGAGGCATCGGCGATGATGAGCGTCTCGGTCGGCCCTGGCAGGCCCTCCATGCCCACCAACCCATACACCTCGCGCTTGGCCAGCACCACATAACGGTTGCCCGGCCCCATGATTTTGTCCACCCGGGGCACGGTCTCGGTGCCGTAGGCCAGGGCCGCGATGGCCTGGGCCCCGCCCATGCCAAACAGGCGGTCGGCCCCTGCAACCCAGGCCGCAGCCAGGATGCCGGGGTGTACCCGGGGCGGCGAGGCCACCACAATCTCGCCCACCCCCGCCACTTTGGCCGGAACCGCGGTCATGAGCACGGTGGAGAGCAGCGGGGCCGACCCCCCCGGCACATACACCCCAACCCGGTCCAGCGGGCGCACCAGCTGGCCCAGCACCCCCTCCGGCCCGGCCTCCAGAAAACCGCCCTTGGGTTCGCGCCGGTAAAAGGCCTCGATGCGCTCTTTGGCGGTCTCGAGGGCATCCCGCAGGTCGGCATCCAGGTTTTCGTAGGCTTCGCGCCAGGCCCGCTTGGGAATCTCTTCCACCTTGTGCCCGTCTAGCTCCTGGCTGATTTGTTGCAGGGCGGCATCGCCCTCATGCTCAATCCGGTGCAAAATGTGCCGCACCGTTTCCAATGCATCGCCATACTCCACCGTCATGCGGCGGTTCTTGAAGCGCTCACGGATTTGCTCTGGGGTTTTGATCATAGATAGCCCTTCATCGGCGCAGTCGTGGTCGCAGGTCGCACAGCGGTTGGGGGTCAGGAGTCAAGGGTCTGGGGAAGACAGGAACGCTTTCTTGCTTTCGGCCATTAACCACAGACTACAGGCTTTAATGGTGGCTTCACTGCATCTGGCTTTTGTGCCCTCTTTGGCCTTCGGCTTCCCTAACTGTATCTTCTCCGGCGGCGACGGCGTCGGCTGGGAGCATCTTTTTCGCGTTCTCTGGGGGGCTCACCGGAAACCACCCTGGGTTTGCCCGGTTCACCGGCGACCACCCGGGGTCGGGCTGAATTGCGCTGCACGTTCGCGCGGGAGCCCCCCTCCGAGCGGCGCTCCAGCGGCTGCAAACGCTGCCCGGCCTCGAGGCGCTCCACCTGCACCAGCTCGGCCTCAAACACATGCTCCCCCACCTTCTGCGTGAGGCGCACAGGGTAGCCACCCTCGTCGAAGTAAAGCAAGCTCAGGCCGGGACGCAGGCGGAAAACCCGCACCCGCCGCTCCTGCTTTTCACCGGAGCCAGGCACTTCCAGACTCTGGTCCGGCAGGCGTTCGGCATAGGCCCGCCCACCCACCAGGGCGAACTTTTGCACCCCGCCCACCTCCAGGTCAAGCCGCCCCACCGCCAGAATGAGCGAGAGCGGGTCATGCATCTCGGCCAGGTAGGGGATGGCCAAATCGTCCTTGCCCTGGCTGACCGTGACCAGCCCGTCTTCGCGGGAAAACTCCACCTCCATCACCCGCTGCCCGTTGCCCTCCACCCGCTCGCGGTAGCGGCGGGGCAGGCCCGTGCGGTCGAGTTCGCTCTCCCAGCGCTGACGGGTTTTGGGCGGCGGCAGCTCGACGCTGGCCTCCAGGGTCAGGCGCAGCCCATCCCGGCGCGGCTCCAGGGTCAGGCGCTGTTCACCTGCCGGGTGCCCCGCGTACCGGAGGCTGTACCGTAGCGACTGCGGAATGGCCCAGTCCATGCCGTTCATCCTACCAGTCCTGCGTTAGTTGGTAGCAGGTTGAGGCTCGAGGGTCAAACACCCAAGGATGCACCGACCCACACGTTACAAAAAACGCCTGATTGCTTCACCTTGCCTTCAACCTTCGGTTCTCAGCTTTGGCCATCGGCTATGGGCGATTGACCATAGACCACTTGCCTACCCCAGCGCCTCCGAGAGCAGCCGGTGAAAATGGTGCACCCCCTGCTCTCGCTTCACGCTGAAGCGGCCCCGGTCGTAAAAGCGCGACCTGACCCCCTTCTGCACGGCCTCCACCACCACCTCGTCCTCCCGCTCCACCCGGTCGAGGGCGGCCCCGGCCCCCGCCTCGAGCTTGCCGGCATCCCAGATGTAGGGCAGAAACGAGACCTTGGTCAGCTCCGGCCCCAGCGGGCGCACCACGTTGACCGAGAGGCCCCAGGGGTAGAAGTTCAGCATCAGGTTGGGGAACACCCAGTAGTAGTAGGCCGCAATGCGCTGGCCGTAGTCGGGCGAGTCCGGGGGCAGCTCGAAGCAAGGCTCGCCGGGGGCCGCGATGCCCAGTTGCAGGTTGCACCAGTCGTAGATTTCGGTGGTGTAGCTGCCGTAGTCAATCACGCTATTGAGCGAGGCGTGGATATAGGGGATGTGGAAGCCTTCCAGGTAGTTGTCGCAGTACAGCGCCCAGTTGGCCCGCACCAGGTAGTCGCGGGCGCGGGAGGGCTCGAAGTAAAACTCCCGAAAGGGCAGCCAGCCCACCCGCTCCTGCACAGGGCGCAGCACCTCTTGCAGCGAAACCGGCGGGTTCAGGCTGGCAAACAAAAACTTCCCCTGGCCCCAGGTCTCGAAGGCCACCTTGGGCAGGTCGTCCTTGGGGCTGGGGAACCCTGCCACCCCCTCGAACTCCGGCATGGCCTGGAAGCAGCCATCCAGCCCAAAGCGCCGCCCGTGGTAGCGGCAGCGCAAATAGCGGGCGTTGTCACCGGTCTCGGCCACCAGCATCCCCCGGTGAGTGCAGACGTTGGAGAGCAGGTGCAGTTGGTCCTGGTGGTCGCGGGTTAGCACCAGCGGCTCGTCCAGGCAGCCTTCCAGCAAGGTAAAGGGCTTGACGGTACCGGGGGCCTTCA
>NZ_JANWVH010000050.1 GCF_025056915.1 Meiothermus sp. | reverse complement strand
ATCTACGAGCAGCCCCGGGTGCTGGAAAACACCTTGGGGGGCCGCCTTTACGAAGAGGAGGCCAGGGTGGAGCTGGGCCTGCGGCTGGAGCCTGCCCGCTACGACAAGGTGCACATCGTGGCCTGCGGCACGGCCTACTACGCGGGCTGGGTGGGGAAGTACCTGCTCGAGGCCTTGGCCCGGGTGCCGGTGGAGATTGACGTGGCCTCCGAGTACCGCTACCGCGACCCGGTGGTGGACGACAAAACCCTGGCCATCTGCATCAGCCAGTCGGGCGAGACCATTGATACCCTCGAGGCCATCCGCGAAGCCAAGCGGAAGGGGGCGGGCACCCTGGGGGTCATCAACGCCAAGGGCAGCAGCATCACCCGCGAGGTGGACGACACCCTCTACATCCACGCCGGGCCGGAGATTGGGGTGGCCTCGACCAAGGCCTACATCGCCATGCTGGCCGCGATGGGCATGCTGGCGGTGTGGATGGGCCGGGCCAAAGGCACGCTGGACGAAAAAACCGCGCGGGAAATCCTGGGCGAGATGCGCAAGCTCCCCCGGCTGGTGGAGGAGGTGCTCGAGCAGCGCCCCCATATTGCCCACATCGCCGAAAAGTACCACCAGGCCCAGGACTACCTCTTCCTGGGGCGGCACATCCAGGCCCCCACCGCCTATGAAGGGGCCTTGAAGCTCAAGGAGATCAGCTACATCCACGCCGAAGCTTACCCGGCAGGCGAGATGAAGCACGGCCCCATCGCCCTGATTGACGAGCGCCTGCCGGTGGTGGTGCTCGCTACCAAAAGCCCCCTCTACGAGAAGACGGTCTCCAACATCCAGGAGGTGCGGGCCCGTGGCGGTCGGGTGATTGCGGTGGCCAGCGAGGGCGACACCGAGGTACACAAGTTCGCCCAGGACGTGATTTACGTGCCCGAGACCCACCCCCTGCTGGCCCCGGTGGTGAGCGTGGTGCCGCTGCAACTGCTGGCCTACGAGACCGCCGTCTGCCTGGGCCGCGACGTGGACCAGCCCCGCAACCTGGCCAAGAGCGTGACCGTGGAGTAGTACCGACTTTGCCTGAACACTTTGCAGGCTATGGAAGCGGTGATTCGAAGCAGGGTTTAGGGCATAGGGAGCAGGTGTTGGAGACCCGTCACCCACCCCCATCCTGTGTTTCCTCGAGGTAGCCTGTAAGCCTGTATAGGTGGCCCTCTGTACACGCGCTATCGCTTTGGATAGCGCGTATTTTTGTGGCCTGGTGGCATCGAACAGTCTCGGTAACGTGAAATGAAGTACGATAGGTGAGGAATTTCGCGCCCTCAGCCTTCAGCTTTGGGCCTGAAGCCGTTCGATCAAGCATGGAAATCTACCTCGGCACCGGCGGCTACACCAACGAAGACTGGGTGGGCCTCCTCTACCCGCCGGAGGCCAAAAAAGACGAGTGGCTCTCCATTTACGCCCGCACCTTCAACGCCGTGGAGCTGAACTCTTCGTTTTACAACATTCCCGGCCTCAAAGCCTTCGCGGGGATGCTCAGGCGCAGCGGAGGGCTGCGCTGGGCCGTCAAACTTCACCAGCGCATGACCCATGAACGAAACGCCACCGACGACGACTACCAGCGGCTTTTGGAGTCGGTGGCCCCGCTGCGCGAAGCAGGGGTGTTGGGGCCCTTTCTGGCCCAGTTTCCCCAGAGCTTTCACCGCACCCCCGAGAACCGCAAGTACCTGGCGGCCTTAGCCCAGCGCTTTGCCGACAAAACCCTGGCTCCGGGCGGCCTGGCGGTGGAGTTTCGCCATGCCTCATGGGACAACCCGGAAGTCCGTGAAGCCTTCCGCAAGGCCGGTCTGATCTGGGTCAGCACCGACTACCCTCCCCTGCCCGGCCTGCCCAAAAACGAGCTGCACCTCACCGGCGAAATCGCCTACATTCGGCTTTCCGGGCGCAACAAGGAAAAGTGGTACGAGGGCAAGAACCAGGCCGAGCGGCACGACTACCGCTACAGCGAAGCGGAGCTGCGCTTCTGGGTGCAGTCGCTGCTGGCGGCCCTCGAGCGCCAAACCCTGACCCAGGTCTGGTTCATCTTCAACAACACCACTCAAGGCCACGCTCTGGTGAACCTGGCCATGCTCAAGAAGCTGCTGGAGGAAGCCGGACTCTCTCCCGCGTGAGGGTGCTACCGACCGCCTGCCACCTGTGGCCTGCTCAGGAAAAAGACCAGCGCCAGCCCGATCAAAAGGGCCGAGAACACGTAAGGGTAGGCCGGGGAAAGCCCGTACAGCGAGGTTCCCACCACCGGCCCCAGCATCCGGCCCAGGGCCTGCGCCGCGCTGGAGAGGCCCGCCACCGCGCCCTGCTCCTCGTCGGAGACCGCCAGCGATTGCGCCGCTGTAAGGCCGGGGCTGGCCATCGAGCCCAGCCCCAGCAGCACCAGCGAGGCGGTGAGCCACCCAAAACTGGGCGCGAACACCAACCCCAGGTAGCCCAGCAGCAGCAAGGGCAACCCCAGGCCCAGGAGTCTTCGGGGAGACCACCGCACGGCCCGCACCCAGACCCCCTGCACCAACACCCCCACCACCCCAAAGACCACCAGGGCCAGCCCCACCGCCTGCGCGGTCTGGGCCGGGCTTAGGGCCAGGCGATCCTGGTACAAGAAGGCGACCGTCTGCTCCATGGCGATGGAGGCCAGGTTGACCGCCAGACCCACCGCCAGGAGGGGCAGGATGCGCGGGTCGGCCCAGGAGAGCCGGGGCGGGCTGGCCGGGCGGGCCTCGAGCCGCCGCGACTCAGGCAGAACCCTCCACACAAACAGCGCATTCAAAAGCGCCAGGCCGGCTGAAAACACCACCGGCACCAGCAGACCCCAGTGGGCCAGCCCCGCCCCAAGGGCCGGGCCGAAGATGATTCCCAGGCCAAAAGCAGCCCCCAACACCGCAAAATTTTGGGTGCGCTGCTCGCGGGGGGTGATATCGGCCAGGTAGGCCTGGGTGGTCGGCAGGGTAGCCGACGAAAAAGCCCCACCCAGCAGCCGTGTGGCCAGCATCGCAGCGAACAAGCCCCACCCCGAGAGCGCCTTCTGATAGCCCAGCCAGGCGAAAAAGGCGAACAGAAAAAAGCTTGCCGCAAACCCCAGGATGCCCAGCAGCAGGATGGGCTTGCGCCCCACCACCTCGCTTTGGCGCCCCCAGTAAGGCGAGAGCACAAACTGCATCAGGGCATAGCCGGTGGAGAACAACCCGACCTGCACCTCGCTCAGGCCAAGCTCACGGGAAAGGGGCCCCAGAATGGGAAACAAAACCGACAGACCCAGAATGCTGTTGAAGAGCGTGAGGAAAAGCAGCGAGAGCGGTTTCACCGCCGAATAGTCTATCGCTTTTGCAGCAAATATCCTGCCAGCCCAGGCGCCTATCCTTCCTGCCGCCAGCGCCGGTCGCAGCGCCCCCAACCCGGCATACAAGCAACTTTCAAGTAAGCGCGGGTGGTCGGCGTTCAACGCCTGCCCCTTGCTTCCTGCCTCACCGTTCCCGCAGTTTGCAAAGTGTGCAAGCAAAGATGGCGTTGCCCAATCGCAAATACCGCTGCCTCAAACAGCCTCCGATGCATTGCCTCGAGTTCAGGGAGGTCAAAATCACGAAATGCACACCTGCGCCCCGGTGCAGTGAATAACCTGTGGATAAGTCTGTGGATAACCTGTGGATAACCTGACCCCGGTTTCCACCCCTCCAGCCTGTTCCGTTGCCCCAGCCCCTGGCAATCAGGCCTCGAGGTCGCAAATCCGGCCCGGTTGCGGTTTGCACAAGCCCTTCACACATCCGTGGAAATCCCTGGGTTCAACAGACACACAGGCGGCCACTGTTCTGTTTAGGGCGAAGCTTTCTTGAACTCGACTAGCCCGTTCGGGTGTGAAGGGCGCTCTAAAAGCCGAGGGGCCAGAGAGTTGCTTCCCTGACCCCTGCGCTCGTTCTGGCGGAGGAGGGGGGATTCGAACCCCCGATAGGGACTTTCGTTCCCTATAACGGTTTAGCAAACCGCCGCCTTCAGCCACTCGGCCACCCCTCCAACTTGTGTGGGTTTTGGGGGGAAGTCCCCAAAAAACCGCAAACGCTACTTTAGCACAAAATCGGACATTTGGAACCCCTGGCCAAACTTTTGGCGGAGGGAGAGGGATTCGAACCCCCGGTAGACTTGCGCCTACAACGGTTTTCAAGACCGCCGCTTTCAACCACTCAGCCATCCCTCCACACGCCTCGAGGGCCAAAGCGCTCTCCTACTATGGGATGGACAACCGGGCTTGTCAAGCAAGGCCAGCCCCTTCAGAACCATGGCGCAATAGGCACGAACAACGGGTTACCGCGCAATACCAAACTTCAGCCCAAGCAACTTAGAAGCACAGGATGGGCGTGGGTGGTTGGAGGTGGATGGGGGTCTCCCAGACCAGCCCCTACCCCTGAACCCCGGCTCCCAGCCGCACGGCTCTCAGGGCGTTCTCACAATATTATGGGCCACTCGAGTTCGAGAAAGCCTGGTTCTCAAGAGAACAGTGGCCGCCTGGAAACTCGAAAACATGCGTCTCGGCCCGGACGCAACGCAGACAGGCATGCCTCATCGAGGTGAGGCACGTCTCTTTGTCCCTTCTCGTTTTCGTGGGCGACCACGTCTGTGAAGAGCGCGATAAGCAGCCTAGCGCACCTCACGAATCTGGCGAACCAGCAGGGTGCCCAGCACAAAACACACCGCAGCAATCAAGAACAGCACCGTGTAGCCCGAACTGGGGCTCTGGCGATTGAAGGCGTCGAGCATGGCCCCAAAACCCCCGGCAAGCACCTGCGGGAGCACTATCGAGGTCTGCCAGATGCCCATATCGGTCGCATGGGCCTGCGGGTTGGGCAGCACATCCGAGACCAGCGCCCAGTCCACCGCCAGGTAGGCCCCATAGAGCAGCCCAAACAACACCGCCACCCCCACCAGCACATCGAAACGGGGCAGCAGCAGGATGGGCAGCATCAAGGCCGCCAGCCCCACCCCTGCAACATAAATGATGGGCTTGCGGCCCTGCCGGTCGGAAAGGCGTCCCGCCGGAACCGCCGAGATGGCCGCGCCAACGGAGATAAGCAGACCCAGCAAAGCCACGGCCTGGAAGGCCTGGGTGGCCAGCGTTTGTCCAAAGGCCTCAAAGGTTTGCACCACGTCGGCCAGGTAGTACTGGAGGTAGGTTTGCACCACGTACTGGGCCAGCATAACCAGAAAGCGGGTGAACCAGACCCAGCGAAAATCGGCGCTGCGCCAGGGCGCCACCATGCTTTCCAGCAGCCCCCGCCTCTGGGGCTTTAGCCCCGGCACCTCCCGTATCAGGCTCAGGATCATCCCGGCGGCCAGCAAGTTAACCAGGGCAATCAGGAGGAACTGCCACTGCAAGTTGGCCAGCAAAAAGCCCACCGCCCCCGCCACCACCTGGCCCCCCACCTGAAGTGCGCCCAGCCAGCCCGAGGCCACCCCCCGTTCCCGGCGGGCTGTGAGGTCGGGAATCAGCGCCGAATAGGGGCCGGTGGCCATATCGTCGGCGAGCTGGAGCAGCAAATAGGCCACCACCAGCTGCCAGTAGCTACCGGCATAGGCCATCCAGACCAGCGAGCCCGCTGTCAGGACGGCCCCCAGCGCCAGAAAGGGCATCCTGCGCCCCACCCGGTCGGAAATGTAGCCCCAGATGGGCGGCCCGATGAAAGCCATGACGGCGCCCAGGGCAAACAAAAGCCCCAGCCGGGTGGCCCGCTCGGGTTCGGGCACCAACTCTGCCACCCTGGCCGGCAGCAATACCAGCAAAATCAGAAACCACTTGAAGCTGCTTGCAAACCAGTAAGAGGAAAGCACCAGGTACCAGGGGTTGGTGTGGGGGCGCATTTGCCCCAGTATACGGGTTGAAGCAAAGCGATTTTTTGGGCCTTCAGCCGGTCGGAATGCCAGGCGACCCCAGAATAGAGGGTGTGGAGGAAGCCTATGCACGAAGCAACCCTGGTGATTGCCGAGAGTGACCTGATTTGGAAGGAGCAGCGAGTTCACCTGGCCCACGATGCCCAGGGCCGCACCTACCACGTAAAGCGGCTGACGCGGCCTCAAATTCAGGGCGAGGTGCTGCGTTCGATTCTGGCCCGCGCGGTTGGGCTGTGCAGCCCTCGAGTGAGCGTGATGGTTGACGAGCGGCTCGAGCCCATTGGCACCATAGCCCCCAATCTGGAGCTGTGGGGGCCTGTAGACCTCAAGCACCCTGAGCTTCTGCTGGCCTTCTCGGTCAAGGCGACCCTGGGCGACGAAGACCTGTTCGAGGCTGCAACCATGCTGCAAAACCTTGCCCTCGACCAAAGAGGCCGGCTGTGGGTTCTCGAGTGCGTGAACATGGCACTCACCTATGTGTCGGGCTGGTACGAAGGTCAGCCCAACATCCTGGGGAGCCTGTTCTCATTTGGGCTGTATGCGCAGTTCCATCGCGAGCACGCGCCCCAGGCCCTAGGGCGTTGGGAACGGGCCGCTGCTTTGGGCCTGGATGCTTTCGATGGGCCGGGTTTGCGGCTGCTGGGCGATGTGCGCTTGCTGAACCAGAGCCTCGGCAGGCTGGTTGAGCAGATGCTCGAGGTTTTCAACGGCCCCCCAAAGCCCAGGGCAACTCCACCTCGAGCCCTTGCCTGAAGCGGCTCGCGGAGAACCCCACGCACCCGGTCGCAAAGCCCGGGTGCAAAAAATAAACCGGGGCGCAAACCCCGGAACTCGCTGGCGGGCGCGGCAGGATTCGAACCCACGACCTACTGATCCGTAGTCAGTCGCTCTATCCAACTGAGCTACGCGCCCAAGCGCTGCGCGGGTGAGTCTCCCCAAACGCGTTCTGTAGGGTAGCACAGGCCCCTGAAGCTGTCAATCAAATTCGGAAGTTTGTGCTTGCCCAGCGCTACGGGGTGAGCCACGCTGCCCAGAGCAAAGGTCGGCAAGCCGGGGTTTGGCAAGCAAGCACTCACAGGGGGCAGCGTCACATGCGGGCTCGAGCGGGTAAAGCGAGCTGCCGCGGGGTGCTGGCGCACTGGATTGCTGCGGATGCTTGTGGGAAATGCCGGCATCTGTACCAGGAAAAGCCTGCCAAACTAGAGCGCTCTTCACAGCTTTAGAGCCATTCGAGTTCGAGAAAGCCTGGTTCCGAAAAGAGCAGTGGCAGCCTGGAAACTCGAAAACATGCGTCTCGGCCCAGACGCAACGCAGACCAGCGTGCCTCGCCTCGGTGAGGCACGTCTCTTTGTCCCTTCTCGTTTTCGTGGGCGGCCACGTCTGTGAAGAGCGCGATCAAGTTGGTTCTGTCCTAGAGCTGGTGTCCTTCAGGGGCGTGGCCCTCCACCCAGTACGACCCATCGGGCAGATATTCCTTCTTCCACACCGGCAGGATTTGCTTGACCCGCTCAATGGCGTAGCGGCATGCCTCGAAGGCTTCGGGGCGGTGGGGGGCCGAGACCACAATCAGAATGGAGCCCTCGCCGGGCATCACCCGGCCCAGGCGGTGCCACAAAGCCACCCGGCCCAATACCCAGCGCTCCCGCATCTCGGCAATGATTTGCCGCATCACCTTTTCGGCCATGCCGGGGTAGGCCTCGTACTCCAGGTGCGTTACGGCGCGGCCCCGATTGGGGCTGCGGGTGGTGCCCAGAAAACTGGTCACCGCGCCGTAGGGGTCGGCGCAGGCCCAATCCACCCAGGGCTGTACCGCCAAAACCTCATGGGTCAGGCCGAAACTATCGTCGCCTTCTGTGTTTCCCGCAAAGGAGCCCCCCGAGACTGGAGGCAAAAAAGCCAGCTCGTCCCCCTCCTGGAGTAGGTCGCCGGGTTGGGCCAGACGCTCGTTGATGGCGGCCAGTCCCCCCGAGAGTTGCAAGGGGTACTGCTGTTCCAGCAGGGCTTTGGCGTCGGCCACCGTCGAACCGGGGGGCAGGTCGAGCTCGAGCCGGGCCCGTCCGGCCTGCTCCCGGAACAGCGCAAACAGCAACACCTGAACACGCATGATTTTGATTGTCCGGGGTCGGGCCCCCTGTGTCTAGGGCCAGGCTCCGAGAAGCTCACCTGCCCATGTAGGCCTGGCTTACGGTGAAAGCCACCGACAGCGCCCTCTCGTAGCGCATGCGCACCGGGCCCAGAAGGGTCAACTCGCCCACCTGGTCGTCAACCTTGATCCCGGCCTGGACCAGCGAGAGCCCTTCGTCCTCGCCGACCCGAACGTTCACACCGCCAGGGGGGGTGAGGGTAGAGTCGCTCGGGGTCTCAAAAACCGCGATAGCCTGGCGCAAAAACAAGGGGTTTTGGGCCTCCGGCTCACTCAACAACAACCCCATGCCTTCGCGGTACTCCTCCTGGCTGCCCTGGGCAAAGGCTCGGCGGATGGATTCGTACAGCTCCATCATGGCTGGTGTGCTGGCCATCACGGGCTGGGTGGCCTTGAACAGGCGTTGCTCGGCCTCGCTGAGCTGGGCTTCGGTAGGGGTGAAGGAAAGTTCAATGCGGGCTTCGCGCACCCGCCCACCTTCCAGGACTGCGACCGCCAGAACCCTGCCCGGCGTCAGATTGGACAGGTGCACCTGCCATAGCTTGGGGGCGCGCAGGGGCCGGAGCCGGAGCAAAGCCGGATACCCCGAAAGCCGGGAGGCCACCTGTACAAGCAGGGTTTCGCGCCTCGAGCCCGCGTCTTCAAGCACCTGCGCCAGCTTGTCCAGGGTGGCCTTGGGCAGAGGGCTGGGCGGCAGCTTGGACAGGGCGTAGTGGCGAAACCCGGCACGGGTGGGGATGCGGCCTGCCGAGGCGTGCGGTTTGCCGATCAAGCCTTGCTGCTCGAGTTCAATCAACTCGTAGCGCACCGTAGCAGGCGACAACGACAGCTGCTCGGCCAGCATCCCCGATGGTACGGGGGCCTGGGTCTGGATATAGCTATCCACCAGCAGGTGCAGAATGCGCCGTTGCCGCTCGGTCATAATCCAACTCCAGTTTAGAACCAAACCAGGGGCCGGTGGTATAGCCGCTTGCATTGTGGGCTGCTCTTCAATTCCCTCCGCCACCACCCTTCTGGTCTTCGAGGTTTTGTTTTTGTCATATTTTTAGTCATTTTTCGGTAACTAGCCAAAACAATGTTGAACTGCGTCAAAACAAAACAAAGCGCACATCTGCACCTCAATATTCAATATATTTGACCCGATTTGGGAAAATCGTCATTCAATTTGCGTACATTTGTACCAACAACGATTGACAATATGCAAAACCTTGGGTACCCTCTTGCCGAGGAGGTGAAAGGTTAATGAAAAACCTTCGACTACCGATATTCCTGGGGGCCCTGCTGATGGGCCTGGCGCTCGCTGAAGACCCCGAATTTAGCGCGGCAGACACGGCCTGGATGCTGGTGGCTACCGGCCTGGTGCTGCTCATGACCCCGGCGCTGGCCTTCTTTTATGGGGGGCTGGTACGCTCCAAAAACGCCCTCAACACCATGATGATGAGCTTCTCGGCCCTGGGCTTTGTGGCGGTGGCCTGGGCTTTGCTGGGCTACAGCCTGGCCCTCTCGGGCGATGGCAACTTCATCGGCGACCTGCGCTACTTGTTCCTGAACAACGTGGGGATGGAGAACAAGGGGGCCATTGTGTCCATCACCATCCCCCACATGCTCTGGATGATCTTCCAGGGCACCTTTGCCATCATCACCGCTGCACTCGTCTCGGGGGCGGTGGTCGAGCGGATGCGCTTCCCGGCCTTCTTGCTGTTCATCACCCTCTGGAGCCTCTTCGTCTATGCCCCCATTGCCAAGTGGGTCTGGGGGGGCGGCTTCCTGGCCGACCTGGGGGCCTGGGACTTCGCCGGCGGCACGGTGGTGCACATCAACTCCGGGATTGCGGCGGTGGTCGCAGCCCTGGTGCTGGGGGCCCGCAAGGATTTCGGGCGGCAGGCCATCCTGCCCCACAACGTGCCGTTTGTGTTGCTGGGGGCCGCGCTCTTGTGGTTTGGCTGGTTTGGCTTCAATGCGGGCAGCGCCTGGGCGGCCAGCGCCACCGCCGGCCTGGCCCTGACCAACACTATTTTGGCCCCGGCGGCCACCATCGTGGTCTGGTCACTGATTGACCTGATGCGCACGGGCCGGGTCACCGCCGTGGGGCTGGCCACTGCAATTGTGGTGGGCCTGGTGGTGATTACCCCTGCCGCAGCCTTTGTCTCGCCCTTTTATGCCCTGGTGATGGGGGCAATAGGGGCTTTCCCGAGCTACTACGTGCTCTTGTGGCGGGCTAAGAGCGGCATGGACGACTCGCTCGATGTGTTCGCCGCCCACGGGGTGGGTGGCATGACCGGCGCTATCCTGACCGGGGTGTTCGCCCAGAAGTCGGTGAACGGTGTGTTCGATGGCCTGATTGCCGGTAACCCGGCCCAGGTGCTGATTCAGGCCTTTGCCGTCTTGATTGCGGTGGTCTACAGCGCCGGCATGACCTTTGTGCTGCTGAAGCTGGTGGGGGCCATCACCCCGCTAAAAGCCTCTTCCAAAGAGGAGGGGGTGGGTATGGACATCACTCAGCACGGCGAGGAAGCCTACACCAGTGGTGAGGGCGCTATCCTGGTCAACACCGAGGCCGCCATGCCGGTAGCCCGACCCAAGCCCGTAGGTGGAACCGACTAGGGGGGGCAGGATGAAACTGATTGTGGCAATCGTGCGGAGCGAGAAGCTCAACGATGTGTTGGAAGCCCTCTTCAAGGCCGAGGTGCGGGGCCTCTCGATCAGCCGGATTCAGGGCCACGGCGGCGAGACCGAACGGGTTGAGACCTACCGGGGCACCACCGTCAAAATGGAGCTTTCCGAGAAGGTGCGGCTGGAAATCGGCGTGTCCGACCACTTTGTGGAGCCTACCGTGCGGGCCATTCTGGCCGGTGCACGCACCGGCGAGGTGGGGGACGGAAAAATTTTCGTGCTGCCGGTGGAAAAGGTCTACCGCATCCGCACCGGTGAGGAGGATACCGCGGCTGTGACCCCGGTCTCGTAGGCCAGGCGCTCATTCTGCTTCCGACCAGGTGGAACCCATCCACCTGGTTTTTTGGTCTGAAGCAGCTCAAGGATCCAATACCAAAATTCATGAGTGCAACCGGCTTTCAAGGAGACTCAGGTGAGCCTGGTGGTGGGAGGTAGGGGGTGGGCTGTAACCCCTCCCTGCCTCCCCAAACCCCTGCTCTTTGCTACACTACTGGGTTTGCAAAGTGTTCAAGCGAAGAGGGCATGAACACACCGCCACCGTCGCGCCTCGCCATGGAGCGCCCTTCGCTCATACTAAGAACCGTTTGATTCCATGAAAGCATTGTCCTGGACAGGGCGGTGAGCGTTCATCCACCAAGCTGCGCCCGTGGAGAGCGCGATGTGGACCGGTAGGGCATTCTCGGGCAGCGCTCTACATCTTTTGAACAACCAGCAGACCCATAGCGCCCCCGTCGAGTTCCGCGATGTAGAGTGTGTGACCCAGTTTAACAACCTGGCCGGGGCCGATGGCCTCTCGAGCCTCGAGGTACAAGCACAGATGTCCGGGAATATGGAGAATCTCCAGGCCACCGGGCACCGGGCGAACCCGCAGGCGCTCGAGGGCCCTATCACCCACTGCCTGCCCCAGGTCGTACTCGCCCAGCCAGGCCGGCAGGTACTTGCGCCGCTGCTCGGGGGCTGCTCCAAAGTAATCCAGGCTGATCGGGCTGGGTGCGACCGGGGGGCTCAACACCCGCACTTCACCCCCTTCGCCCGGCCCATCGCCCATGCGGCGCGCATCCCCCGAAGGCTCAACCCACCGGGCAGCCTGGGCCGTTTGGCGTAGCCGAGCCCATGTCCTGCTCAGCCCTGCCAGGAGCATCACCCCCAGCAGCCCGACCAGCGCCCACCCCCACCCCGGCCACCCCCGCGAGACCCCCAAGGGGGGCACCGGAAGCTGCCAGACCGGGGGTAACTCGACCAGGGCCCCAGGAGCGCTCACCACCCGGAAGTGGGTCTCGAGCACCGCTTCTTGCGGGCCTGGATTGGAAACGCGAAGCTCGAACTGCTCGCCGGGGCGCAGGGTGATGGCCTCGGCAAAACCGTTGTAGCTCACCTGCAAGCGGGGCGGCACGCTGTGGAGGCTGAACTTCAGGGGCCGGGTGGCTTCGGGGCTCCCCTCGAGGCGGTACACCACCACCACCGCGCCATCCACCAGGCTGGGTGAACCCACCGATTGAAGCCGGTACCGGGCGGGCTTGGGGGGGACGGTGGCGGGCTGGGCCGGTGTGGCAGGGGGGCGCTGAGCCAGCGCATCTGGCTGAGGTTCAGTCGCTGCAGGGGGCTTGGCCGCCTCCGCTGACCGCGCCGGTTGGGGTTTATCCGCGCGGGGCGGCTCGGGTTGGGCCGGCGGGGGGGCTGAAGCCGTTTGGCGGGGGGCCCGCTCTTGGTTGGCAGGTTTGCGAACAGGCTTTCCCTGAACTTCTGAACCGGGGCGAGCTTCCTGCCGGGCTTGCGGCCTGGTGGGAGCTTGTCGCCAGACTTCCGGCCTCTCAGGAGCTTCACGCCGAACCTCTGGCCTGAGGGGGGCCTCCCGCTGCGCTTCGGCCTGGGGCACGGGGCTGGGTTCGACGGCTTGGGGAGGCTCTGCCGAGGCGGGGCCAGCGGGCGGGGCCTCGAGTACGGTGGTCGCAGGCGGCTCTTCCGGGGCTCCCCCCCTGGAGACGGAGGGCCACCCCACGGGTTGGTCGGCCAGGCTCTTCTGCTGTAGCCCCGTCCAGGCCTCGGAGAAGCCTTTGGGCAGGGCGCCCAGCGCAACCAGGGTCAGGGGACACTGACCCCTGAGTTCGGGCATCTGGGCCGGCTCTGCCGAGTTGTCGAGGCCATCGGTAAAGAGGTAAAAGGCTCGAGGCTGGTCGCACAGCTCGTTGTAAACCTGCCTCAGGCTCCGAAAGATATGGCTGGCGCTGCCCCCGGCCTGCAGGCTGCGAATATAGCGCAGCATCGCCTCGCGCTCACGGGGCAGGGCAAAACGGGCCCCGCCCTGGGGCTCCCCGCTAAAGGGCACCAGATAGACCTCGGTTTCCTCGGCAACCCGCTCGGCGAAGCGCATCAACTCGCGCTGCACCAGCGGGAAGACCACTGTGCGCCCATCCTCCCGCCCAATCATCGAGGCGGAAACATCCACCAAAAACACGTATTGCGGCGGGTTTCTGGCTTCTGCAGCGGCAACTCCCAGCAGCAGGAACCAAAAACCCAACCAACCCCATGCCCAATGCCCGACTCTCATAGATTCCTTTACCCAATGCAAATCCACCTCCACTTTATCGCGAGGTCGTTCGGGTTGGGTTAGACGCGGGCCAGGGTCAAGCAAGCGCTGTAAGCCCAGCCTATCGCGCCCTTCACAGACCTGGCCGCCCACCAAAACGAGAAGGGACAAAGAGACGCGCCTCACCTCGGTGAGGCACGCTTGGCTGCGTTCTGTCTGGGCCGAGACGCATGTTTTCGAGTTTCCGGGCCGCCCCTGTTCTGTTCAGAACCAGGCTTTCTCGAACTCGAGTGGCTTATAACATGTGAAGAGCGCTCTAACGCGCTCACCGTGCGGGGTGGTTGAACGGGTTTTTATGCGATACCGTGCCAGGTGAAGATGGCTCTAGCCGGATTTTGCTTTGCTTTTTGCTTTTGCAGGGGCTTTGCGGGCTTTCTTAAGCACCAGCTCCAGCACCCCACCCTTGAGCGAGGCCTGGGCGCTGTTGGGGATGATGGCCTCGGGCAGGGTCAGGGTGCGGCGAAACTGCCCGGTGGGACGTTCCTGCCGGGCAAAGCTGCCCACCCTGGGATGCCGAATGCCCGCCAGGGTGATGGTCTGTCCCTCTTCAAGCAGCTCCAGGTCTTCGTTTTTTACGCCCGGCACGTCTACCAGAATGCGAAACTGGGTTCCCTCGTCGAGCACGTCCACCGCCGGCACCCATTCGCCAAAAGCTTCTTGGGAGGCAAACCGCCTCGAGAGCTCGTCGAGTTGCTGGCGGATGGTTTGCAGACGCTCAATCGCATCGAAGCGCTCAATGGTCATGGTGCGAGAATATCATGATTGCGGCAGCAGGCCATGAGCTATGCGTGATGCACAACACCACCCCCATCCGGTCATTCCAGTCCTGACCGGGCCTACCGCGACCGGCAAGACCGAGTTGGTCCTGCGCCTGGGCCAGCGGTTTCCGCTGGCGGTGGTCTCTGCCGATGCCAGCATGGTGTATCGGGGCATGGACATTGGCACGGCCAAGCCCAGTCTGGCCGAAAGGCAGCAGGTCAGGCACTACCTGATAGACCTCATTTGGCCCGACCAGCCCTTCAACGTGTCGGACTATGTGCGCCATGCCGAGGAGGCGATTCGGGAGACTTTGGAACAGGGCCAGATTCCTCTGGTGGTTGGGGGCACCGGCTACTACATTCGAGCACTGTCGGAGGGACTGCACGAGCTACCTGAGCCCGATGCGGCGCTTCAGGCCGAGCTGTGGAAAGTGGTGGAGGCGCGGGGGATTCGGCCCCTGCTGGAAGAACTCGAGGCCGCCAGCCCCGAGGATGCCCTGCGGGTGCAGCGCAACCCCCGCCGCATCGTGCGGGCTGTTGAGGTGCTGCGCCGAACCGGCCTGCCGCCGGCCCGGCTGCCCAAGCGTACGCCCCGATTTCGCTACCAAAAACTGGTTTTATGGCCCCCCTGGGCGTGGCTCGAGCCCCGGCTCGAGGCCCGCATCGAGCGAATGTTCGCCCAGGGATTGGTTCAGGAGGTGGAGGGTTTGCTGGCCCGCTACCCCCAGATGCCCACCGCCCTGCAGGGTATCGGCTACAAGGAAGTGGCAGGCTTTTTGCGGGGTGCGTACACACTTTTGGAGGCTCAGCAGGCGGTTTTGCGGGCCACGCGGGCCTACGCCAAACGCCAGTACACCTGGTTCCGCAAGGAGCCTGGCCCGGTCACCTTCTGGCCGCAGGGGGGAGAGGCGGCCTGGTTCGGGGTGCTGGACTGGTTTGAAAACAGCATTCGGGGCTGGTCTTGATTGGGAGCGGTGGGCTCCATCCCGGCCAATCAAACTGATGCCGAATCCGAACCGACTTCTCGGGTTTGTTGAAGGCCCCTGCCCGCAAAGGTCGGCCCATGACCCAAGACTTGCGACCGGCGCCCATGGACGGGCGTCTCTACGATGGTGGACTGAAGCCTTGTTTGCTACCTTCGGCCTTTTCAGCCGTATCATGGAGCGGTATGTTGGCGCAGGAAATTGTGCAGCGAGTCCAGTTGGGTCAGCGTTCACCCCGCGAGGTGGTGGAGGACTACCTAAAACGCATCGAGCAACTCGAGCCCCAGATTCACGCTTTTATCCGCCTGAACCCCAAAGCCCTCCACGAAGCCCAGACCGTGGAAGAACGCCTGGCCCGGGGGGAAAGCCTGCCGCTGGCCGGGGTTCCGGTGGCCGTTAAGGACAACATCTGCACCCAGGGCCTGGAAACCACCTGCGGCTCAAAAATGCTGGCTTCCTTCGTGCCCCCCTACAGTGCAACCGTAATCGAAAAATTGCGCAAAGCGGGGGCCATCGTGATTGCCAAGGCCAACATGGACGAGTTTGCCATGGGCTCTTCCACCGAATACTCGGCGTTTGGCCCCACCCGCAACCCCTGGGATCTGGAGCGGGTGCCGGGCGGGACTTCGGGGGGCTCGGCGGCAGCCGTGGCTGCCGACATGGTGCCGGTTGCGCTCGGAACCGATACCGGTGGAAGCGTGCGCCAGCCTGCCGCGCTGTGCGGGGTCTATGGCTTCAAACCCACCTATGGCCGCATCTCGCGTTTTGGGGTGGTGGCCACGGCCAGCAGCCTGGATCAGGTCGGCACCCTGGCCCGCTCGGTGGCGGATCTGGCCCTGCTGAGCGATGTGGTGAGCGGCTACGACCCAAAAGACAGCACCAGCCTGGAGGCCCAACCGCAGTTTGGGCAGGCCCTGGAGGCTCCGGTAAAGGGAATGACCGTGGGCATCGTGAAGGAGGCCCTGGCGGTGGGCAACTCGCCGGGGGTGCTGGCGGCCCTCGAGCGCTTCCGCACGGTGATGGAGGGGCAGGGGGTGCGTTTTGTGGAGGTTGGCATCCCCACCCTGGAGCATGCCCTGGCCGCTTACTACATCGTCAACACCGCCGAAATCAGCTCCAACCTGGCCCGCTACGATGGCACCCTGTATGGCCTGCGGGTACCCGCCGAAGACAGCGTAACCACCATGATGCAAAGCCGTGAGCACGGTTTTGGCCCCGAGGTGCAACGGCGGGTTTTGATGGGAACCTTCGTGCTCTCTTCGGGTTATTACGATGCCTACTACGGCAAGGCTCTGCGGGCCAGGGCCAAGCTAAAGGCCGATATGGACGCCGCCTTCGCCCAGGCCGACCTGCTGCTCACCCCCACCAGCCCCTTCCCGGCCTTCCGCTTCGGCGAAAAGACCACCGACCCCCTCTCGATGTACCTGGCCGACATAGATACCGTAGCCGTCAACCTGACCGGTGCGCCCGCCCTAAGCATTCCAGCCGGGTTCGAGGGGAAGCTGCCGGTGGGCCTGCAACTGATCGGAAAACCGTTGCACGACGAGCAACTTTTTAGCCTCGCCCATGCTTTCGAACAAGCCACCGAGCGGGCTTTTGCACGCGTGGCCAGCTCCGCTTAGGCCCAACCCTGGCCCTTGGGTATGCCCTCCCCTCAGATGCCGGGAGCCCCGGCTGCAAACCCGAAGGCTGGGGGGCACCGCGCTTTGCAACCGGGCTGACCGCCTGCAAACGCTAAGCGGCTTCTGAACGTTAAGGCGTTAATTCCCGAAAAGCCCTGTCATATCTGTGTAAGCTGCGGTATACTCGCCCCGAGACCTTTTCATTCTCCTGGACTCGCATAAATTCTGATTTTTATCGGGTCTCAGTGGATTCCTCGAGGTTTCGTGCGTATGATGCACGCCGTGCCCAAACCCAATCCCCCCCACTCGATGAGCCCCACCCACTACCGCCTGGCCACCCGACTGGCCCGCCACCTCCGCAACACCGGCCATGAGCTTCCCGAACAGGCCCTGGCCGAGCAGATTCTGGCTTCTCCGGGCCTGCCCCGAGGGGCCTGGGCCCGCGACCTGCTGCGGGACTTGCTGGATGGGCGTTTCGAGCGAGGGGAGGCCGGGGTGGGCTTGTGGGAGTGGAAATACACCTTTCCGGCCTGCGGAGAGGCCATTGTGGTGCTGGATATCGAGACAACCGGTCTTTCACCCGACCAGCACGAAATTATCGAGCTTGCCCTGGTGCGCTTAGAGAATGGCCGACGCACGGTGTTCGAGCGGCTGGTGAATCCAGGAGTTCCCATTCCGCCTTTCATCAGCCGCTTGACCGGAATCTGCAACGAAGATGTGCGCGGTGCCGCCGATGTCTACACGGTCTTGCGGGAGGCCCTGCCCATGCTGGAGGATGCCACCCTGATCATCCAGAACGCGGGCTTTGACCTGGGCTTTTTGCGGCCCCGTTTCAGGCGGCTGGGGGTTCGACTGGATAATCCGGTGGTGGACACGATACACTGGGCGCGCAAGGCTCTGCCTGGGCTCAGCAAACGCGGATTGGATTCACTCGCATGGGTCTTTGACCTGGGCTCTGTGGCCGGTCGCCACCGTGCTCTGGGAGACGTGGAAACCACCTTGCAAGTAGCACACGAAATGTATTACATGCTAACCGCCGGTAAACCCACCGCGACCAGTCAAGTTGTTGCAAGAACCTCCTAGGAAACCTATGATCGCGCGCTACGTCCTCACCAGTGCTTGCCTCAACAGCGGAACCATGAGCCTTACCCAGTCGCTGCGGGTTTTCCTGCAGGGCAAAGACCATATTACCCTTCGGGATGAAGAAGGCGAAACCTACCCCGGCACCATTAACTGGCAACAAAACCGCCTGGAGGGCCTGGCGCCCTACTATGCCAAGCGGCGATTGGGCGTCAACGATAAGATTGCTCTGCACCTCGAGGGCGAGGAAATCGGCCTGGAGGCCCTGACGCCCTCGGCCCGCCCAGCCCGACCCAAAGCGCCGGAAGCCGAGCGTTCCAGGCCGCAGCCGGTCGAATCTCCGGAAAAGACCGAGAAGCGAATCAGGGTCACGCCCTACCCCAAAGAGGTGATTTTTCCCCATAAGCCAATCGCCAGCGAGGTACCGGCGTTTTCGGCAGACCTCGAGGCCCTGGGCTTTTCTCGCGAATCGAGCAGCGCACCCTGGGTGTACCGGGCGGCCATGGGCCGACGGACCTTCCATTTGGGCCTGGCCAGGTTTGGCGAGATGGAGGCCAAGGAGCTGCTGGCCTACCGCCAGCAAGGCCGGGTGCAGTACGCCGCGATTGTGGCCGGAGAGTCTTCCAAGGCCGAGGCTCTGGCCGAAATTGGTTCGGTGCGACCCTCGGGGCTTTTGCAGGTGGGCCTGGGCTATGTTTCGCCGGAAGCCCTGCAACGCCTTGTCAAGCTCCGGGGGGCGTTTCCGGTCGGTCCCCTGGACATCGAGCGGCTGCTGCGAGAGGGCCGCATTGACCTGGAGGCCATTCAGGGCCTCGAGCGCGAAATCTCGGGGGTTCTGCGCGAACGCAGCCATTTTTCGGCGGTTCTGACCCTGCTGGCCGAGCAGCCCCCGCAGCAGGTTTTCCTGCTGGCCGACCTGATGCCCATGGCGCGGGAGATGAACCTCGAGGCCGACCATCTGCAAGGTATTTTGGAAAGCCTGAGCAGCCCCCCTTTCCTGCTGCTCAAACGCCTTTCACCCGGCGAGTTTCTGATGCGCCAGTCGGTCGAACAGGCTCTGGCGGACTGGGTCGAGTATGCCGAGGTCATGACCCGCCGCCTGCAAGCGGTCTTGCAGGAGCGATCCTAGCCCCTCACCGGCATAAGCGAGGGGGCCGGCTGTGCCTGGAGTCCGCCTCGCATACGTTCTATGCAAAAACGGCTTTGATTCTGGCCTCGAGGGCCTCGGCGACTTTCTGGCTAATGGTAAGGCGAAGTTTAAGCACCAGCTTCAGGCTCCACTCCTCCAGTTCGGTTTGGGTTTGCATTCGCTCAACTTCGGCGCGGTACTTCTGGGCTTTTTCGCCCAGCTCAGCCTCGAGCGCAGCGATCAGCCGGGCTTTCTTGAGCGCCAGGGCGTCTGGCTCTTCGGGCTTGCTTCTGGGAGCGTCCTGGGTGCTTGCAACGGCTTCAATCAAGCCCTGGGCCTGCAGGCGAGCAAGAATGCCCCGCAGGGTGTCGAGGGGGAGCAGGGTTCGCTCTGCCAGCAGTGCATCGCTAATTTCCTCTCGGCACAGGGCGTACACCAGCCGCTCTTCCCGGCTTAGTAGGACATCCAGGGCTTTAGAAGTGTGCCGGTAAATCTGCATCAGCCCTCTAGCGCAGCCAGAACAGCCTGCACCAGCCGCAAAACCAAGAAAACAAAGATTGCCCCAAAAAACAAAATGAGCGCCAGGATGAGCAACGCGGTGTCGGCTGGGTAGTTCCAGGTCAGCACCCCCACGGCCAGATAACCCAGCGTAAACAGGACAATGAAAACGTTGAGCTGTGCGAGTCGCTCGCCGATGATGCCGCCAGGCGCCTTGCTCTTGAGTCCAAAACCCACATAGGTGTTGTAGAGCATCAGCACAGCGCCGCTCACCAGAAGAACCTGAATCATAGAGCCACCCCCTCGACTGCCCTCTGTTCGCTCGAGTTTTGCTCATTATAGAAAAGCCAGACCTGCGACCGCCTGTCTTTTGCACAAAGTCAAACAGACCGGCCCACAGGGTTCATCCTGTGGGCCAAACAATACAGGGGCTTTCGACGCCGGGTTAGGCCGTGTTCAACTTTATTGCTCGTGCCACTTGGGTCTGGTGGGTTTGTTAGCCTTCGGTGACCAACCCACCGAATCCGCGATTACATGTTTTCAATCAGGGCCTGACCAAACTCGCTGCACTTGAGCAGGGTTGCGCTGCGGCCCTCGGCCACCATCAGGCGGTGGAAGTCGTAGGTGACCCGGCCCTGGGCGATGGTTCGGGTCATGGCGTGGATGATCAGGTCGGCGGCTTCGGTCCAGCCCAGGTAGCGAAGCATCATCTCGCCCGAAAGAATCACCGAACTGGGGTTGACCTGGTCTTTGCCAGCATACTTGGGTGCGGTGCCGTGAGTGGCCTCGAAGACGGCGTGCCCGGTGTAGTAGTTCACATTGGAACCCGGGGCAATCCCAATACCCCCTACCTGCGCGGCCAGGGCATCGGAGATGTAATCGCCGTTCAGGTTGAGGGTGGCAATCACGCTGTACTCAGCCGGGCGGAGCAGAATCTGCTGCAGGAAGTTGTCGGCAATCATGTCCTTCACAACGATTTGCTTGCCGGTTTTGGGGTTGGTGAAGGTCTGCCAGGGGCCGCCGTCGAGGTCGGTCGCCCCGTATTTGCTCTTGGCCAGGGCATACCCCCAGTCGCGGAAGGCCCCCTCGGTGAACTTCATGATGTTGCCCTTGTGGACCAGCGTGACCGAGGGCAGGTCGTTGTCAATGGCGTAGTTGAGGGCAGCCTCGACCAGGCGGTGGGTGCCTTCCTCCGAGACCGGTTTAATGCCGATGCCCGCCGTTTCGGGGAAGCGAATCTTGCTGTAAGGCTTGGGGAAAGCCGCTTTGAACCACTCGAGGAACTTTTGCACCTCCGGGCTGTCCTTGGGAAACTCGATGCCGGCGTAGATGTCCTCAGTGTTCTCGCGGAAGATGACCATGTTGACCAACTCAGGGTGCCGCACCGGGCTGGGCACCCCCTCGAACCACTGCACCGGGCGCACGCAGGCGTAGAGGTCCAGCTCCTGACGCAGGGCCACGTTAATAGAGCGGATGCCCCCGCCGACCGGGGTGGTCAGGGGGCCTTTGATGGCAACCAAGTATTCGCGGATGAACTCGAGGGTTTCCTCGGGCAGCCAGATGACCTCGCCATAAACGGCATTGGCCTTTTCGCCCGCATAGATTTCGGCCCAGGCAATCTTGCGCCGGCCCCCATAGGCTTTGGCCACCGCCGCATCCAGCACGGGCTGAGCGGCGCGCCAGATGTCGGGGCCGGTGCCATCGCCCTCGATGAAGCCCACAATGGGTTGGTCGGGCACGTGTAGCTTGCCGTCGTGAATGGAGATTTTATCGCCAGCAGGAACCTTGATCTTTTGATAAGCCATACTGCCCAAAGCATAACAGAAGTGAGGGTTAGGGGCCTGCCGGCCTGAGCCGCCCAAAGCAACTCACCGCCCCCACACCTGCTCCATCTACAAACAGAATTCGGGGTGTACCAACTGTAGCTGTACAGGCAACATTCAAGGATACACAAGGTTCTCGTGGGTGGTTGGAGATGGGTGGGGGCCTCCAGCGCCTGGTCGCTACCCCTAAATCCCTACTGCCTGCCTCATGGCTCCGAAAGCGGGCAAAGTGTTCAAGCCAGGTGGGCATCAAACGGCTCTTTCATGCTCACTTTGCTCGAGCAGCTGGTAAAAGCCCCTGGCGTTGTGGAGGTAGTGGGCCAGCATTCCGGGAATCAGGCTTCCGGTGAGCCAGTAGGCTGCTCCAAACATCAGGCCGCCGAAAAAGATAAACAGGGGGTAGATCCAGGCTTTGCGGTCAGGTACGGGATGCAGGGCCATAAACACGAGGGCCTGGAGCAGCACCCCGAGCCAGCCACCCCACAGGGCGTTTTGCAGCGCGCCTCGAAAAAACACCTCCTCGCCCACCCCCGAAACCATGGCCAGCAGCAAGGCCTGGTGATGGCTGACGCCCTGGGAGCGCATGACGGCCCCAATCTGGCTGTGCAGGGCTTCTGAGGCCCGGAAGCTCTGTGGGAACAGCCGGGAGAACAGACCCTCGAGCCCCATCAACCCGAAAAACAGCACCAGAAAAGCCAGCCCGTCGCGCAGGGGGTCGGGGTGCTGAACCACCGCGTAGCCTGCCAGCGACATCCAGAGGAGGCCCAGCAGCAACAGCCCAAGCTGAATCAGCATGAAGAAGCGAAACATGCATTAGAGCCCTTCGCTACCGATATTGAAGCCCTGCTCGAGCAGCTTGCGGGAATAGGCCCTGAAGGCCAGCAGGGTTTGGGTGCGTTCGATGCCCTTGAGCTTGCGCAGGCCCAGGGTTACGATGTCGTCGAGCTGCTCAAAATCCTTGAAGCGCAGGATGGCAACCAAATCCCATTCCCCCGTAACCGAATACACCTCGGCCACCCCGGGAATTTCAGCCACCGATTCGGCGGTTTCGGCAGTGGACTCGCGGCTGGTCTGGATCAGGACAAAAGCGGTAATCATGCCTGGATGATACCCCAGACAAAGCCAAAGGGTAGCTGCTGGGGCCCATTTCAGGCTTGCAAGCAACTTCCACCAAACACCCAGGGTGAGGGCGGGTGTTCAGAGCGGGGTGGGCCTCCACCACCTGCCCCCTGCTCCTTCGCCCCAGCGTTGCAAAGAGTTCAAGCAAGGAGAAGCAGTTGCACCATGCTTGAAGCCGCACCGCTGCAACAACTAGAGCGCTCCTCACATATTCTGAGCCATTCGAGTTTGAGAAAGCCTAATCCTGAACAGAACAGTGGCG
>NZ_JANWVH010000004.1 GCF_025056915.1 Meiothermus sp. | reverse complement strand
TGCCAGCAAGATAGCGTCCAGAACGTCAAAATGCGCTCCCACAAAAGCCAACGGGAGGCCCACGCCTATGCCCCACCGCATGGCTTGCAAGTCTTCGCGCTCACGCCTGGTAGCTTGCCGATGGCGCGCCACCAGGTACAGGCTCCACCAGGAAAGGGGGATAATGGCCAGCCCGGCCAGGGGGCCCAGGCGTTGCAGGAAGCTCGGTAGGGGGTGGCTCAGGCTGCGCACCCCACCGTCCTCGGTGCGGTAGCCCACCGCCACCTGCCGGTTGGTCATCAGGAAGACCCCGTTGTACAGGGCGGCCCCGCCCTGCAAGATTTCTTCGTTGTGGCTTATATTGGTCGGCACATCCAACTCCTTCTGCATAAGGAGGATTGTAGGTGCTCCATGGACGCCCTGAGGTTCAAATGAGAATCAGCCCGGGCTCCACTCGCCCCCAGGGCCTCCAGCGGGGTTCAATGCACGCAGAAGTGCATGTGCAGCGCATGGGCCGGATGCCGGTGGCCTTCAGTGCAATTGCTGCTGACGGAGCTGTCCTGCAGGATGCAGGATGCCCAGGGGGAGCCATTCCTCCTCGATGTGCCATTGTCGGATGGGGTTGCAGCACCGCCTAGACCGGGGTCGAGGCCATGCTCAACAAGAACACCTCCAGTCAGGAGTGCTGACGCTTCATCGCACTCCCCGCTGACCCAGCTGCCCACAAAAAAAGTTGTTTGTAGAGCGCTCTTCACATATCTAGAGCCATTCGACTATGAGAAAGCTTTGTCCTGAAAGAACAGGGGCCGGCTGGATGGGCGGCCACGTCTGTGACGGGCGCGACAGGCCCAGTCACAGCCGTTCTCAAGACTCCGTGGGGCTCGAGGGCGTGGTCTTGTCCACCGACTCGAGCTTGTGGTTTTTCTGGTAGTGCCCGGCCAGCTCGTCAATATAGGTGTCTTCACAGGGCTTCACACCCGAAAGATAGGACGCCCGGCCCAGGGCGTGGGCCGCCACCGGCGCGGTCAGGATGATGAAGGCCAGGGCCGACAGCGCCCGGGCCGCCACCGAGAGCTCCTGATAGAACACCGCCACCGCCACCAGAATCAGGCCCACCCCCAACGTACCCGCCTTGGAGGTGGCGTGCATCCGGTTGTAGAGGTCGGGCATCCGCACCACCCCGATGGCCGCAACCAGGAGAAAGAAGATTCCCAGGGCAACCAGCGCATAGACCAGCAACTCTATCATGCTCAGTCTCCTTTGTGGCCCCGGTACTCGATGTAGCGGGCCAGGCCCAGCGTGGCCAGAAAGGCGAATAAAGCCAGCGCGATGGCCACGTCTAAAAAGGCGGTCTGGCCGCTCAGTAGCGCGTACAGCGCGGCCATGGCCACCGCCACCGAGGTAATCAGGTCGAGGCCCACCACCCGGTCGGGCAGGGTGGGGCCTTTGACCAGGCGGTACACCGCGAAGGGCAGGGTCAGGGTCAAAGCCAGCAAGGCTCCCTCCAGAAAGCTCATCGGGTCACCTCCAGTACGGCTTTTTCCAGGCTGTCGTGGGTGGACTGGATGACGGCCTGGGGGTCGTCCACAAACATCCCGTGCACGTAGAGCACCTTGCGGTCGGTGGAGACGTCTAAGCTCAGGGTGCCGGGGGTGAGGGTGATCAGGTTGGCCAGCAGGGTGATTTCCAGGTCGCTTTTGACGGTCAGGGGGTAGGCGATGAAGCCCGGCTTGATGGACAGGCGGGGCGAGAGCACGGCCTGGGCCACCCGCAGGCTCGAGAGCACAATCTCCCAGAGCATCAGGGCCCCAAAGCGGGGCAGCTTCCAGGCCAGGGTGAAGTAGCGCCTCGAGGGGGCATCGAAGAGGGGGCGGGCCAGGAGCAGAATCAAAAAGCAGAGGGCGAAGCCCACCAGAAAGTTGGAGAGGGTAAAGCTCTCCGTCACCAGCATCCAGAACACCGTCAGCACCACGTTGTAGACGAAGGCCCTCATCGGCTCACCCCCAGTACGGCTTCAATATAGCGGCTGGGCTCGAGCAGCTCCTGCGCCGCCCTTTGCGAGAGGGCTAAAAGCGGCTCGGCCCACAGCCCCAGGCCCAGGGCGAGCAGGGCCAACAGCGCCACCGGCACCCCCAGCCCCGGCGGGGTTGGGGTGCCAGCCAGGGGCCTGGGCGGGTTTTTCCAGAAGGCCTCGGCAAACACCAGGCCCATCGAGAGCAGGGTCAAGAGGCCCACCAGCAGGGCCACCGCCACAATGGCGTACTGCCCGGCCTGCAGGCCCGCCGCCACCAGCGTGAACTTGGCCCAGAAGCCCGAGAAAGGCGGCAGCCCGGCCAGCGAGAAAGCCGGCAGCAAGAAGAGCACCGCCAGCCAGGGGTGGCTCTGGTACAGCCCGCCCATCCGCACCAGCACGGTGGTGCCCTGCAGGCGCTCTAAAAGCCCCGCCAGCAGGAACAAAGCGGCAATCACAATCATGTGGTTGAGGGCATAAAACACCGAGCCGGTCAGGCCCAGTGGGGTCAGGATGCCCAGGCCCATCAGCATATAGCCGATGTGGCTCACCAGCTGGAAGGAAAGCAGCCGCCTTAGCTCCCCCTGGGCCAGGGCCAGCAGCACCCCCAGAAGCAGGGTAAGGCCCGCTACCCAGAGGATGACCGTATGGGTGAAGGCGGTGTCCTGGGTGAAGAGCAGGGTGAAGACCCGCAGCAGCGCATACACCCCCACCTTGGTCAGAAGCCCGGCAAACAGGGCCGAGATGATGACGGGCGGGGCGGGGTAGGAGGCCGGCAGCCAGAAGAAGAAGGGAAACACTGCCGCCTTGAGGCCGAAAGCCCCCAGGAAGAGCATGGCCAGCCCGTCGCGCAGGCCCGGCGCGAGCGAGCCTACCCGGGTGGCCAGGTCGGCCATGTTCAAAGCCCCGGTAGCCCCGTACAGAAGGCCCACCGCCACCAGAAACAGAATCGAGGAGAGGAGCGAGACCGCGAAGTATTTAACCCCCCCCGCGAGCTGGGCCTTGCTACCTCCCAGAATCATCAGCACGAAGGAGGAAAGCAGCAGCACCTCGAACCAGACGTAGAGGTTGAAGAGGTCGCCGGTGAGGAAGGCCCCGTTGACCCCAAAGAGCAAAAGGTGGCTCAGGGCGTAGTAGCCCTGTTGTTCGCGGGGGGTGTCGCCCTCGGCTAAGGCATAGAGGGCCACCACGACCGCCACCACCCCACTGACCAGCACCATCAGCGCCGAGAGGTGGTCGGCTGCGAAGGTGATGCCGAAGGGCGCGGGCCAGTTGCCCACCTGTACCGCCTGGATGCCCCGCTGGTTGACCTGGCTGAGCAGGGCCAGGGCGGCAGCCAGCAGGCCCAGCGCCCCCACCAGGCCCAGCACCCGCTGAGCGGAGCGGCTCCCCAGCACCAGGCACAGAATGCCGGTGGTGAGGGGAATCAGCAGAGGGAGGACAATCAGCCAGCTCATGCCCGCTCCTCCCGTACCTCGTCCACCGGCGAGGGGGCGGGGGCGGCCTCGAGCCTTTCTGGCATGGCCTCGGCGTTTAGCGTCTTCAAGACCTGCTCGGCCCGGAAGAAAAGCACGATGCCAAAAGCCGCTAAGGCGAAGCCAATCACGATGGCGGTCAGAATCAGGGCCTGGGGCAGGGGGTTGGCATAGGGTGCCAGCACCGTGCCGTCCGGCTGCACCAGCGGCGGGAACGCGCTGCCCAGCCGACCGGAGGTGAAAATTAGCAGGTTGGCCGCGTTGCCCAGCACCAGAAAGCCAATCAAAAACTGAATCAGGTGGGGCCTTAGCATCAGGTAAACCCCCACCGCGCTCAGGCCGCCCACTAACAAGGCCATCCAGGTTTCCATCAGGGGGCCTCCTCGGGGGTGCGGTCGGCGGTCTCCTCGAGGCCAAAAATGGCCGACAGAAGCGCCCCAAACACGGTCAGATAGACCCCGATATCGAAGATGACCGGGGTGCCCACCTTTACCCCCAACAGGCTGAACCAGACGCCGGTCATGAGGGGTTTATTCAGGAAGAAGGCCACCAGCGCGCTCAGCAGGGCCACCAGCAGGCCCCAGCCCACCAGCCGCAAGGGGGGCAGGGGCAGCAGCTTGCGGGCCGCCGTAAGCCCGTGGGCCAGGGCAAAGAGCGCATAGGCCCCCACCGCCACCAGCGCCCCGATGAAGCCCCCGCCCGGCTCGTTGTGGCCGCGCAGCAGCAAGAAGACCGAAAGCAAGAGCAACAGGGTAAAGAGGAACCTCGAGGTGGTTTTCAAAATGAGGGTGTTCACGGTTTCTCCTCCCGGCGCAGGCGCTTCAAGAGGGCATAGACCCCCAGGCCGGCCAGCCCCACCACGGTAATCTCGCCGAAGGTGTCGAGCCCCCGGAAGTCCACCAGAATCACGTTCACGATGTTGCGCCCGAATCCCTCGGGCAGACTCTTCTCGGCGAAAAACTGGGTCAGGTGCAGCTCTATGGGCTCTGAGAGCATCCCCAGCATCAGCACGGTCACCAGGCCGCCAAACAAGAGCGCCACCAGCTTGTCCAGCCAGCGGCCCCGGGGCACCTCGCCGATGTTGCGGATTTGCAGCAGCACCAGGGCAATCAGGATGGCGGTCAGGGTCTCGACCAAAAACTGGGTAATCGAGAGGTCGGGGGCGTTTTGCAGCAGGAACAACAGCGCCACCCCGGCCCCCACAATGCCCGCCACCACCACCATCGCCAGGTGCGAGCGCAGCCGCAGCACCAGCAGCCCTCCCAAAAGCATCAGGGCCACCAGCACCAGCTGGGCCGGGCTCAGAGCGGAGGTTTCGCCGGGCCACCTAAAGGGGCCGCCCCGCCACAGGGCCAGCCCCACCAGCCCGGAGAGGCCTGCAAAAACCCAGACCAAATAGGCCCGCAGCGAGCCGCTTTGCAGCGTTTGCTCGAGGCGCGCTGCCAGCCGCAAAAGCCCCCGCAGCAAAGCCACATAGGCGTTCTCGGGGCCGGGGAGGGGGTCTTGGGCCATCCAGGCCTGGAGGCGTGGGTAGACGAAGTAAAGCCCCACCCCCACCGCCACCGTCAGCAGGCTCAGAAGCAGGGCCGGATTGAAGCCCGGCCAGAGCTTCAGGTGGTAGCTGGTGGGCGCTCCCTTCACCGCGCTGGCCACGGCGTCGGCCAGGGGGTTGTAAAGCCCAGGGAAAAGCCCCACCAAAAGGCCCAGCCCCGCCAGCACCACGGGCCCCAGCCAGAGGCTCGGGGGCCCCTCGTGCACCCCGGTGGGGGGCTGGCCGCGGAAAAAGGGCACCGTGAGGATCAGGGCCAGGGTCGCCCCCACCGCAAAGCCCAGCACCGCCAGCCCAATTATCCAGGCTGGCGCGGCCTGCAAGGCGGCCAGGTAGAGCACCTCCTTGCCGATGAAGCCCAGCACCGGCGGCAGCCCGGCCAGCGACAGGGCCGAGAGCCCCACCGCCACCCCTGTGATGGGCATCACCCGAAAGAGGCCCGAGAGCTGGTTGATGTCGCGGGTGCCCGCCTCGTGGTCCACCGCCCCCGCCGCCATGAAGAGCCCCCCCTTATAGAGCGAGTGGGCCAGCAGGAAGGTGGCAAACCCTACCGCCCCGTAGTAGCTGGTGAGGGGCACCAGCCCAATCGCAAACACCAGCGCCCCCAGCGCGGCCACCGTGGAATAGGCCAGAAGCCGCTTGAGGTCGGTGTGGCGGAAGGTGAGGGTGGCCCCGGTGAGCAGGGTGGCCAGCCCGAAGGCCATCAGGGTGCTGCTCCAGACCTCGGTGCCGCCTAAAGCGGGCTGGAGTCGGGCCAGCAGATACACCCCGGCCTTGACCATGGTGGCCGAGTGCAGGTAGGCCGAGACCGGGGTGGGCGCCTCCATGGCGTTGGGCAGCCAGAAGTGGAAGGGGAACTGGGCCGATTTGGTGAAGGCACCCACGAGTACCAGCACCAGCGCACCCAGGTACCACGGATGCGCCCGCAGCACCTCGCCCTTGGCGAGCAGCTCGGAAATCTCCCACGAGCCCCCCATCCCGGCCAGCAAAACGAGCCCGGCCAGCAGGGCCAGCCCACCCCCCGCCGTGACAAACAGGGCCTGGGTGGCGGCGCGGCGGGAGCGGAACTCGGTGTGGTTGAAGCCGATCAGCAGGTAGGAGGTCAGGCTGGTCAGCTCCCACATCACAAACAGGGTCACGATGTTGTCGGCCAGCACCAGGCCCAGCATGGAGGCCATGAAGAGCAGGATGGTCATGTAGAACCGGCCCAGATCGGGGTGGCCCTTCAGGTAGCCGCCGGTATAAATGACGATGAAGGTGCCGATGCCCGTGATGAGCAGGGCGAACAGGAGCGAAAGCCCGTCTAAGTAAAAGGAAAAGTTGACCGAGAGGGTGGGCACCCAGGCCGCGCTGTGCCGCACCGTTTCGCCTGCAACCACGGTAGGCAGCAGGCTGGCGAAGTACACCGTAAGGCCCAGCGGTAAAAGGGCCAGGCCCCAGCCCGCCAGCTGGCCCAGCCAGCGGTACACCAACGGCGCCAGCAGCGCACCCAAAAAAGCCGATGTTACAGCGAGAATCATCCTCGAGCTCCAGAACGAAACCGACGCCGCATAGTTTACCCTGACATAACAAAGAGCGGAGACCGTTGACCGTCTCCACCCTTGCAGCTACCGGAGGCTGCGCTCCTGCTGCCTGAGCAGCAAACTTTACATCATTGTATTACACGCACAAATCGGGCGGCAAATCTTTCCCTTCCCGACAATTGATGTAAAAACCCCAGGCTACACCACCGGCTCCCGTCCCAGCCTTTTGTGCACCGCCCGGCCCAGGCGCTTGATGCCTTCCTCAATCTGCTCGTGGGTAGCGCTCGAGTACGAAAGTCGCAGGGTGTTCTGGCCGCTGCCATCGGCGTAGAAGGGCTGGCCCGGCACGAAGGCCATCTTCTCTTCCACTGCCTGCTTGAGCAGCTCGAGGCTGTCGAGGCCCTGAGGGGCGGTGAGCCAGAAGAACATCCCCCCTTGCGGCACAATCCAGCCAATGTCTTCGGGCATGTACTTTTGCAGGGCCTCCAGCATCCAGGTGCGCCGGGTCTGGTAGGTCTGGCGAATCTGTTCAATCTGGGCGCGGTACCAGTCGCCCTCGCGCACCAGCTCGTAGACCAGCATCTGGTTGAGGGTGGGGGAGTGCAGGTCGGCCCCTTGTTTGGCGTACACAATCTTCTGGATGACCGGCCTGGGCCCCACCACCCAGGCCACTCTGAGCCCTGGGGCCAGGGTTTTGGAGGTGGTGGAGAGGTAGACCACGTTGCCCCCACCCAAGGCCTGGTCGAGGGCGTAGAGGGTGGGGAGGGGTTCGCCGCTGAAGTAGAGTTCGGCGTAGGCATCGTCTTCCAGGATGGGGGTCTGGTAGTGGCGGGCCAGCTCCACGATGGCCTTGCGGCGCTCCAGGCCCATCAGGCGGCCCGAGGGGTTCTGGAAGGTGGGCAGCACATACATGAAGCGGAAACGGTGGGTCTTGAGGGCGGCCTCGAGCTCGTCGAGCCGGAGCCCCTCCTCGTCCATGCTTACCGAGATGTACTGAGGCTCATAGGGGTTGAAGGCGCTCAGCGCCCCCAGGTAAGTGGGGGCCTCAACCAGGATTTTAGAACCGGGGTCAATGAAGACCTTGCCCATCAGGTCGAGCCCCTGCTGCGAGCCCGAGACAATCTGCACGTTTTCAGCGCTGGTGCCGGGCATCCGGCTTGCAATCCACTCCCGCAAAGGCAGGTAGCCTTCGGTGGTGCTGTACTGTAAAGCCTTGTCGGCGTGTTCGCTCAGCACCTTCTGGGTGGCCTCGGCGATGCGCTCGATGGGGAACAGGTCGGCGGCGGGCAGCCCCCCTGCAAAGCTGATGAAACCGGGCTGGGTGGTGAGCTTCAGGATTTCCCGGATGGTCGAGGCCTGGATGCGCTGGGTTCGGGCGGCAAAGCGGCTTTGATAATAGCTTTCGAGGTTGTTCACCCCACCAGTCTACCCTGCAAATATGACGCTTTGTATAGTTTCTGCCGCAAATGCGTTGAATGAAAGCGGGTGTAAGGTTGCATCGCTCGAGCCAGTGAAGCTGCTTCAGGTCGAGCTTCAGGGGCGGGAAAACTGCTTTGCGGTGTGCTTTGAAAGCCTTTGAGCCCTCGGCTTTTGGCCTTATCGCGCTCTTCACGGACGTGGCCGCCCATCCAGGCGGCCACTGTTGTGTTCAGAACCAGGCTTTCTCGAACTCGAATGGCTCATAATATGGGCAGAGCGCTCTGGGTCACGCTTTCAGCGATGAAACTCCGGCTCAAAGAGGCGGGCGTACTCGTCGAGGGCAAAGCGGTCGGTCATGCCGGCGAGGTAGTCGCAGGCCGCACGGTGGATGCCCTCGGTCTCGGCGGCTTTTTGCACCTGGGGGGGCAGGATATGGGGGTCGCGGGTGTAGGCTTCGAAGAGCTTCTCCAGCACAAAACGCGACTTGCCTACCTGCCGGACCACGTAGTAGTGGCGATATAGGTTGTCGTACAAAAAGTTCCGCAGTTGGTTAAGTTGCTGGCTCAGGGCCTCCGAATAGACGGCCAGGGGCGCGGGGTGGCGGCGGACAGCCTCGAGGCTTTCAATCTGGTGCTGCTGCAAGAGGGCATGGGTGGCGTGGATGGTGTCGGTGATGATGAGGCCCAGCAGCTCCCGCACAAAAACCCGGCGGCCCATCTCGTCGAAGCGGTCGGGGTGGAGTCCGAGTTCGCCCATCAGGTCGCGTAAAAGCTCCACCTCCCAGAGCTGGCCGGGCTGCAAAAGCCCCGCGCGCAGGCCGTCGTCGAGGTCGTGGGCGTTGTAGGCAATCTCGTCGGCCAGGTTCACAATCTGGGCCTCGAGGCTGGGGCGCAGGTGGGGCTCGTAGCCTTCGGCGTTGGGCAGGTCGTAGCGGGTCTCGTGCTTGATGATGCCCTCGCGGGTCTCCCAGCACAGGTTGAGGCCCCTGAAGCCCGGATAGCGCTGCTCGAGGTAGGTCACAATGCGCATGGACTGCTGGTTGTGGTCGAAGCCCCCGTGCCCCTGCATCAGCCCATCCAGCACCGCTTCGCCGGAGTGGCCAAAAGGCGGGTGACCGAGGTCGTGGGCAAAGGCGATGGTCTCGGCGAGTTCCGGGTTCAACCCCAGGGCCCGGGCGATGGAGCGGGCCACCTGGGCGACCTCCAGGGTGTGGGTCAGGCGGGTGCGGTAGTAGTCGCCCTCGAAGTTCACAAACACCTGGGTCTTGTACTGGAGCCGCCGGAAAGCGGTGGTGTGGTTGACCCGGTCGCGGTCTTTCTGGAAGGGGGTGCGGTAGTGCGACTCGGGCTCGGGGTGTTCGCGGCCCCGGCTTTCGCCCGACTTGACCGCGTAGGGGGCCAGGGTCTGGGCCTCGAGGGCCTCGAGGCGGGCGCGTTCAAATAACATGTGCTAAGTCTACGCTTGGCCCACAGGGTCAGACAAACACGGGTGCGGCCTCAGCGCGGTGTTCGCGCCGCTCTACCCCCGGATGTACTATGCGGCTTGGCCGGAGGGGGGACGAACCGGGCTGCGTTTTATACTGCAACCAATGACGAGACTGAGCCTATGCATCCTGCCCCTGGGATTGGCCGTTTTTCTCGCGGCCTGCGCCCCCCAAGTGCTGCGTCCGAGCAGCTTCAACCTCACGGTGGACAACAGCCGCTGCCAGGGCACCTACCGAACCGTTTACATCTACCGCAACAACGTGATTATGGGCCAGGTGCAGGGCGAGCCCCGCACCTTCCTCTCGGTTCCTGCCGGCAGCGCCGACTTCAAAGCGACCCCGGTGCTGGGCAATAGCCCCTCGCTTTTCAAGACCATTCGCCTGGAAAAAGACGAAGTCTGGCGGCTTTGCGAGTAGTTTGGTGGTGCGTTTTCATGTATTTTGCACGGGCTCGAGGTATCAAGAGGCTCGATGCAAAGGGTTCTATTGTGGACGACCATTTTGTGGGTGCTGGGGGCCTGTGCACCCAGCCAGACCGACAGCCCGCGGCGCTTTGACCTCATCGTGCAAAACCAGTGCACCGGCCCCAACCAGACCGTATTCCTCTACATCAACGGCGAGTTTACGGCCACCGTGCGAGGCTCGAGGCTCTTCCCCGGCCTGCGCGAAGGCCGCTACGAACTCCGCGCCGAGGGCACCCAGCCCGGCCAGCCGGGGCATCTGCGCTTCACCCGCTCGCTGACGCTGGATAAAGACACCGTCTGGACGCTGTGCCCCTGAGCCACCCCACAGAAATGCCTTTCCAATCGCTTGGCCGGTGTAAAGCATTTGGCTTCCTGCGGCACGCACTTGCCGTTATCCAGCAGAATGGGTCAGTCGCTGCCCTGTAATCCGGCCACGAGCTTGTCCAGGTCGGTCTGGGTGGTGTAGTGGGCAATGGAGGCCCGAATGGCCCCCTCGGGCCACAGGCCCAGGGCTTGCATGGGCATGGTGGCGTAGTAGTGCCCCGCGGCCACCCCCACCCCTACCTGGGCCAGGCGTTCGGCCACCCTGAGCGGGGGTTGGCCCCCCAGGTTGAAGCAAAATGTCCCAACCCGGCCCCTGGGGGTGGGCATACCGTAGAGTTTCAGGCCCGGAATCTGTTGCAGGCGCTGCAGGGCTTGCTCGACCAGGGGTTGCTCGAGCGCCTCAATGCGCCGGTAGGCGGCCTGCAAACCCTCGCGCCCGGGCTTGCCACCGCCCAACTCGTCCCGCAGGTAGGCCAGGGTGCCCAGCCAGCCGGCCAGCCCTTCGTGGTTGTTGGTGCCGGGCTCAAATTTGAGCAGGCTGTCCTCGGGGATGAACCAGAGCTTGTCGGTGGGCAACCGGGCAATCAGTTCCTCGCGCACATAGAGGAAGGCCAGGTGCGGCCCAAACACCTTATAGGCCGAGAAAAAGGCCATGTCCACCCCGGTGGCCTGCACGTCGGGCAGGTGGTGGGGGCTGTAGTGCACCATGTCGGTAATGCACCAGGCTCCCACCGAGTGGGCAATCTCGGCGGCGGCGGCCACGTCCGGGGTGGTGCCCAGCGAGTTGGCCGCCGAAGTGAGGGCCACCAGCCGCGTTCTGGGCGAGACCAGGGCCCGCAGGTCGGCGGGTTCCAGCCTGCCACCTTCGGCCCAGCGGGCTTTCCAGACCCTGACCTGTACCCCCTTTTCTTGCAGGTTGCGCCAGGGGGAGGCGTTGGCCTCGTGCTCGAGCTCCGAAATTACCACTTCGTCGCCCTCGCCAAAGAGCCTTGCAAAAGCCCTCGAGAGAATGAAGGTCAGGGCGGTGGCGCTTGGCCCAATGGCCACCTCGCCCGGCTTGCAGTTGAAAAAGGCGGCGGTCTCCTGGCGGGCCTGCTCGCGCACCCAGGTAGCGGCCTGGGAGCCTGGGTAGGGCATGCCCACATTGCAGCTCGAGGTCGAAAGAAACCCGGCGATGCCCTCGATGCACTGCCGGGGCACCTGCGCCCCCGCAGCGTTATCGAGGAAGCTGAAGCCGCTGGCCAGGGCGGGGAAGTGGGTTTGAACCGGCATGACTGATTCTAACGGGTGTTGCCTTGCAGCCCCAAAAAAGGCCAGTGGAACCCGCTTCGCCTCATCAAGTGGTTAATGCACATTGGCTCGAACACTTCGCAAGCTGTAGGTGCGCTATCAGAGCGTGCAGGGGTTGGGGGGCTCCCTGCCCACTCCCGGCCTCCAACCCCCCCGCTCAGCCTGTGCATGCTTTGGAGTTTTTTGAACGCCTGAAGTGAGTCCAAACGGCGGTTTGCAAGCAATACTCCTTCAAAGGCGTTGAAGAATAGCGTCAAACCCGCTTGAACAGCAGCGTGGCATTCATGCCCCCAAAGGCAAAAGAGTTGGAGAGGGCATACTCCACCGGTTTTTCCTTCGGGGTATTGGGTACATAATCCAGGTCGAGCTCGGGGTCGGGGTCCTCGAGGTTGATGGTCGGTGGCAGAACGCCGCTGACCAGGGCCTGAACGCTGGCAATGGCTTCGATGGCCCCTGCCGCACCCAGCAAGTGCCCAATCATGCTCTTGGTAGACGAGACCGAAAGCCTGTAGGCATGCTCACCAAAGACCTTCTTGATGGCCAGGGTCTCGGCCCTGTCGCCTACCGGTGTGGAGGTGCCGTGGGCGTTGATGTAGCCCACTTGTTCGGGGCTAATTTGGGCGTCCTTCAAAGCCGCTCGCATGGCCAGGGCTGCACCAGCGCCCTCGGGGTGCGGTTCGGTGATGTGGTGGGCATCGGCGCTGCGGCCAAAACCCACCAGCTCGGCATAGATTTTGGCGCCCCGGGCTTTGGCCCGCTCGTACTCTTCCAGCACCAAGACCGCCGCCCCTTCAGAGAGCACGAACCCATCGCGGCTTTTGCTGAAAGGGCGGCTGGCCTTCTCGGGTTCGTGGTTGCGGGTGGAGAGCGCCCGCATCACCCCAAAGCTGCCGATGGCCATCTCGGTCACTACGGCCTCGGTGCCGCCGGTGAGCATCACATCGGCCTCGCCGAGTTGAATGACCCGAAAGGCGTTGCCAATCGCATCTGAACCCGTGGCGCAGGCGGTGACGACCGTGGAGGAAGGCCCCATCAGGCCATACTTCATGGCCAGCTGGCCCGAGGCCATGTTGGCAATCATCATGGGGATGAAGAACGGGGAGAGCCGGGTGCCGCCCTTCTCGAAGAGCACCTTGCTCTGCTCCTGCCAGGTAATCATGCCCCCGATGCCGGTGCCAATCAGGGTGCCGATACGGGTACGGTCTTCTTTTTCGAGTTCTAACCCCGAATCCTGCAAGGCCAGATGCCCGGCAATCAGGGCCAGCTGGGTGAAGCGGTCGAGGCGACGCAGCTCCCGCTTGTCAATGTACTCTTCGGGGTTAATCTCGACCTCACCCGCAATCTGAACAGGGTAGCTCGAGGCATCGAACTGGGTGATTCGCCGGATGCCCGATTTCCCAGCAAGCTGGGCCTTGTGAAAGGCTTCGGCTCCTATGCCGTTGGGGGCTACAGGGCCCAGGCCCGTAACAACAACACGACGCATGTGGGCCATTATAGTGCACGGCAGGGCTTGGTCTGAGTCCAAGCGAAAAAAATAGCTGTCTGGATCGGGGGTGGGCCGGGGACTGAGGCTGGTCAACAAGGCCTTTCTTTGTCTCTCGTATACTAAGGAACGGTGATTTATGGCCGGTCATAGCAAATGGGCACAAATTAAGCGAAAAAAAGCTGCCAACGACCTCAAAAAAGGCAAAATCGTTAGCAAGTACCTGCGCCTCATTGCGGCGGCTGCGCGGGCCGGGGGCAGCGCCGACCCCGCCGCCAACGTAAACCTGCGCAACCTGATTGAAGCTGCCAGGGATGCCGACGTTCCCAACGACAACATCGAACGGCTGTTGAAACGCCTGTCGGGGGGCGACGACGAGGGCAGCCAGTATGAGGAAGTGGTCTACGAGGGGTATGCGCCGGGGGGGGTGGCGATTATCGTGAACGCCCTTTCGGATAACCGCAACCGCACGGCCTCAGAGGTGCGCCACATCTTCAACAAACACGGGGGCAGCCTGGGGGCTACGGGGTCGGTCTCCTGGCAGTTCGACCGCCGGGGTTACATCTGGATTGAGCCCAACACCGAAGCTGCCCAGGAAGCGGCCATCGAGGCCGGGGCGCTGGATTTGCAGGAAAGCGAAGAGGGTCTGGAGGTTTACACCGACCCCCACGAGGTGTACGCTGTGGCCAACGCCCTCAAGGCCAAAGGCTTCAAGCCGGAGGACACCGAAATCACCATGGTGCCCCAAAACACCATTAGCCTGAGCCAGGAAGAAGCGGAGAAAGTGCTGCGGATGGTGGAGGCCCTGGAAGAACTGGACGACGTACAGAACGTGTACACCAACCTGAACCTCGAGAACGTGTCCATTGGCGCTTAGCGGTGGGCACGAACGCCTGTTTCAGCCGTCCTGACCATGCGGGGTGTACCGGTGCGAAGCTTATTGGGCCTGAAGGTATCTGCAATAGGCAGCACGCTCACAGCTTCTGCCGAACCGGCAGGCTACGCTGGTAGCGTTGGAGGGCAGGCTGGCTGACCCAGCCAGGGCTGAGGGATGAGACGTCTGGTCGAACGGTTTAAGGAAGATGTGCAGGCGGTGCTCGAGCGAGACCCGGCGGCCCGGGGTGCGCTGGAGGCCATTCTCTTTAGCCCCGGCATGCACGCTTTGTGGATGCACCGGCTCAACCACCGGCTCTGGAAGGCCAATTTCAAATTTCTAGCCCGCGTTCTGGCCCACCTAACCCGCATGCTCACGGGGGTCGAGATTCACCCCGGCGCCCGGATTGGCCGCCGGGTGGTGATTGACCATGGGATGGGGATCGTGATCGGCGAGACCGCCGAGGTGGGCGACGATGTGATGATGTACCACGGCGTGACCTTGGGGGGCACCGGCTTCAGCCGTGACAAGCGTCACCCCACCATTGGCAACCGGGTTTTGCTGGGCGCACATGCGGTGGTCTTGGGGCCTATCACGGTGGGGGATGGGGCCAAGGTGGGGGCCGGGGCGGTGGTGACCAAACCGGTACCTCCGGGCGCTACCGCTGTTGGCAACCCGGCGCAAATCATTGTTCGAGAAGCCAAGCTCGAGCCTGTCGAAGCCTAGTTTGAGCTCGGGGGATGCGGGCTGCGAGAACTGGACTGACCTGCGTCGTAAACGGTTTGTAAATCCCCGCAACCCTGAACCCTGGGCCCTTATCCCGGCCCCCTACAGAATCAACATCGCGTCTCCCAGGCTATAAAACCGGTAGCGCTCCGCGACAGCGGTCTGGTAGGCCCGTCGCATGAGTTCGTGCCCCATAAAGGCCGAGACCAGCATCAGCAGGGTGGACTTGGGCAGGTGGAAGTTGGTGATGAGGGCATCCACCACCCGGTACTGAAAGCCCGGACGGATGAAAAGCTGGGTCTCGCCTGCGCCGGCGCCAACTTGCGTACCGTTCCAGGCGGTCTCGAGGGTTCGTACCACCGTCGTCCCTACGGCCACAATACGTCGCCCCTCGGCTTTGGCATTGTTGATGGCCTGGGCGGTTTGCAGGGAAACCTCGAAGGGTTCCAGGTGCATGTGGTGCCTTTCGGGGTCGCCCTGCACCGGCTTGAAGGTGCCGGGCCCCACGTGCAGCGTGATGTAGCAGACTTCCACCCCCAGGCTTCGAATCCTCTCCAGGAGTTCCGGCGTGAAGTGCAGCCCGGCGGTCGGCGCGGCCACCGAGCCGGGGGTTTTGGCATAAACGGTCTGGTAGCGGGCGGGGTCTACTGCGGCGTGAATGTAAGGGGGAAGGGGGGTCTTGCCGATGTTTTCCAGGTGTTCCCACACACTCCCCCCAAAGCGCAGCAGCCGGGTGCCATCTTCTTCCACGGCTTCCACCCTGGCCTGCAGGCCATCGGCAAAGGTCAGCACCGACCCCACTTTGGCTCGCCGCGCGGGCTTGAGCATGGCCTCCCACAAGGGGTTGGGCCCTGTTTTCAGCTCCCGCACCAGCAAGACCTCGAGCAATGTTCCGTGGGGGTTGGTGGCAAAGGTTCGGGCCGGAATCACCTTGCTCTCGTTCAGAACCAGAACATCACCTGCCCGCAGGTAGTCGGGCAGGTCGCGGAAAACCCGGTGCTCTATCTGGCCGCTGCCACGGTGAACCACCATCAAACGCGAGGCGTCGCGGGGCTCTGCGCCGCTCTGGGCGATGAGTTCGGGGGGTAGGTGGTAGTCGAAGTCCTCGAGGGTCATGGGATTTGCAGTGCGGCTTCGTAAACGTCTTGCTCGCCGTTTTCATTGACCCAGGTTACGCGGATTGTCCTGGGCGGAGCGAAGTCAAATGCGTCAAAATACTTAATGGATGCTGTGCTATTTGCATTAAGCAGGCTCGGCAAATTTTGATTCCCTATGTGCGGATGTTGATTGTAAGGCTTATCGTCTAAATGCACTTGGAGGTTTCTTGCGGCAGATGAACCAGTGTTTCTGAGCAAAATTGTGTACCCATTGGGAGGCTCCCTAACCACCTCGACGACCACTCGAGCTTTCAGGGCTTCAGCACGTTGCTGTTGATACTTGGTTTCCTCCAGGTTAACCAATCGCGCTTGAAGCGAAGCGAGTTTCTCCTGAATTCGATTCCCACTATTTTGAGCGTCAAAACCCTTTCGCCAGCTCCACAGGGAAAAGAGGAGAGCAAGAACCGAAATTAGAAGAGCTGCCAGCTCAATGTTCATACAAAAAACTACTCGGCTTTCGGAATCAACGTTCGCTCCCGCTCCTTGCTGGGCACAAAGGCGTTCTCGATTTCGGGCAGGTGAATAAAGCGGTCTACCGCATCAATCAGCTTTTGCGAGGTGGTCTCCTTGAAGGCAATCACCTCGACCCGGATGCCCCGCTCCATCAGCACTTCCACAATGTCCACAAAGTCGCCGTCGCCGCTGCCCAGCACCACCACATCCAGGGTGTGCATGAGGCGCACCATGTCGGCGGCGATGCCCATATCCCAGTTGCCTTCGTAGATGGGCCGGCCCTCGTCGGTGGTTTCCTTGAGGGTCAGGTTCATGCGGCGCACCCGAAAGCCGATGGTGGAAAGCTTGTAGATGAAGGGCCAGGCCGAGGTGTCGTTTTCGCGTTCGACTACGTAGGCCGTAGCCCGCACCAGTTGGCGGTTGCCGATGGCAAAACGCATCAGGCTCTCGAAGTTGACGTTCTGCCCATAGTAGTCGCGGGCGGAGTGGTAGAGGTTTTGGGTGTCCACAAACAGGCCCACACGCTGATTCGGGCTCCAGCCAGGTACACGGCCAAAAGGGTCGTTCATCAAAGCTCCTTTTGAAAAGAGAATCTGCAAAAGCTGGGCCAAGCCCACTGCAATTGTACCAGACCGCCATGCCAGGGGAGGTGGCCAGGCCGCCTTGCATCAAACCCAGCCAGCGGCCCAAATAAACCCGCTCAAAACGGGCATTCCGGGCCCAGCAAGGCCCCGGCTGGCATGGTTGACCTGCCGCGTGTGGCATTCGTGTTCTTCGTCGGCGAATACCTCGCTGGGATGGGCGGAGTTTCGCTCTGGATTATCGCGCTCTTCACAGACGTGGCCGACCACGAAAACGAGAAGGGACAAGTGTCTGCGTTGGGTCTGGGCCGAGACGCATGTGTTCGAGTTTCCCGGCGGCCACTGTTCTGTTCAGAACCAGGCTTTCTCGAACTCGAATGGCTTGAAGAGCGCTCTAAGATGACCCTTGCTGCGCGGGTGAAGCTTTTGGCCTCGAGACGGCCAACCGACGACGCCAGCCCTTTCCCCCGGTGAAATCGCATCGCCCCGGCTCTTTACTTTTGGTGAGGCCCCCTGCGCTTTTGCGGTAGCCGGGGGTATGGGGCCTGGCTTAGCGAAGAGCGGCCATTTCGCGGCGGGCCCGCTCCTGGTCAAAGCGGTCGGCGGCGGTTTTGGGGGCAATGGCCAGAGCGGCCTCGTACTGCTTGCGGGCATCGTCTTTTTTGCCCTGGGCGGCCAGTACCCCGGCCAGCTCGACCTTGTGGATGATGGTCTGGGGCTCGAGCTGAATGGCCTCGTTGAATAGCGGCATAATCAGGTTGCCGTTGGCCCCATACAGCCAGCCCACATTTTTGGAGATGAGCGAGTGATGCCACAGGGCCAGCGCAACTTTGGCTCCGGCGTGCCGGGGGTTCAGCCGGAGGGTTTTGTCCAGGTTTTCCTTGATTCCGCTGGCCAGCCCCAGGCTTTCCAGTATGCCCCGATACTGGGAAAGGCGGCCCTGGGCGCGGGCCAGTTCGAAATAGGCGTCGGGGTTGTCGCCATCGGCTTGAATGGCCCGGCGGGCGGCGGCTTCGGCCCGGCCAAACCAGTCGGCTTTTTCGCTTTCCCTGGCCTGATACCCTGCAAAATAGCTGGCTGCTTTGGCCGCCAGAATGAAACCTTCCGCATTGCCCAGGCGCAAGCCTGCTTCGTAGGCTTCCTGGAACTTGCCCTCATCCACCAGCTTTTCCACCGCCGTTGCGCTTTGGGCCAGGCCCAGAGGCAGCAGCAGTACGAGCGATAGCACCAGACTCTTCATACCGTTCCTCCTGAGGTCACTATGGGGCTTGTGAGCAGACCTCTGTACGGCATGGATTGTACAGGATGTGCATCTACGGGCAGGAAATTTAAGCTGGCGTGTTACACTACCCCCATGATAACGTTACGAGCGGTTCCTTTTGCTGTTGGAATCGCCCTGTTTGCGTTTACGGCCTCAGCTCAGCTGGGCGCGGAAGGCTACTATACGCAGTGCAAGGCCCTCTACGACCAGGGAGTACGGGACAGCGCCCGGGCCACCTGCCAGCTTGCGCTGGTCGCCGACCCCAACCACCTGCCCAGCATTAAGCTGCTCGGGCGGATATACCTGGAGGAAAACAATCCCGCTGCGGCCCAGCCCTTCCTTCAGCAGATGACCCGGCTCAGTCCGCAAGACCCCGAGGTGGCCCTGCTGGATGCGCGTTTTCTGCTTTTGCAGGGCCGTCCGGCGGATGCCCTGGCCCGCTTGCCCGGGGGGCTCAACACGGAGGCGGTCTTGCTGCGGGCCCAGATCAACGAAGCCCTGGGTCGTTACGAAGAGGCCTATGCGACCTTCCGCCGGGTGACTGCTTCTGAGGAAGCCCGGCTGGGCGCAGCCCGGCTGGCGGAACGGTTGGGCCGCCCTCAAGAGGCCCTGGATTTGCTGGGGAGCAGCCCCAAGGAGCAGCTGGCCAGGGCCCGTTTGATATGGCTATCGGGCGACACCCGCCGAGCAGCAGAGGCCCTCGAGGAGGTGTTGCCCCGGCTGGGCCCCCTCGAGGGCGATTACACCCGCACCCTGGGCCTGCTCGCAATGGTCTACTACGGGCTGGGCGAGTTCGACAAGGGCTCGCTGGTCTTGCGGCAGCTGTCCTCGAGGATGAGTCTGCCCAGCAGCCTGCTGGGTAAGGTCTGGCCCTGGCTGGTGGTGTTTTTGATCTACCTGGGGCTGGTGCTTTATGGGGAGAGCCGGATCGAGCCCATGCGTACGGTGGAGATGGGGAACGAGCGGCGCTTTGGACCTGGTTCCATCCATCTTTGGATGCTGCTGGCGCTGATGCTGGCTGGGCTGGCCGCCGTGGGCATTGGCCAGCTTCTCTATCAGAACCTGCTGGCGCTGTTCACCCCCTTTCAGGGCCAGGTGGTGCGCCCGGTGTTTTACTTCTTGCTGGGGGCTTTTGCGCTGCTGGTGGCCTATTACAATGTCGGTCGTGAAGGAATGCAGAACGCTTTGGGGCCGCGCTCGAGCTGGGTGGAGGGCACCTGGGCAGGGCTGGTCTTGCTGGCTTTGCTGGCTGTGTATGCCTACATTGCCAAACCCCTGGGACTGAGCGGACTGGGCACCATGTATCCCATCTTTTTCGGGCTGGCCTTGCTGGAACTGGTGCTTCGCGGGGTGGGGTATCCGGTCTTCAAGGAGCGCTACAAAGAGCTGAGCGCCTTCATGATTCCGGTGCTGTTCGCCCTGGCCATTCCCGGCCCTACGGTCTTTTTCCTGATGGCCAGTGTGTTTTTGGGCTGGCTATATCTGCGTACTAAGGGGGCTTTGGCCGGGGCTACGGCCTGGGTGCTGGCCGGGCTGGTGCTGGCTTTGATTGCCGAATTGCCCCTGACGCGCACGCTGTTGGGCAGTTGAGGTGGGGCCCAGGGCTCATAGCATCTCTGGTATGCGATCTGCGAGATCTGTTTGGAGTGGTTTGTAGCCGGTCGTTTATGGTCAATGGCCGACCGGCCCGCGACCTGCGATGCTTTTTTGGATAGACTGCGGGTAGATGCGGGAAATTTTCTTTCTCTCCGATTTTGGTCTGGCCGACCCCTACGCTGCGGTGGTCAAGGTGGTCATGCGGCAAACGGCTCCTGGTGTCGTTGTGCACGACCTGGCCCACAACCTGCCCCCCGGCGACCTGAACCGGGCCAGCTACATCCTGTACGAGTCGGTGCCCTATCTGCCCCGGCACTCGGTGGTGCTGGCGGTGGTGGACCCTGGGGTGGGCTCGAGCCGAAAGGCGGTGCTGGTCGTTGGGGAGCGGCTTTGCTATGTGGCCCCAGACAACGGGCTTCTGACCCTGGCCTACCTGCAAGACCCCCCGCGGAAAGCCTACCTGCTCGAGAACCCGGCCTACCACCTGCCCCGCAAGTCGGCCACCTTTCACGGGCGGGATGTGTTTGGGCCGGTGGCCGCCCATCTGGCGGCGGGGGTGGAGCCACCCCGGTTTGGCCCCGAACTTCCGGTACAGGCGCTCGTGCGCCTGCCCATCCAGCTGAACTTTGGCACCCTGGGCGAAATTCTCACCTTTGACCGTTTTGGCAATGCCATCACCACCTTGTTGGCCACGCCCGCTCAAATTCGGGGCAAGGCGGTACGAATCCGCTACCACCACATTCCGGCGGCCTCCCATTATGCCGAGGTGCCGGTTGGCAGCGCCCTGGCCTATGTGGGGAGCGCCGGGTTGCTCGAGGTGGCGGTTCACCTGGGCAATGCCCAAGAACAGCTCGGCCTCAAGCAGGGAGACCGGGTGGAGCTTCTGGGTTGACCTTTTGCGCTTCAGCCTGTAGATTGGAGAGCGGTTTGCCGGAAGCAACCCTTGCGGGTTGGTATTCCCAAAGGAAGTGACCTGAGATGGCCAAGCACCCAGTACCCAAGAAGAAAGTATCCAAGTCCCGCCGGGACATCCGCCGGGCGGCGGTCTCCACCCTGACGGCCCCCACGCTCATCAAGTGCGCCAACTGCGGAGCCCTGGTGCCTCCCCACACCGTTTGCGATAGCTGTGGCTATTACGCCGGGAAAAAGGTTCTGGAAGTCCAGGCCTAGCCCCTGACCCTGATGCAACCCAGATGGGCAAAAGCCTCCGTCTGGGTTTTTTTTGTTCTACTGGAGCTCAGGGCCCCAGGCCAAAGGCTGAAGCGTCTTGCGACATTTCTCGGACTCTATATCCGACGAACGGCTCGAAACGGCCCCTGTGGACCAACATCTGGACTTGGTTCAAGCCACTTCCCGGCGCCAAAGTGGGCGGGGGTGTTATCTTTGTTGGAGTGCCCCACCTGTTGCGGGCAGTTTTAGGAGGTTACGTTGAACGCCGGTATCCTAGCCCTTGGCACCTATGCCCCCGAGCGGGTCATGACCAACCACGACTTCGAGAAGATTCTGGATACCTCCGACGAGTGGATTGTGAGTCGCACCGGTATCCGTGAGCGGAGGCTGGCTGCCGAAGGAGAGTTCACCTCGCACCTGGCGTTTCGGGCCGTGGAAGACCTGATCCGCCGACACGGGCGGCATGCGCTCGAGGGGGTTGACCTGGTCATTGTGGCCACCAACACCCCCGATGCCCTGTTCCCGGCCACCGCAGCGTTGGTGCAAAATCACTTTGGCCTCAATGCGGGCGCCTACGATCTCCTGGCGGGTTGCCCCGGCTGGGGCTATGCCATTGCCCAGGCCCACGCCATGGTGCAAAGCGGCCTGGCCCGCAAGGTGCTGACCATCGGCTCCGAGACCCTCTCCAAAATCCTCGACTACACCGACCGCTCGACCGCTGTGCTCTTTGGGGATGGGGCGGGGGCTGCCGTGATAGGCCCGGTACCCGAAGGCTATGGCTTCAAGTCGTTTGTGCTGGGGGCCGATGGTTCGGGGGGCAAAGAGCTTATGCTCCGCTGCATTGCCGACAAACTACCCGACGGCAGCCCCATGGGGCAGTACGCCTACATGAACGGGCGTGAGGTCTTCAAGTTCGCGGTGCGGGTGATGAACACCGCAACCCTCGAGGCCATCGAAAAAGCGGGGCTCCGGCCCGAGGACATCAAGTACCTGATCCCCCACCAGGCCAACGCCCGCATCATCGAGGCGGCCCGCGAGCGCTTGCAGTTACCCCCAGAGCAGGTGTGGGTTAACGTAGACCGCTACGGCAATACGTCAACCGCCTCCATGCCCATCGCGCTTCAGGAGGCCCTGGATGCGGGTAAAATCCACGATGGCGACCACATCCTGTTCGTGACCTTTGGGGCAGGCCTGACCTGGGCGGCCAGCGTGCTGACCTGGTGGCAGCCGGATTGAAGCGGAAAGCCCAAAGCCAATGAAAAAACACCAGAGCAGACCTGTACGATACGCACGGCACTGGAGTGCTGGAGGTAACCCATGATTGCAGCGTTGTTTCCCGGCCAGGGGTCGCAGGAAGTGGGCATGGGCAGGGCTTTGTATGAAGGTTCCCGGAGCGCACGGGAAGCCCTGGATCGGGCCGAGACCGCCTTACCGGGGCTGCTCCGGCTGATGTGGGAAGGCCCCGAAGACCAGCTCAGGCTGACCGCCAACCAGCAGCCCGCCCTGCTGGCCGTGGGCTATGCGGCTTTTCAAGCCTATCTGGAAGCAGGCGGAAGCCCCCCCGATTTTGCAGCGGGCCACAGCCTGGGCGAGTGGACGGCCCACGTGGCTGCCGGAACCCTGAGCCTGGAAGATGGCCTGCGCCTGGTGCGCAAGCGCGGCGAGTACATGCAGGAGGCTGTGCCGGTGGGGGTGGGGGCGATGGCGGCGGTGCTCAAGGTGCCAGCCCAAACCATTTTGGAGCTAACCGCCGGCATTAGCGGCGTGGAGGTTGCCAACTACAACTCCCCCGAGCAGACCGTTATCTCTGGCACCGCCGAGGGCGTGGCCCAGGCCACCGAGGCACTGAAGGCCCACAAAGCCAGGGTGATTCCGCTGCCGGTTTCGGCCCCCTTTCACTCCTCGCTGATGCGGCCTGCACGGGAACGCTTACACGCCGACCTTTCTCAAGTAGAGCTGCACCCACCCCGGTTTCCGGTCTATTCGAATGTGCTGGCCCAGCCCGAAGCCCGGCCTGCCATGATTCGGGAGCTGCTGCTGGAGCAGATTACCCATTCGGTGCGCTGGGTTGAAATTTTGCAGCATCTGAAGGAGAAAGGGGTCAGGGTTTACCTCGAGTTTGGTTCGGGCAAGGTGCTCACCGGCCTGGTCGGGCGCACCCTGCAAGGGGTGGAAGCCCGCAGCCTCACCAACCCTGGCGAGATTGCCGAGTACCTGGCCCTGATTGGACGGGCTTAGGGCAGGTCTGTCCGGGTCGAAGCGGGAACATCGAGCCCCTGAGCAGCGACCGCCTGGGCTTGATTTGAGAATTGGAGGAACGATGCGAAAAGCGCTGGTAACCGGTTCATCGAGGGGTATAGGGCGAGCGATTGCACTGGAACTGGCCCGTCGGGGTTACGCCCTGGCCGTGCACTACGCCGGCAACCAGGCGGCGGCTGAGGCCACTGCCGCGGAGGCCAGGGAACTGGGGGCGAGCTTGGTGGTGGTTCTGGGGGCCGACCTCAAAAGCCCACAGGCGGCCCAGAAGCTGGTGGCCGATGCCCATGCCGCCCTGGGGGGCCTCGAGGTCCTGGTCAACAATGCGGGCATCACCCGCGACACCTTGCTTATCCGCATGAAAGACGAGGACTGGGACACGGTGATTGCCACCAACCTGAGCGCCATTTTTCACACCACCCGCGAGGCCATCAAACTCATGATGCGGGCCAAGTGGGGCCGGGTGATTAACATCAGCAGCGTGGTGGGCATTCTGGGCAACCCCGGCCAGGCCAACTATGTGGCGGCCAAGGCGGGCCTGATTGGCTTTACCAGGTCGGTGGCCAAGGAATATGCTACCCGGGGCATTACCGTCAACGCGGTGGCGCCTGGGTTCATCGAGTCGGACATGACCGCCGGGCTGCCCGAAAACGTGGTGGCCGAGTACCTGAAGCAGATTCCCGCAGGGCGGCTGGGCCGGCCCGAGGAGGTCGCCAAGGCGGTGGCCTTCCTGGCCTCGGACGATGCCGCCTACATAAACGGCCAGACCCTGTGTGTGGACGGCGGGATGACCCCGCACTAAACCTCGAGCCCAACGGCACAAAGCCCCGACGCAGGTTTTGATGTGGTAGAATCCCGCACGGTAGTACCCACCCTGACCGATGGAGGTTGAAGCATGGCTATCCTGGACGACGTAAAAGAAGTAATCGTAGACAAGCTCGGCGTAGATGCAGACAAGGTGGTTCCTGAAGCTCGCTTTATCGAAGACCTGGGCGCTGATAGCCTCGATACGGTTGAGCTCATCATGGGCCTGGAGGACAAGTTCGGTCTAGAAATCTCCGACGAGGACGCAGAAAAGATTCGCACCGTGCAGGATGCAATCAACTTCATCCAGAGCAAGCAAGCCTGATGCACCTAAAAGCCACAAGAACCACCGCCTGACCCCGGGAGCGCATGCTCCCGGTTTTTGATCGTCCACCAGAGGTTGCTCCTCGAGCCAATGCGGCGGGAGGCAGGCCAGGCAGAAGTGGTTGCGATAGGGGCTTGGGCCAATCAAAAGGGCCCTCTGGCCGGGTGTGGTAGACACAAAGTGCTGTGGGGTGCTATCTTGAGGCGTCTGGGAGTTTTCTGAGGTGGCCCATGATGTCTCGCCTGCAGGTACGGCTATTTTGTCTTTTTCGTGGCCGGAAGAGCAGGCGGGAATTTGTAGGGTAGTTCAGCGCCTTGGTCCTGGGCCGGGTTACACACTGTAGCAGGGGTTGCCCGTGGTAAGGAGCAGTATGCAAAAAGGCAAAGTGAAGTGGTTCAATGCGGAAAAGGGCTATGGTTTTATTCAGCGTGAAGAAGGAGAGCCGGACGTATTTGTACACTACAGCGCCATCCAGTCCCGTGGCTTCCGCACCCTGAACGAGGGCGATGTGGTCACCTTCGAGATTGAGCCGGGCAAGAACGGTAAAGGCCCCCAGGCCGCCAATGTGAGCGTGGTCGAAGCAGCCAAGCGTTTTTAGCAGGGGCTTTGCACCCAAAAACCCCCGGGAACCCGGGGGTTTTTTACTCTGCCCCATTCGCACAGCATCTTAGCTGGCAGGCTTTGCGAACTACTAATACCAAGTCTCCCTCATAGCGACACCTAAAGCCAGAATGAGCTATGTAAGGTGTCATTCTGAGCGCAGCGAGGAATCCGTATGCGCTACCGTCCCCCCGCCTTCACCACCCCTGTGCAGTATCAGATTCTCGCCACACTGCGTGCTCCTCGGAACGACAGCACAAGTACCAAAATCTCCCTGAAAGAGAGGCCTAAAGCCACAATTGGGCGATACGACCTCCAAGGGGCAGGCAGAACACTAAAGGCAATGGGTACCCTTGGCTGGAGCCCCAACGCCTGGCTGCCGAGTGGCATCTCGTCCAGCTTGCCAGGGTCAGATAGCTTTGGTTCTGGTCTTGGATTCAGGAGGCTTTATGTTACCTCGTCGTAAATTTGGTATCAGACCCGCTACCTTTTTCCCATCACCCAGGCCCAAGTTGTGCACGAACGAAAGACGCCTTCACGCCTGAAATTGTCCGACCGAAGCCGGTGGTGATGCTTGCTTGGGGCAAATTTACAATCCGAACCGCTGCCTGCCTGCATAAATGTGCACAATGTGCATAAACGATGCTACTTTATGCTTACATAGGCCCCCAGAGCGGTGTCTATATGTGATTATATACACAAGAGTTGGGTTGCAAATTACACCCCAATCCCATGAGTGCGAATACAATCAGGGCAAACTATGAAAGTTTCTGTGCATCTCGACTTCCTGCCTGTTACAGCCGAATCGGCCCCTGTTGTGCACGGCCTGTACCTGAACTGTCCCACTTACATCGCTCTGATTGGGGGTGACACGCCCAGCCTCAACGATATTCAACGCGAGCTCGAGACCCTGCGCCACGATACCCGGCGGCAGGCCGTGCTGTTGCAGCACGAAGGTCATGTGGTGGGGTTTCTCGACTACAAGGTGGCCTACCCCGATTTGCACTCGGCCACCATCAGCCTGTTGCTCATTGACGAAAGCTTGCAGGGGCGGGGCCTGGGCAAGGCCGCTGTGGAGCAGCTCGAGGCCCTGCTCCGGGGCCGGATGGAGCGGCTTTATGCGGTGGTGTACGGCCACAACGAACAGGCCAAGCGCTTCTGGGAGCGGGTGGGCTTTGAGCACCTGCGCGACAGCGGCCCCACCCTGAGCTGGTACCTGAAGCCCTTGAAGTAGCCCGAACAAACCCTGTTCGTTGCTGCGGGCGCCAAATCTGAGACATCGTCCGATAATAGGGGCTATGGACCTGGGAATCGCTGGCAAACTTGCGCTGGTCACAGGGGCTTCGCAGGGGATAGGACGGGCCATTGCCACCACCCTGGCGAGGGAAGGCGCCAAAGTGGTGGTTGCAGCGCGCAGCGCGGAGAAACTGCACGAGCTGGTGCGCCAGATTGAGCAGGATGGGGGAGAAGCCCATGCGATTGTGGCCGATTTAACCAGGCCGCACGACCTCGAGCGCCTGGTGATGGAGGCCCAGAGCCTGGGGCCGATTGAACTTCTGCTGGGTAACACAGGCGGCCCCCGGCCCGGCGCGGCCCAGCACATGAAGGTTCAGGATGTCCAGGCTGCCGCCGAGCTGTTGCTGTACCCGATGGTGGGTCTGGTCGGTGCCCTGCTGCCGGGGATGCAGTCGCGGCGTTTTGGCCGAATCCTGTTCATCACCTCACTGGCTGTCAGGGAACCCATCGAAAACCTGGCCCTGTCCAACACCCTTCGTGCGGCCCTGACCGGCTATGCCAAAACCCTTGCTCGGGAGGTTGCCGCCCAGGGCATCACGGTCAATACCCTGGGGCCCGGCTATACCCTGACCGAGCGGGTCGAGGAGGTGTTCGCTTTTCGTGCCCAGAGCCAGGGCATCCCCCTGGAAGCGGCCTACGCCCAGCAGACCGCGCAAATTCCGGCAGGTCGGATGGCCTCGCCGCAGGAGATTGCCGATGTGGCGGCATTCTTGCTATCGGCCCGGGCCAGCTATTTGACCGGTCAGGCCATTATGGTGGAGGGTGGGGCCATTCGTGGGCTTGTGTGATGGCATGGGCCCGGGCAAATTGCGGATGCTGGAAGCAGGACAGGAATCGCTTTCCGTTTCGTCTGGCAAAGTTTTCGCTCCAAAAAATCACCCAGCCATTCCAGGGAGGCATAGCCGACGAGGAGTCTGCTCAGCGCATGACCTGTGCGGGGCATTCGCAGCACGCCGGACTCCTCGCTGCGCTCGGAATGGCCATTTTGGGGATTTAGAGCGCTCTTCAAGCCATTCGAGTTCAAGAAAGCCTGGTTCTGAACCGAACAGTGGCCGCCTGGAAACTCGAAAACATGCGTCTCGGCCCAGACGCAACGCAGACACTTGTCCCTTCTCGTTTTCGTGTGCGGAGGTCTGTGAAGAGCGCGATATAAATGATGGCAAAGATGCAAGTCCGTTATTGTTCTTTGGGGCTTTGGTTTTCCCCCACGTAGCGAAAGCGCGGTACGGGTTTGCCGTCCACTTCCACATCCTCTAAAAACATGCTGAGCGGGCGCACCCACAGGGTTTCGGGCTCGGTGCCGTAGCGGGTTTCGTAGACCACATACCACTCCTCGGTTTCGGAATGCCGGGCCAGGCCATGCACCCAGTAAAGCTTGCCCTTGTAGTGCTGGTACAGGCCGGGTTTGAGCTGCATCCTGGGCCTCGCTTCGCTAAATCTGCCTTATACCAACTTTACACAAACCGTTGGCTTACGACCAGTGCTACGGTCAGTTCCAGTAGGGCCGTACCGACTCGAGCATCCGCTCGGTCACCTGGCGGTTGCGTCGCTCAATTTCGGGTTTACGGGGGATTTCGGGGTAGGCGGCCTCGAGGTCGTGCAGGGTGTGGGTCAGAAAGTGGCCGAGCTGGGTGCCCCAGCGCCTCAGCCAGGGCTCGGGGAGGTGGTCGGGCAGGGGCAGGCCTTGGAGGGTCAGGTAGAGCATGGCCCAGATGCGGCTGGTGGCATCCAGGCTGTAGCCACCACCCAGCGTGTAAACGGCCCGTCCGCCGGCGAAATCGGCAGCGTACTGGCGCAAGAGCGGAAAGACCTTGGCGTAGGCCCGGGTGGTGAGCAGGATTTCGGCCAGGGGGTCTTGGTAGTGGGCGTCGGCGCCGCACTGGATGACCAGGGCATCGGGGCGGAACCAGCGCAGGGCGGGCTCGAGGCCCATCTGCAAGACCTCCAGATAGGAATCGTCTTCGGTGAAGGGTTCCAGCGGAATATTCAGCTTGCGCCCGGTGCCTTCGGCCTTGCCGATTTCGTGGGTGTGGCCGGTGCCGGGGTAGAGGTAGCGGCCCGACTCGTGGATCGAGAAGGTGAGGACGCCCGGCTCGTCGTAGTGGATCCACTGCACCCCGTCGCCGTGGTGCACGTCAATATCTATGTAGGCGACCCTCAAGCCCTGGCCGGTCAGGTGGCGAATGGCCACCGAGAGGTCGTTGTACACGCAAAACCCTGAGGCCAGGTCTTTCTGGGCATGGTGCAGGCCGCCCCCCAGTTGCAAGACCTCCCTGGCCTGGCCGCTCGAGATCATTCGGGCCGCCGTAAGGGTGCCCCCCACCAGCCAGCGGGCGGCCTCGTCCATTCCGGGGAAGATGGGGGTGTCGGCGGTTCCGATGCCGTAGTGGTCAAAATCGGGCGAGCGCTCCCCCCGCCCGGCGGCCTCCACCCGCCGGACAAACGACTCCAGGTGCACGCTGCGCACGTCCTCGCGGGTGGCCTGAGCGGGTTCGACAAAATGCAGGGGGTGGCCCAGGTGCTCCAGCAAGTCCAGCAGCATCTCGAGCCGTACCGGACTGAAGGGATGCTGCGGCCCAAAGTTGTAGAGCTTGTACTGGGGGCTGTAAATCACCGGGACGCTCATAAGCTCTTGCCGGGAATTTCGGGGGGCCAGCGCACCTCGTACCCCTTCTGGCGCAGGTCGCGGGCTAGCTTGCGCACGTCCAGGGTGCCGATTCGTACCACGGTGGTCACGGTGTTCTCGCCGCAGGGATAGGTCAGCAAGGAATGGATGTTGATGTTGTTCTGGGCCAGCTCGCTGCTCAGACGGGCCAGCTCGCCAGGCCGGTCGTCGAGGCAGACCTCGAGCCGCCCGCTGGGCTTCTGCACCCCGGTCAGGCGCAGGAGCGCATCCAGCAGGTCAATGCCGGTCACGATGCCCACCAGCTCGTTGCCGTCCAGGATGGGCAGGGCCCCAATTTTGCGCTGCCGCATAACCCGCGCGGCCTCCTCCACCGGGTCGAGGGGGTCGCCCGTAACCACCGGCTGGGCCATCACCTGTTCCACCGGGGTCTCGATGGGTCTGGCCCCTCCGGCGGCAAAGGGACTGGTGGCCAGCCGGATATCGCGGTCGGTAATCATCCCCACCACGCGGCCCTCCCGCGTGACCGGAATGTGCCGGATGTTGCGCTGAAGCATGATGTGGTAGGCGGCCTCGAGCGTCACCGAGGCATCCACCGTCAGCACCGGGCTGTGCATTACGTCTTTGACTAGCATTTGTTCTTAGTCTAAGGCACAAGAGAGACCCGGCGGCTAGGGGCATTTGTCAGGGAAAGTCGGGCGCCCAAGGCCAAAAGCCAGGTGCGTATTGTATAGCTTGCCTTCCCTCAAGGAGGGGAAGCGTTGCTGGGTGAGGAAAAAAATCTGGAGCCAGGCCAAGATGCGAAGCTTCCCGAGGAGGTACTTCGCAACAAAACGGCGCAAACGCACCAATGCTTTGGAGCGGGTGGGCTAGACTCGAGGTCGGATGCTGACCCTGCGCTTACAGCTCTTGTGGAACGGATTTCGTCAGGCTCCGGCCTCGGCCCTGGTGGGGCTTTTGCTGGGGGCCGGGCTGGCGTATGGGGCCTGGGCCGGTACAAGCTGGTTTTTGAACTTCATCTCCAACGAACTTTTTGGCAGCAATGCTTTTGTCAATCGTCTGGCCGCGGCCTTCACCCGCGATGTGCTGGTGGAGCGCATCCTGGGCAGCCTGCTGCTGGTGCTCTCGAGTTCGGTGGTGCTCTCCGCCCTACCCAACGCGGTGGCGGTGCTCTACACCTCCGAAGACCTCCCCCTGCACCTGGCCCTTCCGCAAAAGGCCAGCCGGGTTTTCATGTTCAAGGTGGGCGAGGTGTTTGTGACCACCGCCCTGCTCCCCACCTTGCTGGTGCTGCCGGTGTTGTTTGCGTACGGGGCCCACTACGGCGCACCCCCGCTGTTTTTTGTGGGGGCTACCCTGGTCGCGCTGGCTTTGTTCGCCTTTCCGGTGGTGCTGGGGGTGGGGCTGGCCCTGCCCCTGGTGCGCTATGCCCCCGCAGGCCGGGCGCGGGAGTGGGCCGCCGCGCTGGGGGCGGTGCTGGGCGGGCTGCTCATTTTTTTGCTGCGGGCGCTGCGTCCCGAGGTGCTGCTCCAGACCGACTTTGCCAACCCGGAGGAGCTCGACCGCTTCCTGCAAACCTTCCGCGACCCCAGCGCCCCCTTCCTGCCCTCGGCCCTGGCCCAGCAGGCCCTCGAGGGGCTTTCTCGGGGCAACGTGGAGCCTGCCTTCTGGTGGCTCCTCTGCCTCTCGGGGGGGCTGCTGGTGCTGGCGGGCCTGGTGGCGGGCTATGCCTACCAGCAGGGCTGGGTGCGGGCCCTCGAGGGCACCGTGCGGGAGCGCGGCATCCTGCGAGCGGGGCTTCTGGATCGCTGGTCGAGCAAGAGCGTGGCCCTGGCCCTCTGGGCCCGCGACCTGCGCCTGTTCTTCCGCGATGCCAACCAGGCCTCCCAGCTGATTCTGGTGGGGGTGCTGGTGCTTTTGTACACCACCAGCCTGCAGTACCTGCCGCTGGGGGATGCCCGCTTCCAGTTGGTAGCGGGTTTCATGCACCTGGCTTTCCAGGGATTTGTGATTGGAGGGGTGGGGGTGCGGCTCGCGTATCCGCTCTATAGCCTCGAGGGCCCCGGTTACTGGATGCTCCAGACCGGCCCGGTCTCCAGCCAAACCCTCCTTCTGACCCGCTTTGGGCTGGCCCTGTTCTTTTTGCTGCCGCTGGGGCTGGCCCTGGGCTATTACTCGCCCAGGGTGATCGGCCTGGACGACAACCTCACCCAAATCTCCCTCATTCTGGGGCTGGCCTCGGCCATCACGGCGGCGGGCCTGGGGGTGGGTCTGGGGGCGGCCTTCCCCAAGTTCGACGCCGCCAACCCCGCCGAGGTGCCCATGGGCATAGGTGGGTTTTTGTATATGGGCCTCACGTTGTTGCACTCGGGGCTGCTGGTGGTGCTGGCCAGCCGTCCGGTGTACCTGGCCATTACCGAGCGCCAGACCAATTACCTGGGTAGCTCGGAAGGCCCCCTGTGGTTGTTAATCGTGGTCGCCACCACCCTGGTTCCGGCTGGGCTGGCCCTGGGGTTTGGCTACCGCAGAATGGGAGGGAAATAAGATATGCGTGTACTGGTCGCTCTGCTCATCCTGGCCCTGGGGATAGGTCTGGCCCAACTGCAAAACCGGGTGGCCCGCATCACCGATTTCCGGCAGGTGCAGGGGGTCTGGACGGTCAAGCTCGATTATGTCGAGGTGAAGGACTGCCACCGCGACGACTGCCCGGCGGGTATCGAGATTTCCAACCAGAACCCCCTGATTCGCACCTTTCGCTTCACCCGCAGCACCAAAATCCTGTTGCTGAAAAATGCCGGGGAATACTTCCAGGCCACCCCCCAGCAGCTCATCCAGGGCCTGGGGGGCCGCAACTTCGGCTGGTCTTTTGACCGGGACACCCCTTTTTACATCAAGGTGGACGAGGCCCGGCGGGAGATTCTGGAGCTCAAGCAGATGTACCTGCCCTAGGGGTCTATGGTCAATAGCCGATAGCCGAAGGATTATGGCCGCTGGCCTGGCTCCGGCGGTGGCCCGGTCTCCTCACTGGGTTTGACCTGCGACAGACCTCAAACAGCATGGACTCGCCTGTTTTCGTGGGCGCACAGGCTGTAGAATTGCCCTCGAGGTTCCCCATGTTCGACTTTTTCCAAGTAACCGACCTGCTCACCCCCGAGGAGCGCGAAATCCAGAAAGCCGCCCGCAAGTTCCTGGAAGCCGAGTGCCTCCCGCACATTGCCGAGTGGTGGGAAAACGCCGAGTTTCCCACCCACCTGATACGCAAATTTGGCGAGATGGGCTTTCTGGGCACCAGCATCCCCACCGAGTACGGCGGCCTGGGAGCCAGCGCGGCCTCGTATGGGGTGGTGGGCTATGAGTTGGAGCGCATAGACTCCGGCCTGCGCAGCTTTTGCAGCGTGCAGAGCAGCCTGGTGATGTACCCCATCTGGGCTTACGGCTCCGAGGAACAAAAGCGCGAATACCTGCCCAAGCTGGCCACCGGCGAGTATGTGGGCTGCTTTGGCCTGACCGAGGCCGACGGCGGCAGCGACCCCGACGCCAACATGAAAACCCGCGCCCGGCGCGACGGGGGCGACTACGTGCTCAGTGGCTCCAAGATGTGGATTACCAACGGCAACCTGGCCCACATTGCGCTGGTCTGGGCCAAGGACGACGAGGGCGTGGTGCGGGGGTTTATCGTGCCCACCCAGAGCAAAGGCTTCAGGGCCCACAAGATTCAGCACAAGGCGTCCCTGCGGGCTTCGGTGACCAGCGAGCTGGTGCTGGAGGAGGTGCGGGTTCCGGCCAGCGCCATGCTGCCGGGGGTGAAGGGCCTCAAGGGGCCGCTTTCCTGTCTCACCCAGGCCCGCTACGGCATCGCCTGGGGGGCCTTGGGGGCGCTGGAGGCGGTGTACACCGAGGCCCTCGAGTTCGCCAAAAGCCGCACCACCTTCGGAGCGCCCATCGCCAGCCGCCAGCTGGTACAGGAGAAGCTCGTCCGCATGGCCGCCGACCACACCAAGGGGCTCTTGCTGGCCTGGCGGCTGGCTAAGCTCAAGGATGCCGGTCAGCTCAGGCCGGCCCAGGTCTCGCTGGGCAAACGCGACAACGTGCGGGCTGCTTTGAATGCGGCCCGGGCCGCCCGCGAGATTCTGGGGGGCAGCGGGATTACCCTCGAGTACCACAGCATCCGCCACATGCTGAACCTGGAAACCGTAGACACCTACGAGGGCACCCACGACATCCACACCCTGATTCTGGGCCGCGAACTCACCGGCGAGAACGCCCTCGGCGAAAGCCCCCGGCCCAAGGAGATGGTGGGGCGCTAGGGGGTTCTCTCGGGTCAGCTCTAGCCCTGGCCGCTCCGGTGTTTTTTGTTCGGGGAAACCGCCACAGCAGGCTCGAGGGGGCCCTGTTGGTGGTTTCATCCATGGCTGCTATACTGCTTGGAATATGCTCGAGGCCCCCAGCAAACCCCGTTCCAGAACAGAAAAAATCCAGCAAGAAGGCCTGACTTTCGACGATGTGCTGCTCATTCCGGCTTACTCGGAGGTGCTGCCCCGCGAGGTGGACACCTGCACCCGCCTGACCCAGAAGCTCTGGCTCAATATTCCCATCCTCTCGGCGGCCATGGACACCGTGACCGAGGCCGAAATGGCCATTGCCATGGCCCGCGAGGGGGGCCTGGGCGTGATTCACAAGAACCTGAGCGCCGAGGAACAGGCCGCTCAGGTGCGCAAGGTCAAGCGCAGCGAGGCCGGCATGATTCAAGACCCGGTCACGCTGGCCCCCAACGCCACCCTGGAAGACGCCGAGCGGCTGATGCGCGAGTTCAAGATTGGCGGCCTGCCGGTGGTGGACTTCTACGGCAAGCTGCTGGGCCTGGTCACCAACCGCGACCTGCGCTTTGAGCGCGAGATGGGGCGGCTGGTCTCCGAGGTCATGACCCCGGTAGAGCGCCTCATTACCGCGCCCCCCGGCACCATCCTGGAAGAGGCCGAGGCCCTATTGCGCCAGCACAAAATCGAAAAACTCCCCTTGGTGGACCACGAGGGGCGGCTTCGGGGCTTGCTGACCCTCAAAGACCTGACCAAACGCCAGAAGTTCCCCTTCGCGGCCAAGGACGCCCAGGGCCGTCTGTTGGTCGGGGCGGCGGTGGGGGTCTCGAAGGATTTGGAGGCCCGGGCCAAAGCCTTGGTGGAGGCCGGGGTGGATGTGCTGGTGCTGGACAGCGCCCACGGCCACAGCCGGGGCATCCTGGAGGCGCTGCGAAACCTCAAGCAAACCTATGGCGAGGCCGTGCAGATTATCGCGGGCAATGTGGCCACCGCCGAAGGCGCGCGGGCACTGGCCGAGGCCGGGGCCGATGCGGTCAAGGTGGGCATTGGGCCCGGCTCGATCTGCACCACCCGAGTTGTAACCGGGGTGGGGGTTCCGCAAATTACCGCCATCATGGAGGCGGTGGCCGGGCTGGAGGGCCTGGACGTGCCGGTGGTGGCCGATGGGGGCATCAAATACTCCGGCGATGTGGCCAAGGCCCTGGCCGCCGGGGCCCACACGGTGATGCTGGGTTCCATGCTGGCCGGCACCCAGGAGGCCCCCGGCGAAGAGGTGCTCAAGGATGGCCGTCGCTACAAGCTCTACCGGGGGATGGGCAGCCTGGGGGCTATGCGCCAGGGCTCTGCCGACCGCTACTTCCAGGACTCCGGTAAAAGCGTGGGCAGCGTAGAGGTTAAGAAACTGGTGCCCGAAGGCATCGAGGGGATGGTGCCCTACAAGGGCCCGGTGGGCGATGTGCTCTACCAGGTGGTGGGTGGGCTGCGGGCCGCCATGGGCTACTGCGGTGCACCCGACCTCGAGACCTTCCGCAGGGAGACCCGCTTTACCCGCATCTCCAGTGCTGGTTTAATTGAGAGCCACCCCCACGGGGTGACCATTACCAAGGAGGCGCCGAACTACTCGAGGTAGCTCACCTCGAGCCCTGCGCCCGCTGCAAGGCGACTGCTGCCTCCCGGTAGCCGGGCTTGTAGCGCAAAGCGGCCTGAAAGTCGGCTCGAGCAGCCTCCAGGCTGCCCAGCGCTTTGCGGGCCAGACCGCGCCAGTAGTAGCTTTCCTCGTGGTCGTCTACCCGGCCCAGCACATCGTTGGCCAGGGCGATGACCTCCTGGTAGCGCCCGGTCTGGTAATAGGCCTCGTAGGGGCCAAACTGGTACCAGAGCATCCGCCAGGGCCAGTTGGCAACGGCGTTGCTTGGGCGGCGGGGGTCAAGGGTAGGGCTGGGGGCGATTCGCCGCGAGCGGTCGTAGGCCCGGGCCGCTTCCGGGGCATTGCCCAGGCGCAGCAGGGTGGTGCCCAGGTTGAACCAGGCGAAGGCATTCTGGGGGTTTTGCTGGGTTTCGCGCCGGGCCTGCTCCAGGGCCAGCTGCCATTCAAACCCCTCTTGCATCCGGTTCCCCAGAATGGCGGCTAGTTTGTCTTGCTGGCCCCTGGCATACACCACCAGATAGGTGCGGTTGAAAACCTGCCAGAGCCTGTCCACATCGCTATAGCGCAGTGTGACCTTGGGGCCGTAGTAGCTGTCGAAGGCGTTGAAGAGGCCCAGGGCCTCGTTGTAGCCCACCAGCAGGCGGTAGTGGCCCATGCCGCCGTGGTCGGGGGTCACGAACCAGGTCTCGATAATCACCGGAAAGCCCCCGGCCAGCAGGCGTTTGAGCAGGTTCATATCGCCTGCCACCCCCAGGTGCACCCCGAAGCCACGCCCGCGGGCATAGGCCGCCATCTCGTCGGCGTTCACGTTTTTATCGTTTTTGTTGGGCTTGAGCAGGGGGGCAATCTGGTACTGGGTCTCGCGGCTGCCCCAGAAGCTCAGGGCCATGCCCAGCGTGACGGGGCCGCAGTTGTTGTAGCGCTGGTACTCGTGGCGAGCCCCACTCAGAAAAACGGTGCCCGGCAGGGCCCATGCATTGCCAAATGCAACCAGGAACAGCAGCAATAAACGCACCGTTTCAGTATGCCAGATGCGCCAGAGGGCCGATTGTGGCCTCAGACCTCGGCGGTCTGGCCGCCGCTTTTGGGGATCAGGCCCTTCTGCTCCATTTCCCGCACCCACTCCCGCACCTTGTGGGCAATCTGGTCACGCACCCTGCGGAAGACCTCGAGGCGCTCCTCCTCGCTGCCCTGGGCGGCGCTGGGGTCCTCGAAGGGCCAGTACAGCCGGTAGGTGCTGAAGGGAAACAAGGGGCACTCCTGCTCGGCCCGGTCGCAGACAATCACCAGATAGGTGAAGTTGTACTTGCCGCCCCAGTACTCCATCAGGCTTTTGGCGTACTGGCCCTGCATGTCCAGGCCCATCTCCGAGAGCACCCGGCGGGTCAGGGGGTTGATTTCACTGGGGTGCAGCCCGGCACTGTAAACCTCGAAGCGATCCCCCGCGTAGTGACGCAGCAGGGCTTCGGCCATCTGGCTGCGGGCCGAGTTGTGGCTGCACAAAAAGAGCACCGTGAGCTTGCGTTTCCCCATGTGAACCCCCTATGGAAGAACTCGATTCAGCCCGGCGGCCTCGGCCAGGGCCGTTTCGGTTGGAAGGTGGCCTTGTTTGAGGCTTCGAATCAGGTGCTCCGCCATACGGCCCAGGGCATCCCGCACCCGGCGCCACTCTCCCAGGCCCTTGCCGGAGGGGTCGGGGAAGGAAACGTGCAGCTTGTGGGTTTTAGCCGGGTAGGCCGGGCAGGTCTCAGCCGCTGCGTCGCAAACCGTGAGCACCAGGTCAAAGTGCCAGGGGTCGGGCAGGTCGTTGAAGGTCTTGGAGGTATGTGTGCTCAGGTCTATACCGACTTCCTCCATTACCCGAATGGCATCGGTTTTTACAAAGGTTTTCTCGGTGCCTGCCGACCAGATATCGGCGGGAAACGATAGCCGCTCGGCCCAGTACCGTAGCCAGCCCTCGGCCATCTGGCTGCGGGCGGAGTTGTGCGTGCAGAGTACCAGAATACGCATCAAGGCACAGTATCGGCCTTTTTTCATGGAAGTGTCAGGCCCGAATTACCTGGGGCGCCGATTGTGTTGAGGGCACAAGAACCGGCGAGAACCGACCCGGGTACACCGTTCCCCCGCAGCTACTGGCTGGAAATCATCTCTGGCCCAGGTTGGGCATGGTGGGGCAGCCGAACCCTCGCCGGGCTTGGGAAGCCCTGAAGGCTTTTTTGCGCAACGTTTTGCCGCACGGTGTAACTCTTAAGGCTCGGCCAGAGCTGCACTGGGCCGGGCCTGCCATATGGCCAGCGCTGAAATCGTGGCCAGTGCGGCCAAAAGCCAGAGCGCCGGATTGTAGTTGCCCGAGAGGCCGTGCAGGGCGCCCGTGGCAAACGGAGCAATGGTCTGGGCCACGGCCACAATAGAGGTCATGCTGCCGTTGATGGTGCCGTAGTGCTTGGCCCCATAAATTTCGGCCAGCAGGGCGGGTTTGGCCAGGGAGATGGAACCATTGGCCAGACCAAAAAACAGCACGAAGGCCCCGAGGCCCAGGCCCGGCGGCAAAAAAAGCAGGCTGAGCAAGCCCAGGGCGTAGCCCCCCAGAAAAGCGCCGCTCAGGTGAAAGAGCGAGACCCGCTCGCTGAGCGGGGTGTACAGGATTCGGCCTGCTAGCTGCACCACCCCTACCCCCCCGGCAGCCAGGGCTACCAGGGCCGGGCTGTAGCCTTTTTCGGTCAGCAGGGGCACCAGGTGGGCCGTGAGGGCAATGCTGGTGGCCCTGGAGAGGGCAAACCCGAGCGAAAGCCACCAGAACGTGGGTTGGCGCAGGGCTTCTTTGGCACGGGTGCTGGGTTCTTGGGCCGGGTTGCGAAAAGGTATTGCAGATTCCTCGCCGTCCGGTACCTGCCCGATGTCTTCTGGGCGACGGCGCAGAACCAGGGCATGCAGAGGAATGGTGCTCACGGCCAGGATGAGGGCCAGAATCTCCAGTGCCCCGCGCCAGCCTGCAAGCTGCACCAGCCAGGTACTGAGCGGTACAAAAATGGTGCTGGCCAACCCCGCCGTCAGGGTCACGACCAGCATGGCCCTGGGGCGGTAGCGGCGAAACCAGACCGCCAGCACGGCAAAGGCCACCTCGTAAAGCACCATTGCCATGGCCAACCCCAGCCCCGCCCAGAGCAGGTAAAACGCGGTCAGGCTTTGCACCTGGGCCCAGCCCCAGACCAGCAGGGCTCCCCAGATGGAACCTGCGGTCATGAGGGCGCGGGCCCCGTGCCGGTCGAACCAGCGCCCCACCGGAATGGCCGCCAGACCTGAGACCAGCAGGGCCAGCGAGAAGGCCGCCGAGGTTTCGGTGCGGCTCCAGCCCAGCTCGGCCTCCATGGGCCCCACAAAAACCCCAAAGGTGTAGTACAGGACACCAAAACCAACGGTCTGGGTGATGGCCAAGGCCCAGGCGATGCGCCAGCCATAGTAGGAGGCAGTAGGGGAGGGGTGGGCCATAGGGGCTCGAGGGCCAGGAGTTTTCAGGGTGAGGATTTGCGAGGGAAGGTTGTTTGGCGGAAGCGGCTCGAGTTCCCTCTCAGACCACAAGCGCGGATGCTGGCCGGGTCGCAGAGCTTTTGGCTACTCGAGCCTGAGCATCATGGCTGTGGCGGTATCGGGACAGGCGCCCCGGAGTTCCTCGGAGGCCTCGAGGGCCGCAGGCAGTTCCGAGCGCGGCACCGGCACAAAGCCAAAGCGGGGGAAATAATTCTGGGCGGTCTCGGTCAGAAGCGAAAGCGAGGTCAGGTTTTTCTGCTGGGCCAGTTCAATGATGCCTTCGGTCAGCTTGGCACCAATGCCGTGGGTGCGATAGCCCGGTGCCACCACCACGGAGCGCAGCAGACCGCAATCCTGATGCACTTCCAGGCCCGCACACCCCACCACCTGTTCGCCATCGAGGGCCAGAATAAAGTTCAGGACGTGGGCCTCGAGGCCTGCTTTGGGCAGATGGGCCTCGTCCAGAAGGGTTGTGATGTCCGGTATATCGCCCGAAGTAGCGGTGCAGTACGTAATCATGATTCCTCCAGCTTACCCTTATCGCGCGTTTCACAGACGTGGCCGCCCACGAAAACGAGAATGCATCTGGGCCGAGACGCATGTTTTCGAGTTTCCAGGCCGCCACTGTTCGGTTCAGAACCAGGCTTTCTTGAACTCGAATGGTTCCTAATATTGTGAAGAGCGCTCTAGCAGGATGCCGGTAGGCTCGTGGCAAAAAGCGCTCGGTTGTGGTTTTGGCAAACGCTGTGAAAAGCACCGCCTAATCCTTGAACAGATTGTCGAAGGCCTGCGGGCTGCCATCCTTGCGCTTCAGGCGGAAGAGGTCGTTTTTGAGCTCGAGCTGGCCCTCCTTCAGCAGCGCCTCGAGGGTGCGCTGGAGCTCGGCTTTGGAAAGGCTTTCACCCTCCTCGTCCAGCCAGCGCACAATGTCTTTCTCGCTGGCAAAACGCAAACTCTCGATGGCCTTGAGAACCCAGCCCCGGGTGTCCATACCTGAATATACCGTGTGCACGGGCGAAATCATGAGAATCAATCTCTTGGATGGGGTTAATCTTCCATTTGTCCACCCCCTTGTCGCACAATAGAAGCGTGGACCCCTTCCGGGAATACCAGGACTATGTCATGGCGCACCGGCTGCGCGCAGCCCTGGACTTTTATCCCGGTAAACTCTACTCGCTGAGCGATTATGCCACCCTGCGCCTGCGGCGCAGTGAGCTGGTGCGCAGGCTGGTGGGCCGTCAGGGCGACCCGGCCCTGCTTTCCCGCATCGAACAGATCACCGACGACCTCAACTATGGGTTCTGGTCGAATCCGGGTTTGCTCAGGGCTTTCCTGCGGCGGCTTTCGCCCGTGCAGTATCCGGTGCTCTGTAGCCCCGAGGGGTTCGAAACCCTGCTCTCCAGCACCGAGCGCCTCCGCCTTAAAAAGCCGGGGCTGGCCGGGCGGTATTACCTGGGGTGGCTTCGCTTGCCGGACCTGCTCGATGATCCCGTGCAGTTTGAGCAGGCCATGCTCGAGCAGGAGCACCTGGCCGAGCAGCTGGGGCTGTTTTTGGATGAGTTTCACAAGGTGGCGGGGTAGGCAATCACCACCCCGTAGCCGCTTTGGAGCTCCACCTCCACCAACCCCAAAGCCACATTGGAAAGGGTGCGGGTGCTGCCCAGGGGCACCTCGGCGCCCTCGAGGGGCCAGCGAACGCCGCGCAGGCTCAGGCCCCCAAAACCGCCCAGCGGCAACAAACTCAGCTTGCTGCCGCGCGGCAGCTCCAGTTGCAGGCTGCCCGGCAGCAGGGGGTAGGCCTCCTCGAGCCCCGAGCTGAGCAGGGTGGGAATGCCCTGCCGCACCAGCCGGATGCCCAGCAACAGGTGGGCCAGGGTTTGGTCGGTCTGGCCGCCCATGGCCCCCACCAGAATCAGCCGGTCGGCCCCCCGGGCCAGGGCCGCCTGAACGGCCAGCTCTCCATCGGTATAGTCCTTGCCCACCGGATGTTCTTCGCGCGGCACGTGGGCATAGGCTTGCTGGAGCTCCGCCGAGGCCGAGTCGAAGTCTCCCACCCAGAGCTCGGCCTGCAGCCCCAGCAATGCAGCGTGTCGCATGCCGCCATCCGCCGCGATAACCCGGCTTCCGGCGACCTGAGCCAGAAGCCGCCCTGTGGGGAGGGCCGAACCGCTGAGCAGAATGGTGAAGGGGTGCATCGGGGGAGGGGGTGCGTTCTAAGTTTGGATGCTCGAGGAGGCGTCCACCGGAGGCCGGGCTTCGGCCTTGGGGCCATCTTCCAACGGCACCACCCTGGACCAGTCTACCCTCACATGGGTGGTGTCGCCGGGATAGAGCCCCGGCTCCGGCCCCTCGAGGTAGAGCTTCTGGCCCCGCCAGAGCAGTTCCAGGGCTACCGTAAAGCCCTTGAAAATGCGCTCCTGTACCCTGGCCTCCTCTCCCTCCCCCAGCGTGAGGGCCTCCTGGGGCAGCAGGTGGGGGCGGGCGGGCAGGCCCATCTGTCGGCTCTGCTCAGCGCTGAGGATGTTGTGGTGGCCCAGAAAGGTGGCCACCCAGGGATTCTTGGGGCGGTTGAAAAGCTCTTCGGGTGCGCCCTGCTGCACGATGGCGCCCTCGCGCAGAATGGTCACCTGTTGGGCAAGCACAAAGGCTTCGGACTGGTCATGCGTGACCACGATGGAGGGCACGGCTGTCTGACGCAAAATGGCTCGCAGCTCCAGCAGCAACTCCTGGCGCAGCTTCAGATCCAGCGCACCCAGAGGCTCGTCCAGCAGCAGCGCTCGAGGCCGGTGCGCCAGGGCCCGGGCCAGGGCGACCCGCTGGCGCTCGCCGCCCGAGAGCAGCTCGGGGCGCTTGCGGGCGTGCGGGGTCAGGTGGGTCAGGTCCAGCAACTCGGCCACCCGCTCCCGGATTCCGACCTCGTTCCACCGGGCTTCGCGCAGGCCAAAGGCGATGTTCTCGGAAACCGAAAGGTGGGGGAATAGAGCGTAGTCCTGAAATACAAACCCGATCCGGCGGGCCTCGGGCGCGAGGGGGGTGAGTTCGGTCTCGTGCAGCCAGACCTGACCGGCCTCCGGCACTTCCAGGCCCGCCACCAGCCGCAGCAGGGTGCTCTTGCCGCTGCCCGAGGGGCCCAGCAGCGCCAGGGTTTGCCCGGGTCGAACCTCGAGCGAGACCGAAAGTGAAAAACCAGGATAGGTCTTGCGCAGACCGCACAGGCGCAGCATGGCCTTAGCCTACAGCACTCCCCGAAGCACCAGCAGTCATTCAAAGCGCAAAGCCGAAGACCTGACCGGAAGACTCGGCGAATGTGCGCCTCGAGCCTTTGGTCTATCGCGCGCTTCACAGACGTGGCCGCCCACAAACACGAGAAGGGACAAGTGTCTGCGTTGCGTCTGGGCCGAGAGGCATGTTTTCGAGTTTCCAGGCCGCCACTGTTCTCTTGAGAACCAGGCTTTCTTGAACTCGAATGGCTCGCAATATGTGAAGAGCGCTCTATTGAAGCGGCAGCCACACGCTGAACTTTGCGCCACGTCCCTCCTGCGACTCCACCCAGATGCGCCCCTGGTGGGCCTCTACGATGGCCTTGGAGATGTAAAGCCCCAGACCCGTACCCACAATGCCCCTCGAGATGGCGCTCCGGGTGCGGCCATACCGGCTGAAGAGCAGGCCCTGTTCCTCCAGCGGGATGCCGGGGCCGGTGTCCTCGACCTCGAGCAACACCCCCCCATGGGGCCTGGCCCGCAGCCAGACAGTGCCTCGCCTGGGGCAGAACTTGAAGGCGTTGGAGAGCAGGTTGCCCACCACCTGCTCGATGCGCTCCGGATCGGCCTCGAGGATGGGTAGGGGGTCGAACTCGCACACGAAGTGAATCTGGCTGAGCTTGGCCACCCCGGCAAAGCTACGGGCGGTCTGGGCCAGGGTCGTCTGTAAATCGATGGGCTGTCGGCTGATGCTAAACCGACCGGCTTCCAGGCGGGAGGTGTCGAGCAGGTTGTTGACCATGTCCTTCAACCGAAGACTGCTGTGCTGGATGTTTTCTAAATACTCCCTGAACTCTGAAGGACTGTAATTGTCGTCCAGCAGCAACTCGCAAAAACCCAGAATAGAGGCCAAAGGGGTTTTGAGCTCGTGGGAGACCGCTGCGATAAACTCCGATTTGAGGCGCTCGGCTTCCCGCTCGGTGGTCACATCCCGAAAAAGAATCAGTGCCGTATCTGACTGCATCGGGACAATGCGGGCCTCAAAGTCCCGGCCCTCCAGGTTGAGCTCCATGACGCAGGTTGGCTCGCCGTTGAGTACCGCTTGAATTGCCTCTTGAAGCTGGCGGGTTACGGCGGGGGTAAACAGCTCACCCAGCGTGGTTCCCAGGAAGCGATCCATGGGCAGGTGGTGGTGGCTGCTCCCCGCTTTGTACTCCCGGATGTTGCCTTCCGTATCGACGAGCATCAAGTCGTCGGGAATTGCTTCCAGAATGGTGCGAATACGTTGTTCTCGCCGATACTCCAGAATGCTTTCTTGCATTGCTGACATCATACCCAGCAACCCTTGAAAGAATTACGAAGGTGTACTTCCCATCCTGAGGCCGCCAAACCTTTACTTGACTATAAATCACATCGCTATTTTTGTTTCAAAGGCCCTGCAAGGGAGCGGCTATCACCAATAAAGAAAGGCATTGGTCGTGAGAGGCGAACAATACACGGTCGTGAAAATACCCATACACGCCCACAGATTCCAAAGAGGGATAGCCCTCAAGTCCCTCCCTACCGCGTAGGGAGGGTTGGGGAGGGTTTATGCCAAGGCCACACGATTGCATGAAGGGCCAGGTCAGCACCCCCCCTGGCCTCCCCTACGCGGTAGGGGAGGAACGGAGTGAGTCCAGGTCAGGGTTGCCTTGATTCGCTCACCGTGCGGGTGTACAGCATTGGTGCACGTGTGGCCGTTGCCCGGCCCCAAAGCTCGGCAGGCCTTTGCCCTACATCGCTCCCGGTAGGCTGCTGGGCCGGTGTTGCCTGTGAACACGTATGATGGATTCGATGCTGATTGAGGCCCAGGCCATTTCCAAACGCTACGGGCGCGACTGGGTGCTGCGCGACCTGGATTTCCGACTGGCCCCGCGCGAAACGGTGGCCCTGGTTGGGCCCAATGGTGCGGGCAAGACCACCTTGCTGCGGGTGCTGGCCGGGCTGGTTCGACCGACCCAGGGCTCCCTCAGGCGGGATGGCAGGGTGGGCTTTCTGGCCAACCCCCCCGCTTTTCACCGGCATTTCAGCGGAGCTGAAAATCTACATTATGCCCTGCGGCTGGATGGGCAGGCAGCCAGCCGGGCCCTGGTTCGGCAGGCCCTGGAACAGGTTGGGCTGCCCCACGACAAGCCCGTGCTGAGCTACAGCAGCGGCATGAAAAAGCGCCTGGCCATGGCCCGGTTGCGCCTGCAAAATCCGGACATCTGGCTGCTGGACGAACCCGAGGCCGCCCTGGACTCAGAGGGTCGGGGCCTGCTGGAAGACCTGGTGAACTTTGCCAGGGCCTCGGGGGGGGTGGTAATCGCCACCCACGACAAAAGCTGGCTTGCCCTGGTCGACCGGGTGGTTGAGCTCAGGCCCACTTAATTTCTCTCATGCCACAAAACCCCGCTGTATGGTGGGGCTTAATGGGGCAGGGCAGGGCTACTGTTTGGGTTTGCTGGCAATTTCAGCTTTGTAGGCCAGAAGCTGCCCCTGACGGGCAAAGTTGATGGCCTCGCCCAGGATTCGGGCTGTTTCGGCGGGTGCATGGAAGCCCATGGAGTTCTCGGCGTTGATGTAGTCGGTGCGCCACTGGGCTTTGCGGTGTAGCTGACGAGCTTGGGCCAGGGCCTCATCGCTCGCGCCGGCAGCTTTGGCGGCTTCGATGGCCTGGATCAAGTCTACGGTGGCAATCTCGGCCTCGTCCAGAAGCTTCTTGGTGCGATCCTGGATGATGTCCACCCGGGCTTTCATCTCCTCCTCAGAGGCGTTGTGGCAGGTCTGGCAGGCCCTGGCCACGTTCAGCAGGGGACTGCGCACCTGGTGGTCGGAAACCTTGACCGCCCCCACCCGGGTATAGGGCATATGGCAGTCGGCGCAGGCCACTCCGGCCCGGGCGTGGATACCCTGGGCCCACAGCTCAAATTCGGGGTGTTGGGCCTTGAGCATTTGGGTGCCTGTGAGCTTGTGCTCCCAGTCTTTCCAGTTCACCTGGTCGTAGTGCTGTTCGATCTGCTCGACCTTTAGACCGTTGTGCCAGGGGTAGGTAAGGGTCTTGTTGGGCGGGGCGAAATGGTACTCGACATGGCACTGGGCGCAGATCATCGAGCGCATTTCCTGGCGGGTGGCCTCGGTATTGGGGTCATAGGGCTTGGCCTGGTTGCCCTTGCGCCAGCGTTCGATGCTGGGCAGGAAGGGGACGGGTTCTTTGGACCTGGCCAGGTTTTGAATCCCGGTGATGAAGGCCGGGCGGGTGATGGTGACGGCCATGGTCTTGGCGTCGTGGCAGTCCACGCAGCCCACCGGGTGCTGTACGAGCTGGGTGGCCTCGGCATAGGGCATGGGATTAATCACTTCAAAGCCCTTGAAGATGGCCTCCATGCGGTGATTTTCGTCGTCGGGCACCCCGGCCTTTACCCCTGCAGCCTGGAAGACGGTGGCCACGCTGGCGTGGCAATTGAGGCAGGCACCGGGCTGCTTGAACTGCTTGACCCGCTCGGTGTTGCGCTGGTCAATCAGCATGTAGGCATGGCCACGCCGCTCACGGTAATCGGTGCCAAAGGGCATCCCGTTGAAGAGAATTTTCAGGCGGGGGTTTTCCTCGAGCTTCGAGGTAGGGAAGTCCTCCGAGCCCCCGTAGCGGGTGCGCTCGTTGTCGGCGGTTTTGAGCCAGGTGTCGTACTGATGCGGGAAGTTTTTACCCCAAAGGGCCGAGTCCTCGGTTTTGTTGGTAATTTCCACCACCCGGAAGGAGGTTTGCCTGGCCTCGGCCTGGCGGGTGTTGATGTTCCCCAGCAGGGTCAGAATGCCAAAGGTGCCCAGCGCAGCGATGATGGCCACTGCAACGCTGATCCATAACCATCGTCTATTCATGTTTCCCCCTAGTGGCCGTGTCCTACCCCACGGTGGCAATGCACACAGCCGTACTTGCCTTCAGCGTCTCTTTGAAGGTTGGCGTGTGCGTCCTGGAAAGCGGTCTGGGCTTCCAACACGCCCCCAATCAGATTGCGGTGGCAGCCTACGCAGTTGTGTTCCAACACGGCTGCGCTGCGTGCGCTAATGCGAATGGGCTCGTGGAAATCTTGCAGGGTGAAGGCCCTCGAGTGGTTCCAGCCGTGCTCGATCTTGGTCAGGTATTTGCCCACAAAGTCGTGGGGCACGTGGCAATCCACACACACCGCTACGTGGTGGTGGCTGGCCTTCTGCCAGCTGTCGTAGACCTCGCGCATGATGTGGCAGTTCACACAGACTTTGGGATCGTTGGAGAGATAGGAAAGGGCTTGGGCATGGTTGGCAGTGTAGCTTCCGGCCCCGGCCATCACCCCCAGCAGGAGTGCGTTCAGCAGTACCATGCCACCACCGGTTAGCCAGTTTCGCATAGTGGGCCCTCCACGCTCATGGCCACCTTCTCGCCCAGAACTAAAAGAATTGCAACATCCCTACATACTCAAAATCCATGACTTAAGTCAAACTGCACGGATGGGCAATAGAAGCAGGTTTAGTCATGGTGAATCACAACTCCGCAGCGGCGATTTCACGTAGCCTGGGCTAGCTTCTGCAACGCCATTGGATTGGTAATGCGGATGCGGCGCTTATTCATTTCAACCCAGCCCTGCTGGGAGAAGTGGCCCAGTTTGCGGCTTACCGGCTCAGGGGTGGTGCCTACTATGGCGGCTATTTCCGGGTTGGTGGGCAGCTTGAAGCTGTGGCCATAGATCCGTGCCATGGAGAGCAGATACTCGGCCAGCCTCGAGTCCACCTCGCGGAACACCATGCGGTCCAGCACCTGCACAATCTGGCCGGTGTGCTGGGCGGTTGCTCGCAAGAGGTTGTAGCACAGGGTGTGGTCTTGTTGCACTAAGCGGAAAAATGAGGCCCCGGACACGGCCAGAATGCGGCTGGGCTCGCCAGCCTCCGCAGAGGCCGGATACCGAGGGTTTCCCAGAAAAAGCGCCACGGCAGCCACGCACTGACCCGGCCCCGCCAGGTTCATCACCACCTGCTTACGACCCCTGGGGTCATGGCGAAAGACTTTGATGAGACCCTGAGCCACCAGATAAAGCCGCTCCACTGGGTCGCCTTGCAAGAAAAGCGTCTGGCCCCTGGTAAGCTCGAGCCACTCGGACGCTGGGGTCAGCGATGCCAGCCTGTCGGGCGAAACGCCCTGAAACAGGGGGCACCGGGCCAGCACCTCTATAGGCTTGAGTTCGGATAGCTGCATGGTTTCTGTAGGGTAGCGTTTATCAAGGGCGGCATTTGTCCCCGTCTGACCCGCCCACCCCACCCTTTACGTCCTGCACCCAAACCGATACCCTGAGCCCTGTGCAGCGGATTTTCTGGCTGGCCTGGCGCGATCTGATACTGGAGTTTCGGGGTCGCACCGGCATCTTGTCGGCGGTGTTTTTCCTGGCGGTGATGCTCTTTATCCTGGCCATGGCCTTTGGCCCCAACCCCCAGGACCTGCAAAAGGCGGCGCCGGGAGTGCTGTGGGTCGCCCTGGCCTTTGCGGGCAGCTTGCTGGCCGGACGGGCTTTTGGCCTCGAGGTTGAGGATGGCACCCTCGACGACCTGCTTCTGACTCCGGGCAGCCGCGAGTGGATCTACTTCGGCAAGCTGCTCTTTCAGTTTGCCCTCTTGCTGGTGGTGGGGCTGGCCCTGCTGTTCCTCACCGCGGGCCTCTTCTACCTGCCCGTGCAAAATGCGGGCTGGTATCTTTTGGTCTTGCTTCTGGGTTCGCTGGGGTATGCCGCCATCTCCACCTTTTACGCCGGAATGCTGGCCCGCCTGCGGGGGCGGGAGGTGCTCTTGCCCCTTCTGCTCTTTCCTCTGGTAATCCCCGTAGTGCTGGCTGCGGTGCGGTTCACCCAGGGCCTGGCCGAGGGCGTTCCGGTGGCCGAGCTTTCGGACTGGTTGCGGTTGCTTTTGGTTTTCGACATCATTTATGTGACCGTTTGTGCGATGGTCTTTCCGTATATGTTAGAAGGCTAGAAAGAGTCTACCTTTCTGTGTGTTTATGGCTTTTGGTCCCTCGCTTGAACGTCAAGACGACAATCAACTAGGGTAAATGCCCAACAAAAACACAGCTTTGAAACGTATCATAGTAAGTGTGATAGTAGCACCAAAAACCTTGAGCAACTTGAGCGAAGTTTTTTTCTGGGTCATTGAGAATCAGGATGAGCTGGTAGAGCTCTCAGGAAAGTTGAGCAACCTGATAGTCTCGATTCTCGAAGAGGGAGGCTCAATTCACAAAGTGATCCGAAGAATCGGTCAGTCTTTGATATGGTTCAGCTCGTCAGGCAAAAAGGTTCTGGGCAACTTGGAAGATTTGCGTGCCTCACCAGACTTTTCTCAATCCCTTTCAATCGTTGCCCTTGGGTTTACGGGTATCTCAGCAAGCATGCTAGTGGCACAGTTTCTAGCACAGGCGCAGCGCCTGAATGCAATCCAAAAGGAGCTGAGAAAGATCCAAATCAAAATTGACAACTTGCAAGAATCGAAACTAAAGGCGGCCTTAGATTACCTAAGGCAAGCCGAAGCTGCGCAAGGTTCCAGGCGCGTTGAATATTTTTGGGAAGCGATTCGTCGAGCAAGAGATGTTGGTCACTTTTATAGCGCTTTGGCGTTAGATGCCTCAATACATGAGCAAAATCCAGTGCTTTTGCAATTTTATGCGCGAAAATATTTCCTGGCGTTATTTGTAGAAATCTCAGGACTGATCAACAATAATGAGCTTGCTGATGCGCGAGTTCGTATCGATTCTGAAGAACACACACTCAAACATTTAGCGCATTTGATTTACGACCTAACGCTAAGGGATCGTTTGGACGAATATTTGGCCCCGGAACTGGTTTCCTCGGCGCCGCTGACACAACTTGAGGAGGTTTACAGTCAAGCAGCTCTACTTGGCTGCTTGGAGGATGGCCACAACTTTGATATTCGGTTGTTCATAGATCGGAATCGAATGGTGATATTCAATAGCAATCCCGTAAGCAGACTGAAGCCGGGCTATATTAGATTCAAACGCACTGCAAAAGATTACTTAACCATCGCTCAAACTACTTTTGAAGAAATCAATCGAATTCTCTCCTGGCGTGAAACAGTATCGAAATTCATCGATAACAACATAAATGCAATAGAACTTCGGCAAAGAGTAGAGCATGAGAAGCGCAAGCTTTCTGAGAATCCCTCCGATTATATGATCTACGGTTTCTAGACCAAAAAAACCGTCTGACCTAGAACCAAACCACTTGGCGCCAGACTCTTCCTGGCAGTGCGGAGTAGTCTGATAAGTAATAGACCCCATAACAAAAATTCAAGGCGTCACGACTTAAAAGTAAAAAAATAGAGTTGTCTCAAAGCGGGTAAGGTTCGGATGTAATCTGAAATACGACGCATCATCCCGCATCGGTTAAGAATAAGAGAGAAGAAGGAGAGACGCTAAATGCAACTTGCAAGCTCCAATCAAACCAGCCGTCTCGATGGGCTGACCCTGGGCATTTTGAGCCTGGGCGTGGTGGGCGCAGGGGTGGGGTTTTTCATGGCCATGACCGCGCCGCCAGACCAGAGCCAGGGTTTTGTGGCGCGGATTTTTCACCTGCACGTGCCCATGGCCTGGATGGCCTATCTGGCCAGCTTTGCGGCGCTGGGCTACTCGGTGGCCTACCTGGTGCGCCGCAAACCCCACCACGACCGGGTAGCCGCCGCTACTGTGGAAGTGGGGCTTATCTTCATGGCCCTGGCCCTGCTGACCGGGATGCTCTGGGCCCGGCCTACCTGGGGGGTGTACTGGGACTGGGAGCCCCGCCTGACCACCACCGCCATTCTGTTTGCCATCTATGTGGGGTACGTGGTGGTGCGGGGGGCCATCGAAGACCCCGAGCTGCGGGCCAAAGCTGCCGCAGGGGTGGCCATTCTGGGCTCTATTAATGTGCCCATCAGCTATATGTCCGTGCGGTGGTGGCGCAGCCTGCACCAGACCCAGTCCATTGACCTCACCACCGGAAAAATCAACGTGGATGCGGCCATCCTGATTCCCATGCTGGTCAATCTGGCGGCCTTCACGCTGCTTTTTATCGGTTTGGTGCGGCTGCGGAGCATCATTGCGGCCCGCGAGGCGGCCCGAGAAGAGGTGTAAGATGCCCGAGAACCCCTTGTGGAACCCGGCCAACCCGTTTGTGGTCTGGACTTTTGTGGCCGTTTATGCATCGGTGTTTGGCTATCTGGGTTATCTCATCTGGCGCTACCGACGCACTAAATAGAGCCTCGAGGTACACATGAAACCCAAATACATCGTTGGACTGCTGGTGGTGGCAGGGGCCCTGGCCTACCTGATTTTTGGCGGCCTGGGCCAGAACCTGGTTTACTTCATCACCCCCAGCGAATACTTTCAGCAGATAGACCGCTACCAGAACCGTCCGGTGCGCCTGGGGGGGCTGGTCAAGCAGGGGTCGCTGGACTACAACCCCCAAACCCTGGAGCTGCGCTTTGTGGTCACCGATGGGGTCAAGGAGATTCCCGTCCGCTCCTCGGGCACGACCCCTCCGGCCCTCTTCGGTGAAAACCGGGGGGTGGTGGTGGAAGGCCGCTTCCAGGGCGAGACCTTTGTAAGCCAGAACCTGCTGGTCAAGCACTCCGAAACCTACCAGGCCCCCAAAGAGGGCTGGACGCCCGAACAGGTGCGCAAGCTCATCGAGGAGACCCAGTGACGGCGCGGAGGTTTGCATGACGCCGGGGCTGCTGGGGGGCATTGCCCTCATTGCAGCTCTGATTTTTTCGGTGCTGGGCCTGGTGCTGGCGGTGCTGGCCTACACCCTGCGGGACGGGCGCTACCTCGAGGCCGCCCGGCGCCTCTCGACCCTCGGCCTGATGGCGGCGTTGGTGAGCTTCGGGGCCCTCGAGTGGGCCATTCTGACCGACGACTTCAGCGTCTCTTACGTGGCCAACCACAGCTCGGCCCACAACCCCCTGTGGGTCAAGCTGGTGACCCCCTGGGCGGCGCTCGAGGGCTCCATCCTGCTGTGGGCCCTGCTCCAGACCGCCTACACCTGGCTGGTGAGCCTGCGGGCGGGCCAGAGCCTGGACGTCTGGCGGGCCCCGGTGGCGCTGGGGACGCTGTTTGCGGTACAGGTCTTCTTCTTCGCGGTGATGGTCTTCGTGGCCCACCCCTTCGACGCCGTGCCCAACCCACCCCCCGATGGCCGGGGCACCAATCCACTCCTGCAAAACCACTGGATGATGGCCGTTCACCCGGTCTTGATGTACCTGGGGTTTGTGGGCCTTTCGGTGCCCTTTGCCTATGCGGTGGCGGCCATGGTGGCCAAGCGTTTCCAGAGCTGGATTTTCGAGACCCGCTGGTGGACCCTGGTGGCCTGGGGCTTCCTGACCGCCGCCATCTTTACCGGCAAATGGTGGAGCTACGAGATTCTGGGCTGGGGGGGCTACTGGGCCTGGGACCCCGTCGAGAACGCCTCCATCATCCCCTGGCTGCTGGCTACGGCCTTCCTGCACACCGCCCAGGTGCAAGAGCGCAAGGGGTTGTTCAAGGGCTGGAACTTTGCCTTCATCACCCTGGCCTTTGCCGCCACGGTGTTCGGCACCTTCCTGACCCGCTCGGGGGTGATCCAGTCGGTGCACGCCTTTGCCAGCGGGCCGGTGGGGGCCTGGTTCCTGCTGTTTTTGCTGGGCGTGATGGCCGTGGGGCTGGGGCTTTTGGCCCGGGTCTCTGCCGAGGTGCGTGAAGCCGGCGAGGTGCGCTGGATTAGCCGCGAGGGGGCCTTGCTGGCCGGGGCTTTGTTCTTCGGCACCTTTGCCTTTGTGGTGGTGCTGGGCACCTTGTGGCCGCTGGTAGTGGAAATTGTAAGTGGGGCCAAGGTCTCGGTGGGGGCCCCCTTCTTCAACCAGATTTCCATTCCCCTGGGCATCTTCATGCTGCTTCTGATGGGCATCGGGCCGGTTCTGCCCTGGCGCAATACCAGCGCCCAGGTGGTGCGGAACCTGGCCGCCATGCTCATCGCCCTGGGGGTGGGCACCCTGCTGGGCTTTGGGCTGGGCCTGACCCTGGGGGTTTCGTTCGCGATTGGGCTTTTCGCCTACAACCTGACGGCCATCTGGCTGATGGTGGCCCAGGGCGTGCGCGAGCGGGCCCGCTCCCTGGGCATCTCGGCGGGGCAAGCCCTGGTGGAGCTGGCCTCGAGCCACAAGCGCCGCTTCGGCTCGCACATCGTGCACTTTGGCATTGCCCTGGCCGCCCTGACCATCGCCTTCAGCCAGACCTACCGGGTCACCGAGCAAAAGACCCTCCAGGTTGGCGAGACCTGGCAGACCCGGGGGATGGAGGTGCGCTTGCTCTCGATTGGCGTCAGGGAAGAGTCCAACCGCTTTGCCGCCATTGCCCCCATCGAGGTGCGCTCGACCAGCCGGGAAGGCTGGGGCTCGGATGGCCGCTACCAGACCCGGCTCAACTTCTACCCTCAGATGAGCGCCCCGCTGGCCACGCCGGTGGTTAAGTATTCGCTTTACAACGACTACTACTTCGTGTTGATGCAGTTCGACCAGGAGAAAGGCCAGTGGGCGACCCTCAAGGTCATCGTGACCCCTATGGTCTGGTGGCTGTGGGTGTCGGGCCTGATTATCGTACTGGGCACGTTGTACATTCTCTGGCCGGGCGGGGCCCGGGTGCCGAGCCGCCAGATGGCCCCCACGGCAGGGGACTAAGGGGTGGCGGGTGCTTAGGTTCTGGCCAGTCTGGGTGTTGCTGTTGGGGGGGCTTTTTTACTGGGGGATGCAGCGCCCCAACCCCAACGAGCTTAAGTCGGTGCTGGTGGGCAAACCGGCCCCCAGTTTCAGCCTGCCCCTGCTGGAGCCCTACCGCGCCCGGTATGGCCCCGAGATGGGGGTCAAGGAGGGCCTGGGCAAGCCCGTTTTGCTCAACATCTGGGCCAGCTGGTGCATTCCCTGCCGCACCGAGGCCCCGCTCTTGGAGCGCTTTCACCGGCAGTACCAAGACCAGGTGCTGATTCTGGGGGTCAACGTGCAGGACAGGGAGAGCGAGGCTTTGAAGTTTGTGCGGCAGTACGGCCTGACCTTTCCCAGCGTTTACGATGGCCGGGGCCGCATCGGCATCGAGTACGGCTACTACGGCGTACCCGAGACCTTCGTGATTGACCGCAACGGCACCGTGCTGGCCCGCCACGCCGGCGAGCTGAGCGAGGCTCAGTTGCAGGGGTATCTGAGGCAGGTGTTGCAGTGAGGGGCAGCAGGTGGCTGGTTCTGGTTTTGGGCCTCTGGCTTTGGGCTATCTCCCTGGCCCAGCCCACCCCCAACACCCCGCCCCCCGACTTCTCCCCCAGGGTCTTTGAAATTGCCCGTGAGCTGCGCTGCCCGGTCTGCCAGGGGGAGTCGGCGGCGGAGTCCAATGCGGGCATTGCGGTAGAGATGCGGCGGATTATCGCCGAGCAGCTGGCCCAGGGCAGAAGCGAGGCCGAGATTCGGCAGTTTTTTGTGGAGCGCTACGGCGACTGGATTCTGTACGAACCGCCCGCCCGGGGCCTGACCCTGTGGGTCTGGCTCTCGCCCCTGCTGGGCCTGGGCTTGCTGGGCTATGGCCTCTGGCGCTACCTGGCACGGACTCGAGCCCGCGCCCAGACCGCCATGGCCGAGGTCTCCGAGGAGGAAATCGCCCGCCTCGAGGCCGAGCTTTCGAGAAAACCATGATACTGGCTTACCTTTTTCTTGCCCTGCTTCTGCTGCTGGCCCTGGCCTATGCCCTCCTGCCCTTCTTTCGCCAGGCCCAGCCCTTTCCCGAAAGCCCGCGCCCGGAGGAGCTGCGGGCCGAGCTGGGGGTGCTCAAATCGCTGGCCCAGGAAGCCGAAGGGGAGGAGCGCAAGCGCCTCTTGGCCCAGGCGGTGCGGCTCGAGCGTCAGCTGGCCGAGCTGGGGGAAAACCCCGTACCCCCACCCCGCCGCCTGAGCCCGGTCACGCTGGGGGCTGTCGCGCTGAGCCTGGTCGCCCTGGGGGTGGGGCTTTGGGCCTACACGGTGCCCAGGCTGCCCGGCGAGACCATCATCACCAGCCGCAACGAGGCCCGCGAGCTGGGCAACCTACAGCGCCGGGCCGAGCAGAGCGGCCAGGCTGCCGACTGGCTGGCCTACGCCGACAAGGCCTACGAGCTGCAAGACTTTGAGCGGGCGGTGCAGGGTTACCTGAAGGTGGTTGAGCTCGAGCCCCGCAACCCCCGTGCGGTGCGGCGCATTGGCGTGCTGCTCTTCATGAGCGGGCGGCCCCAGGAAGGGGTGCAGGCCCTCGAGCTGGCCGTGCGGGCCGAGCCCGATGTAGCAGAGGGCTGGTTGTTCCTGGGCAACGCCTACTTTCAACTGGGCCGCCCTGCCGAGGCCATTGTGGCCTGGGAGGGCTACCTGAAGGCCGGAGGCGAGGCCCGGCAGCAGGTGCTGAACCTGATTCAGACCGCCAAAGAGCAGCAGACCGCTACCTCCAGAGGTCGGCAGGTGTACCTGGCCCACTGCGCGGCCTGTCACGGCGCCCAGGCCCAGGGAGGCACCGGCCCCCGCTTGCAGGGCAACCCCATCCGAAAAGTGCCGGAGGCTCTGCGGGAAATCATCCTCAAGGGCCGGGGTCAGATGCCGGCGATTCCCCTCAGCGAGGCCGATTTGCAGGCTTTGCTGCCATACCTGGGGGGGTTGTAGGGGCATGAATGAGCCCAACCTGCACAACCTTCGTCGCATCAGCCGGCGCGACCTGGTCTGGATAATCCCCAGCGCCATCACGGCAGGCTTTTTCGGCTGGCTGGCCTGGCGCACCTACTCCATCCACTTCACCAAAACCGGGGTCGCCGAGCCGGTCTGGCGCGAGGGGCCCAGGGTGCAGGCGGCGGTGCTGGGCGAGCTGGAGGCCCACTGGCAGTTCAAATACTTCGAGTACCGCTACAACGACAGCCCCCTCAAAGCGGTGGTGTTTCGCCTCTCGGAGCCGGTGGTGGGGGGGCTTACCGTGGGGGAGGCCCACTTCCTGGCCCTCTCACGCATCTGCACCCACCAGGGGTGTGTGGTCAACTACGTGGACAACCCGGAGCTGGGCTCCATTGCCTACAACTACCGCACCGACCACCCCTTTTTGGGCTGCCCCTGCCACTTTGGCGCCTACGAGCCCTTACAGGGGGGTAAAGCCGTTTACGGCCCGCCGCGTTTTCCCCTGCCCCGGCTGCGCCTCGAGGAGGAAAACGGCGTTCTGTACGCGACCGGCTACGAAATACCCTTCCGGCCCCTCGAGCCGGGCTAGCCCGGCCTGACCCGCACGAACCGGTCTTTGCCTCGCTGAAGCACCAGCGGCTGGGCGAAAGTAATTTCCATCTTGGGGTCGGTCAGCACCGTACCGTCGAGCCGCAAGCCTTTTTGCTCGATTAGCCGCCGGGCCTCGCCGTTGGAGGCGGTCAGGCCGGCCAGGGTGAAGAGCCTGGCCACGGCAATTTTGCCCCCGTGCAGCTCACCGAGGGGCACAGAAACCTCCGGCATCTCGTCGGGGATGCCCCCGTGGGCGATTTCGTAGTAGCGGGCTTCGGCATGCTGCACCACAGGGTTCTGGCCGCCCTGGTCCTGTCCGAAGGCCTCCCAGTGGTAGCCCAGCGATTCGTACAGGTTCTTGTCTATGCGTGAAGGAATCAGGCTTTGGGCATAAGCCCCGGTCAGGAGCCGCGCCAGCACCCGGTGGGCCCCCACCGGCCCGCCTTTTTCCAGCACGGCTTTAATTTCGTCCGGGTTCAGGTCGGTGCAGAGTTCGAAGTAGGTGGGCAGGTAGGGGTCTTCAACCTTCATCAGCTTGCGGAAGATTTCGCTGGGCTCCTCGGTGATGCCGATGTAGTTGTCGTAGCTTTTGGACATCTTCTGCCCGTCGCCCCCTACCAAGAGCGGCATGATGAAGGCCACCTGCTTTTCCAGGCCATAAGCGGCCTGCACCTCGCGCCCGACCAGCAGGTTGAATTTCTGGTCGGTGCCGCCCATCTCCACGTCGCAGGCGATGGGCACCGAGTCGTAGCCCTGGGCAAAGGGGTAGAGGAACTCGTGAATGGAGATGGGCACGCCCTCGGTGTAGCGCTTCTTGAAGTCTTCGCGCTCGAGCATCTGGGCCACGGTCAGCAGCGAGGCCAGCTTGATGACCTCCTTGAAGCTCAGGTGTTCCAGCCACTCGGAGTTGTAGCGCAGCTCAAAGCGGGCGGGGTCGTTGGTGAGGAGGATTTTACCCACCTGCTCCACGTAGCTTTTAGCGTTGGCGCGGGTTTCCTCCAGGGTGAGGGGTGGGCGGGTTTTGGAGCGGCCCGAGGGGTCGCCAATCATGGCGGTAAAGTCGCCGATGATGAGGACCACCTTATGGCCCAGCTCCTGGAACTGCCGCATTTTGCGCAGCACCACCGCATGGCCGATGTGAATGTCGGGCCGGGTGGGGTCGAGCCCCAGTTTGACCACCAGCTTTTTCCCCGATTGCAGCTTTTTGAGCAGGTCTTCCTCGGGGATAATCTCCACCGCCCCGATTCGCAAGAGCTCGAGCGTTGCTTCCGCCGTCATGCCCCCAAGTATACTGATTTCCACAGGTTTCTTCGGACCTTTGCGGAAGGCGCTTCAGGGCCTGCAACACTTATCCAGGTGGCTGGGCAACCCAAAATGCAGTTTGCTCAATCTTCCATCCCTCAGAACGGCTTTTGTTCCCTGCACCGGGCTTCGCAACCAGGAGGGGAAAAGGCGCAGTAGATACGACAGGGTGGCCCCCGTCACCGAACCGGACTTGCTTTATACTTGGGGGGTGCGAACCCTTTTATTCCTGGCCCTGATTGCAGGTGGGGTGTACTTTTACGCCGAGCGATTTGGTCTGGCCATCGGCTACGCGCCTTTTACGCCGGTTTACTACTGGAACTACACCGGCGAAACCCGCAACCAGATTCGGGCCACCGGCATTCGGGCTTTCATTAAGGTGACCGTAAGCGGCGATTTGCGCCAGGGGCATTTCGAGGTCGAGGTTCGGCGCACGGGCCAGAGCAGCCCCGGCCTGATCAAGCGCTACCAGGGGCGCTTTGCCGAGGAAATTCGCTACCCCGCCGATGCCAACCTGTACGATGTGGTGTTCCGTTTCAAGGATGCGCGGGGTCAGGTGCGTATGGACTGGGTAGCGGCTCGCAACGAATTCTGAGGGTCTAGGCATAGCCGCCGCACATATGCTAGACTTGTGAGCGGTTTGCCTCGAGGCTGCCTTTTTTCGTCGCAGCCCATCCATGGCAATTGTGGAGAACTATGGCACAGAAAAAAACCGCTCGCAACCCCTCGGCCATCAAGCGCCACCGTCAGTCGCTCAAGCGTCGCGCCCGCAACAAAGCCAAGATGTCCACCATCAAGACCATCAGCAAGAAGGCCGTAGCCCTGGCCAAGGAAGGCAACGCGACCGAGGCCACCCGGGTTATGCGCTACGCCGAAAGCCTGATTGACAAAGCGGCCAAAGGCTCAACCCTACACAAGAATGCGGCCAGCCGCCGGAAGTCGCGCCTGATGAGCAAGGTTCACCAGCTTCTGGCTGGAGCCAAAGCCTAGGAGTCGAGCATGGGAAAAGGTGATCGTCGCACCCGCCGTGGAAAAATTTTCCGCGGAACCCACGGCAAATACCGTCCCCGCAAGAAGTAAGCACCGCTTCAGGGCAAGCCGGAGGAATCCCCCCGGCTTTTTTTGCGCCTCCTGGCCCGTTTGGACTTGGTTCGGCCAACCCCAGCGAGATTCGCTCTGCTCGCCATCTTGAAGGGGGCTGGGTTTTGCTTTGTGCGCAGGGAGGACATGCCCTCGCTTGGTCGCGGTGGGGTGGAGGTCTATTCCAGCGACCGCTTATCGCGCTCTTTACAGACGTGGCCGCCCACCAAAACGAGAATGCGCCTGGGCCGAGGCGCATGTTTTCGCGGCCCCTGTTCTGTTCAGAACCAGGCTTTCTCGAACTCGAGTGGCTCATCATATGTGAAGAGCGCTCTGGGTTGGAAAACAGAAGCGCGGGGAAGCCTGTGCCATTGGACCTGGCTTGCTCTTGGAATGGTGCGCGCCCAACTCAGGGCCGCAGACGGCCTTGATGGTGGTTCCAGGCCTGCTTGGCGGCCTCGAGGGCCTCGGTAAGCTGGGCCTCGAGGTGCTTGCGGTAGCGGGCAGGTGCCCGGCCTCCTTCGGCCTCGAAGGCTGACAGGTAATTCAGGGTAAAACTCAGATCGCCAACCTGTCCAAAAATCTCCTGAAGGGCCTTCACGGGGTCGCTGTCTCGCTCGAGCCACTCCAGCGCATAGCGCAACCGCCGCAGCGCCCGACGCAGAGCGTGCAGGTGCTCGAGGCTGTCTTCGTTACGCCACGCCTGGGCCCGGCGCTCGACCTGTTGCACAAAGCGTGGAAGCCGGGACTCGGCCTCTTTTGGGTCGAGCGGGGGCAAAACGGAGAGGCCCTGCAAAAGACCGGCCAGCCGGGGGGATTCCAGCAGGGGAACGAAGGCCTGGCGGGCCTCTTTGAGTCGAAGCTCACCCCAGGTTTGAAAAGCCCTGGGCAGGTGGGGGTGTTGCAGCAAGACTTCCAAATCGCGCACCTGGCCCGCTGCTCGCACCAACCAGGCCAGGTCGTCCTCGAGCACGCGCATTCCGGCCAGCCGCAGCCACACCCGCAAGCGGCGTACCGCCACCCGCACCTGATGCACACCCTCGGGGTCGTGGCCTGCTCGGGCCATGGGCAGATGGTCGAGCAGGTGCTGGAGCCAGGGTTTCAGACCGATGGCCGACATGAGACCAGCCTAGCATCCAGCACTTTCGGCGGCCATGACTTTGGGATGACACCGCTTTCGCCCATATGCCACTGCCCCCTGGCCTTCCTGTTCGTGCATCGGCTCCAACCAACGGCTTCGCTTGGTTCCAGACTCACCCCCCCCACTGGGCCATCAGCACCCTTCCATGTCGCCCGATACGCCGGTGCGGAGCCGGGCATTCCCAGCCTTGCATCATCCCGACCGCTCGTGTGGGCCAGTGCTCTTGCAAGACACCCTGCAAGAGTGTCCTTCTCCTGCCTGCCCGATTTTTGGACGCACAACCCGGCGCGTTGGTTTATCTTTGGGGTGTTATGGCGATTCAGCTTGGAGACTCACTGCCCAATGTCACCGTTTACAACACCTCGGCGGAAGCCGTCTCGCTGGCACAACTGGTGCAGAACAAGCCTGCTGTGCTGTTGTTCTTCCCGGCGGCCCACACCCGTGTTTGCGAGAAGGAGCTGTGTACCTTTCGCGACGGCCTGGCCGAGTATAACCAACTGGGGGTAGAGGTTTATGGCCTCAGCGTGGACACCCCCTGGACCCTGGGGGCCTACGCCAGGGCGCTTGGGCTGGCGTTTCCGCTGCTATCCGACTACAACCGGGAAGCCACCCGCGCTTTTGGGCTCGAGATCAGCCTGCGCGGCCTGCCGGGCTTTTCGCAACGGGCCGCCTACGTGGTGGACGCTACGGGCCGCATTGCCTGGGCCTGGGTGGCCGAGGTGCCGGCCCAGGAACCCCCGTACGAAGAGGTGGTCGCTGCGGTCAAGGCGTTGTCCGTGTGACCTGGGGGGCCAGGTTTTTGCGGTACGTGGCCGTCCAGAGCACGCTTTGCTGGTGCGGCTTCCGCAAAAACCCCGCGGCTTTTCAGGCGTTCGTTCGGCGGCTTCACAGCCCATCCAGACTTACGGTAGCCCACCTGCCATACACCCCAGGCGCGGTCTGGTATTCGGCCATGGTGGGCGCACCCCCAGCTTTAGTTACAGGAGCTCGAGCCTGGGCCACCCCAGCAGCAAGTCCTGCTCGGTGAGGGCTTCGCCTTCGGCTTCCGGCGTCCAGGCGATGTAGGCGGCCAGGGTGTTGGTTGCACTCGAGGAGGCCAGGGCCATCAGGGCCTGCCGTGCTCCCTCACGCCGCAGAGGGGTGGGCACAGGCGGCAGGCTTCCGCTCACCGCCAGCAGCAGCGTGACCAGAATGTAGCGACCATCGGGCTCGGCTTTGGGCTGGTAGCCGGCCTGCACAACCTCCCTGCCCTCAAAGTGCCGGTAGGTCTCCACAAACTCCGAGCGGGTCTCGGTCATCCAGGCATCGAACTGCCCCTCGGCTTTCTGGAGGCTGCCGGTCCACACCTCATACATCCCAAACCGCCAGCCCGCCTGATCCCGCAACAACAGCACTGCGGCGTTGTCCATCAGGTCGGCCAGACCCCGCACGCTCTCGGTATCGGCGGCCTCGGCGATGTGGCGCAGGCTGGCCTGCATCGCTGGGGTGAACAGGGTGGCCAGCCGGAGCCGGGCTACCGTGCTCTCGGGCTCCCCGGCCAAAGCGCCGTCGGTTCCGGCCCTTTGCAGTCCCCGAATCATGGAAAAGCTCACCAGAAGGATGCCTCCAATAAAGAGCAGGGCCACCAGGTCGAACCCATAGCCGGTGCCCGGATTGATGTAGATGGGCGGGCGGGTGCTGGGGTAGGTGGGATAACCCGGTGGAAAGTAGTCGCGGGGGTAGGTGGGGTAGGAGGGGTAGCTCCGGGGGGTTGGGAGGGGCAGGGAAGGCGAGGGCGAGGGATTGACCCTGGGAATGGAGGGGGAGCGGGGTGCCGAGAATCCACCCCGGCCTCCCACGCCGCCGCCGCTGCGCTGGGCCAGGGCGGAATTCAAACCCGGCCAGGCCGTGCGCATCCCCGCGGTCTCGGCAGGCAAGGGGGCCAGCGCCCACAGCAGCAGCAATACCCAAAGCCCGGCAAATCTCATCAGTATCAGCATACGTTATTGTGTCGAAGGTTCTCATTGCTATTTCTAGAATCACTAAACTTGATAATGATAGACTCATTCAGGCACGTTGTGCTTCTCAACCACACCTCCGGCTAGAAGAGTTCCAGGTTGTAAACTTGCCTAACAGATGGGGAATCCCGATGAGCGAACGAACCGATAAGCCCAATACTCACCTTCCCGATACCCTGCCGGTTTGCCCGGTGCGGGGCTCGGTGATTTATCCGAGTATGGTCATGCCGATTGATGCAGGCCGTCCGATCTCGATTCGGGCCATTGATGCCGCGGTGGCCCAGGAGCGGGTCATCCTGATTGTGAGCCAGCGCGACAAGGAAGTCGAGGAGCCCGGCGCCGACGACCTGTATGAGGTGGGCACGGCCTGCAATGTCCTGCGTATGCGCAAAAACGCCGACGGCTCGGTGCAGATGCTGGTGCAGGCCTTTGCCCGGGTACAGGTTCAGGCGTACCGTCGGGCCGATGGCTACCTCGAGGCCCGCGTGGTGCGGTTGCCCGAGGTGGAGGGCAAGCCCACCGAGGTGCGGGCCCTGTTCCGCGAGGTTAAGGAACGTTTTGAGAACCTGCTGAAGGAGGGCAAATACCTCTCGCCGGAGGCGGCCCAGTTCGTAATGAACCTCGAGGACCCCTCCCAGCTGGCCGACTACATCGCCTTCCACCTCGAGTTCAAACTGGAGGACAAGCAGCAAATCCTGGCGACCCCCTCGGTGGTGGATCGCCTCAAGCGCATCGCCATCCTGCTGGACGCGGAGCTCGACCTGATCGAGACCCAGCGCCGCATCCAGCAGCAGGTCAAGGAGGAAATCGACAAGAACCAGCGGGAGTTCTACCTGCGCGAGCAGATGAAGGCCATCCAGCGCGAGCTGCACGGTGAAGAGGGCGAGATGGAGGTGGAGGAGTTCCGCGAGAAAATTGCGGCCCTCAAGCTCCCCCAGGCCGTGTTGAGCGAGGTGGAGCGGGAACTATCGCGCTTTGCCCGGATGCACCCCGACTCCGCCGAGGCCAGCGTGGTGCGCACCTACCTGGACTGGATTACCAACCTTCCCTGGAATACCCGCACCGAAGACCAGATTGACCTCAAGGAGGCCAAGCGAATCCTGGATGAGGATCACTACGGCCTGGAAAAGGTCAAGGATCGGGTGCTGGAGTACCTGGCGGTTCGCAAGCTCAAGCTGGAGCGACAGAAAAATGGCGAGATTCCCCTCGAGGAGGTCTCCAAGGGGCCCATCCTGCTTTTTGTAGGGCCGCCGGGGGTGGGCAAGACCTCCATTGCCAAGTCCATCGCCAAGAGCCTGGGCCGCAAGTACCACCGCATCTCGCTGGGAGGGGCCCGCGACGAGTCCGACATCCGCGGACACCGCCGCACCTACATTGGGGCCATGCCGGGCCGCATCATCCAGGGGATGCGCCAGGCCGGCAGTAAGAACCCCGTCATTTTGCTGGACGAAGTAGACAAGCTGGGTGCCTCCTACCAGGGCGACCCCGCCGCGGCCTTGCTCGAGCTTCTCGACCCCGCGCAGAACAAGGAGTTCACCGACCACTACCTGGGTGTGCCCTTCGACATGAGCGAGGTGCTCTTCATCTGCACGGCCAATTTCCCCGAGAACATTCCGGGGCCGCTGTTTGACCGCATGGAGCTGATTGAGTTTACCAGCTACATCGAGCAGGAAAAGCTCGAGATTGCCAAGCGCTACCTGTTGCCCCGCCAGCTTGCGGAAAACGGCCTGAAGGAGAAGCAGGTGGTGGTCAGCGAAGCGGCCTTGATGCGCCTGATTACCCACTACACCCGCGAGGCCGGGGTGCGCAACCTCGAGCGGGAGATTGGGGCTTTGTTGCGCAAGTCGGCCCGGGCCATCCTGGAACATGGCAAAAAGCGTGTTCGCATCACCGATAGCGACCTGGAAAAATACCTGGGCCCGGCCCGCTTCCAGCCCGAGTCCGAGGCCCGAACCCCGCAGGTAGGGGTCGCAACCGGCATGTTCTACACCCCGGTGGGGGGCGACATCATGTTCATTGAAGTCTCGGCCATGCCGGGCAAGGGCAACCTGATCCTGACCGGGCAGCTCGGTGAAGTGATGAAAGAGTCGGCGCGGGCGGCGCTTTCGTATGCCAAGAAGAACGCCCAGCGCTTTGGGATTGCCCTCGAAAAGTTCGATAACTCCGATGTGCACATCCACGTGCCGGCGGGCGCGGTGCCCAAGGAAGGCCCCTCGGCGGGGATTGCCATCACCGCCGCCCTGGTCTCGGCTCTGGCCGAGGTGCCGGTGCGGAACGACGTTTCCATGACCGGCGAAATTACCCTCACCGGGCGGGTGCTGCCCATTGGAGGGGTCAAGGAAAAGGTGTTGGGGGCGCGCCGGGCGGGCATCCGCGAGGTGATTCTGCCGAAGCAGAACCAACCCGACCTCTCGGACATTCCAGCCTACTTGCGCCAGAACCTTTCCTTCCACTTTGCCGAGACCCTGGACGAGGCCCTGGACTGGGCGCTGGTCGGGGGCATGGCGGCCCTCGAGCGCCGAACCGTTGCCGCCCCACCCAAGAAGGTTCGCCGAAGCAAGGTGCAGCCTGTGGCCAGGGCCTGAGCTGCGCCAGGGTCAGCTGGTCATCCAGCGCATGGGGGATGCTCGGGGGGATTGAAGGAGTGCAATTCCCACAGGAGTTGGCATCCTTTGTGCTGACATTCCAATCGTGGAGACGCTTATTCGGGATGCACGCCGACCAGAGCTGGCTCCAGAACCAGCTCCGAATACCTCAATGTTTTCGACATCGGCGCAGTCAATGGCTTATTTAGGGCGCTCTTCACAGATTGTGCGCCACTCGAGTTCGAGAAAACCTGGTTCTGAACAGAACAGTGGCGGCCTGGAAACTCGAAAACATGCGTCTTGGCCCAGACGCAACGCAGAAACTTG
>NZ_JANWVH010000049.1 GCF_025056915.1 Meiothermus sp. | reverse complement strand
GGGCCTCCGGCGCGCCGCCAGCGAGGCCGAGGCGGCCCAGGGGGCCGAGGTAGTGCTCAGCGTGAACTGGGCTCGGGTGGCGCTCGAGGTGGCCCACCGGGTGGCCCCGGTACTCACTCCGGGCCAGGTCTTCGCCGACCTCAACACCGCGGCCCCCTCGCTCAAGCGGGCCCTGCACGAGGTGATCGCCCCCACCGGTGCCCTCTTCGCCGACATCGCCCTGATGAGCCCGGTGCCGGGCAAGGGCCTCCGCACCCCCTCGCTGGCCTCGGGGCCGGGGGCATTGGCCTACGCCGAGCGGCTGGGGCCTTTGGGCGCGGTGGTGGAGAGGGTGGGGGAGGCGCCGGGGGCTGCCGCCACGCGCAAGCTGCTGCGCAGCATCTTCTTCAAGGGGCTGGCGGCGGCGGTGGGCGAGGCCCTGGAGGCCGCCCGCAGGCTGGGCCTCGAGGCCGAGACCCGCCAGAACATCGCCCAGACCCTGGAGGAAGCCAATGCTGCGCTCATCGACCGGTTGGAGGAGGGCAGCCGGCGTCACGCCCTGCGGCGGCAAGAGGAGATGCTGGCCGCTGCGGCCATGCTGAGGGAGCTTGGCCTCGAGCCGCGGATGGCCCAGGCCACCGCAGACTGGCTGGAGGCGTTGCAGGGGCCCATCAGGTTAGCACATTCAGCATCATTGCCACCGAACCTGAAGCCAGGGCCTCACCCTGAGGGGCCTGGGGGGAGGGATACCGCCCAAAACGGGCCTCGAGGTCGGGCTGGGACAGGGGGCGGATGAGCGCTCTCTGGTCGGCCCCCGAAAAGCCGCGCTCCCCTGGCCACAACCTCATAAGGAAGCCCACAAGCGAGGGGGTAAAAACACCCCTGGCTCGATGGGCTTCAGGAGTGACCGCGCTGCGAAGAATTTGCGCTCTTCTAAGACGTGGCCCTTCTTACTGGCACTCAGGGCAAACCCCGTGCAGCTCGAGGCGGGCCTCTTCCACAAACCAGCCAGTTTTTGCTTCTATGGCCTTCTGGATGGGTTCGGGGTTGAACTCGGGTAGGTCTTTGACCAATATGTCTTCGATGCTGCCACACTGCACGCAAAAAAGATGGTGATGCCGCTCGGTAAAGCCATCGTAGCGGGTGTTGCCTTTCTGATCCTTGAACTCCCACAACAGCCCCGAGTTCCGCAGCACCTGCAGGTTCAGGTAGACCGTGGAGAGCCCGATGTTGTAGCCTTTCTTTTTCAGGCCCTGGTATAGCTCTTCGGGTGTGGGGTGGGTACTCTTGCGGTCGAGATGGGCCAGTATCCGCTCCCTGGGCAAGGTGTGGCGCAGTCCTACTGCCTTTAACCTTGACCTGTAGCTTTCCCGCTCTTTGGTCTTTGCCATCTTTGACCCCCTTGTACAACTTTTATTACTATAAAACATTTTCAGAAAAAAAGCATCAATGCGATATTTATCGCATAAATCAAAGCTTGTCGGCCTTTTTCAATGCCCAGGGTGTGCGGTTTGGGCTCGGGTGCTTTAGTGCTTTGCGGCGTCGAGCTGCAAAAGCCCAGGCCTGGAATGGCCAAGATAGCCCAGAAATAAAACCAGCACGCTATGGTGAAACCTGATATACTGTTTCTACCGTGGAGAGGCCCATTTACCGCTTCTTACATCTGGTATTTGCGCTTGGGACGCTGCATTTGCTGGTTTTGCTTACGCTCGAGCTTCAGCGCCACTTCCAACTCCGGCAGGACCTTGCACAGGCCCAGGTTCGCCTGGAAGCCCTCGAGCAGCGCAACCGAAAACTCACCGATGAGCTTCAAATTGTGGCCGATGCCCGTTACCGGGAGGGGCTGGCCCGGCAGATGGGGTATGTGCACAAGGACGAACTGCTTTACCGGCATGTGCAACCCTAGCCTGCTTTGTTCTTGCTGAGCACACGTCGCGCGCAATGTCCGGCACAGCCGTGTTGGGTGGGGTGTTTCCATGGCGTGAATCGCAGTGAGGGAAGGCAGAAGGGGCGATGCCCATTGCAAAGGCCTTCCCCCAAACGCCATGCGAATTAGCCACAAGAACCTGCCTTTCAAACCATTGGAAAAGGGAAAGTGGAAGCCCCTCACAAACCTGAGCTACTTCGAAGCCAAATTTCAATTTCACCCCAGTTCGGCATAGTATGAAGGCCGCATATGCTTGAACGGCTGACCGAACAGCTTCTCGAGGACGAGGGGCTCACCGATGGACTCTCCGATGAAGAAGCCAGCGAGCTGGTGGGCTGGTTGATTGGGATTGTGGAAGACCTCGAGGCCGAGTCCGGTGAGCTGTCCGAGCAGTATGTGGGACAGCTCAGACGATTGGGACACGAGCTGGCTCGAGTGGCCCGCCGGTATGGGGTGCCCGTCGAAGAGCTGATAGACTTGATCGAACTGGCCTGGGAAGAGCCCGGCCAGGAACAATCCCCCAAGCCCATGCAAGCCTAGAGCGCTCTTCGCAATATTGTGAGCCCTTCGAGTTCGAGAAAGCCTGGTTCTGAACAGAACAGTGGCGGCCTGGAAACTCAACATGCGTCCCGGCCCAGACGCAACCAAGACAAGCGTGCCTCACCTCGGTGCGGCACGTCTCGTTGTCCCTTCTCGTTTTCGTGGGCGGCCACGTCTGTGAAGAGCGCGATAAGGGAAACACAGGGTGGAGTGGGGGGTGGGCCTCCAACGCCAGCCTCCTACACCCTAACCCCCGCCTCGACGCACCGCTTCAATCGTATGTAAAGCAAAGTTGTGAGCGGCGCTAAAAAGCCTGAAGCCACAAGCTTTTCCGGGCTGGACTCCGAACCTGAGCACTGAAGCCAAACAGAGGCCCTCTGGATGGGTGCGCTTGAAGAGAAGCACATTGGCACAGGGCTAAAGCCGTGTGCATGGTTTGCAATGGGGCCAAGCATTAAGGTTTCTTAAGGTTGCTTGGTGCAAATGTAACGCGCCTGTAACGAGCGAGGGTTTACTCTACGAACATGAGCAGAGAGCATGCATTGATTGCTGAATTTGGCAGCGCCCGGCCCTTCCGGGTTCGGCCCCACCCGATGGGTGGCCTTCGCACATCCCTTCGAAACTGGCTCCTGCCGGCTCCCATCGAGTTTAGCGGCAACGTGGCCTCGCGCAACCAGGTGAGTCGCCTGCGCTCGAGGCACCTTGCTTGAGGCCCCGCTCAGGCCGACGACGGCCCCGTGACCCTGGTGGCCGTTGTTTTTGCTGGCCGGTTCTACTGGCTCTGACCATTGGGGCTGGCCCAATCGGCGCCGATGCGTACGGTCAGGTCGGCATACAAGACGGCTTCCCCAGAAACCCTCGAGGGCAGCCCGATGGCCTCGCCCAACACCTGAGCTAGCTCGAGAGCGCCATTGGCAATCACCTCGCTGCGCGGGGGAGCGCTCTCCACCTCACGCAAGAGCACCCTTAAACCCAGGTCGCGCAGCTTACGCCGCATCTCGATGGCAGCCGGTTCTTGAGGGGCCGCATAGAGCACCACGGCCTGCTGACCTCGCAGATCCTCGAGGGTGGCTTGTGCGGTTAGGGGCTGGTCGCTAAAGTAGCGCTGCACCAGCTTGTCCAGCTCGGCCCGGTTGACCTCCCAGCCCTGGCCAAACTGGCCGGGGGTCAGCAAAGAGACCAGCTGGGGCTGCTGGGCGGCAAAACCCATCAGGCTGGCAATCTGATCACGGGTGAGGTCGGTGCGGATGTTCTGCTCCACCCTGGCAATTGCCTGGGGAATGCGCAGCAGGCCGGACGGGGTGAGGATTTGCTGCTTGAGGGCGTTGAAAAAAGCCTGCTGCCGCTGGATGCGCCCGATATCGCCCAGGGCATCGTGGCGGAAGCGCAGGTATCCCTCGGCCTGGACACCGTTCAGGTGCTGGCAGCCGGGTTCAAGATTGATGTCCAGCTTGGCGGCGGTATCCCTGTACTGCATGGGCTTTTCCACGCAAACCGTGATACCGCCCAGCGCATCTACACCGTTGCGGATGGCCTCGACGCTGACCGCCACATAGCCATCTATCTCAACCCCGGTCAACCCACTGACCACTTGCTTGGCCAGTTCGGGGCCGCCCAGTTTGTTGGCGTGGTTGATGATGGACCAGCCGTAGCCGGGGATGCGCACGTACACATCCCTGGGAATGGAGAGCACCGCGATGCGCTTGGTGCTGGGGTCGAAGCGGACCAACAGGTTCACGTCGGACAGACCCCGGAAGTCCTCGGGGGCCCGCTGGTGGTAGTATTTGTATTCCGGGGCTACCCCCAGCACTAAAACCGTCAGCGGTTGCTCGAGGTTGCGCGGCAAGGCGCCAAAGCGCAACAGCGGTTGCAACAAAGGATAGGCCCACCAGGCCACTCCAACCAACAGGGCCAGAACCAACAGGAAAACGATACGGCGCATACCCTTGCCAGTCTAGCCTACGGTGGGTGAGAAAGGCCCGACTGCTTCAATCCAGCGTGAAGCGGGGTTCCGACTCGTGCAGGCGCACCCGGCGGATGATGCGCTGGTCGTGTTCGGCGTCGTGGGTGCTGGCAATCACCGTCACATAGTCGCGGATGGGGCTGCGGAGCACCTTTTTGGTCAGGACTTCCTCGACCTGGAAAATCCCGGCGGAGTTGTTCATGACCACCCGAATCTCCACCGGAACCTGCTCGCCCTTCAGGATTTGCACCTCGTCCACGGCCAGGGCGCTGATGGAGTGAATATCCACCGAGCCTAAAGCGAAGGCCTTGCGCCCCCGGCCCTTGGTGATGTCGGTGCCATCGGCAACCGCGGTGATGCCTGCTTCGATGGTCAGAGGTTCGGGCTCGAGGTCGTGGCAGTAGATGGAATGGAGCATGAAAGCCCTCAGCTCGATGCGCTGTTCGGGGTCGCGGTAGAGCTTTTCTAGAATCCTGTCCAGAATGGGAATGGCCAGCGTCACGCTGAAGGATTCGTGGCGGAAGCGGTGAACCTGGTTGCCGATATCGTGCAGCATGGTGGAGAGCAGCACGGTCAGAAAGGTGTCGTCGAGGTCGCCGACCCCGCTTTCCATCACGTCGGGTTTGACCCCGTGGTCGGTGAGGAGCTGGAGGATGGTCACGCTGGCGGCCCCGGTCAGCAGGGCGTGAACCCGTCCGTGGTCGTTGTAGCCCAGCTTGCGCACGGTGATGTAGTTGGCCATGTCCCAGTGCCCCCGGGCCTCGGCATCGGCGGTGAGCATCTCGTAGGCGGCGAGCGCCTTGGGATAACGCTGCAAACCCTCGCGGATGGCCAGGTCGGCCTCAACGTAGAGTTTGGCCTTGGGCTGGGTCACCTGAACGGTGCGCTCGTTCATGACGGTACCGCCATCGCTCATACCCCGATGGTAGGGGCTCGAGGGGTGGAAGGCCGTGATAAAAGACACATGGCCGCGAAGCGAGGGTCGGAGGCCAGGGGGCCGGGCCAGACGGCGGGGGGTCTCATGCGTCCGTCAAGTCCTTTGGGGCCAGGGGCCCGCCATGAGCCCAGCCCCCGGATACACAGCGGGCCAGCTCCGACAGACCCGGCCATGAGGTACCTGCGCCTGGCGCAGCTTATGCTTTGGCCTCCAGCGGCCATGCTGCCTCACTCTCCCCTGAACTGTGCAGGCCGCTTTTCCAGAAAAGCCCGGGTGCCCTCGTGCATGTCCTTGGTGGCGCAGGCCAGGCCGAACAGGTCGGCCTCAATCTCGAGGGCCTCCTGCAAATCCAGGTTTTCGCCCCGTCCGACAGCCTCTTTGGCCAGGGCCAGGGCCACCGGCCCGTTTTTCAGAATGGCGGCGGCGACCTCTTTGGCGGTTTGCAGGGCGTCCTCGCCGACCCGGTTGACCAGGCCCAGGGAAAGGGCCTCCTCGGCGCTCACGTGCCGCCCGGTAAAGATCAGGTCGAGGGCCCTTCCCCGGCCAACCAGGCGGGGCAGACGCTGGGTGCCGCCAAAGCCGGGAATGAGGCCCAGGCCCACCTCGGGGAGGCCCAGTTTGGCCTTGTGGCTGGCCACCCGCAGGTCGCAGGCCAGGGCCAGCTCGAGGCCCCCGCCCAGGGCAAAGCCGTTGATGGCGGCGATGCTGGGCACCGGCAGGGCGGCAATCTCGTTGAAGACCGACTGGCCCAGAATGGCAAACTCGCGGGCTGCGAAGACGTCCTGAAGTTCGGCAATTTGCCCAATGTCGGCCCCGGCCACGAAAGCCTTGCCCTCGCCGGTAAAGATGGCGACCTTGACCTCGGGGTCCTGGGTGATGACCTCGGCTACCTCGGCCAGCTCGATCAGCAGGTCCTGGTTGAGGGCGTTGAGGGCCTTGGGGCGGTTGATGGTCACAATGCCCAGGTTTTCCTCCACCCGGTAGGTCAGAAACTCAAAATCGGGTCGCTCGTCGGGTTCAAACTTTTCTGCCACGGCCAACCTCCGCTCAGATGGGCCCAGCATAACAGAAGCGCCTGGTGGAAGGGTACGAAGCACGCTGCAGTTACTTGGCCTCGAGCCAGTTGTCCCCCACGCCAATCCCGACCTCGAGGGGCACCGCCAGCGGCCAGGCCGCTTGCATGACCACCCGAACCACCTCCGAGGCTTCCTGCACGCTGTCTTCCTGCACTTCGACCAGGAGTTCGTCGTGCACCTGCAGCACCAGGTGGGCGCCCAGGCGCTCCAGCTCCGGCTGCAACCGGACCATGGCCAGCTTCATCAGGTCGGCGGCGGTGCCCTGCACGGGCATATTAAAGGCCATGCGTTCGGCGGCCTCGCGCACGCTGCGAATGCGCGAGTCCAGGTCGGCCACAAAGCGGCGGCGGCCAAACAGGGTCTCCACATACCCCCTTTGCCGGGCCTCGGCCAGCACCCCCTCAATCCAGGCCCGCACCCTGGGGTACGAGGCAAAATAGCGCTCGATGAAGTTCTCGGCCTCGGCGTAGGGTATGGAAAGCTCGCTCGACAGCCGGTGGGCGGACATGCCGTAAAGCACCCCAAAGTTGATGGTCTTGGCGGCCCGGCGCTGCTCGGGGCTGACCTGGGCCATATCCAGGCCAAACATCCAGGCTGCGGTCTGGGCGTGGATGTCCTTGCCCTCGCGGAAAACCCGGATCAGGTTCTCGTCGCCGGAGAGGTGGGCCAGCACCCGCAGCTCAATCTGCGAGTAGTCGGCAGCGATGAGCTTCTGGCCGGGGGCCGCGCGGAAGGCCTTGCGGATGCGGCGGCCAATCTCGGTGCGGACGGGGATGTTTTGCAGGTTGGGGTCTTGCGAGGAGAGCCGCCCGGTGGCCGTGCCGGTCTGGTTGAAGCGGGTGTGCAGGCGGCCCGTCTGGGGGTGGATTAGCTTGGGCAGGGGGTCTAGGTAGGTGCTTTTGAGCTTGGTGAGCTCGCGGTAGGTCAGGATGCGGTCCACAATCGGGTGCTGGCCCAGAAGCTCTTCCAGCGCACTGGCGGCGGTGGAGCGTTTGCCGGTTTGGGTTTTGCGGCCCGAGGCCGAGAGCTTGAGCTCGTCGTAGAGGACGACCTCGAGCTGATCCCTCGAGTTCACGTTGAAAGGTCGTCCGGCCAGGCGGTGAATTTCGGCTTCCAGGTAGGAGATTTCCTTGCCCAGCTCCTCGGAAAGCTGGCTGAGGTAGGCCGTATCCAGCGAGATGCCCCTGGCTTCTACCCGGGCCAGTACCGCCGAAAGAGGTTTTTCGATGTGGTGGTAGAGCCACTCAATCTGGGGGTTTTCGCCGATGCGGTGTTGCAGGGTTTCCCACAGCGTATCCGCGGCCTGGGCGCGCTCGACGGGGTCGTTGTTCCAGTCGCCCGCCCCGTAGCGCCGCACGGTGCTGGCCGGGTCGCCGTTGGAGGGGTCGTAGAGGTAGGCCAGGAGCAGAGGGTCGTCGCCTGGAGGCACCCAGACCCCCTCCCGGAGGGCCAGCACCGAGAGGTCCTTGGCCGCCATGCTGCGAATCTCGGGGAAGCGTTGCAGCTCCTGCACCCTGGGCTGCCCAAGGTAGAGCTTGCCCTCGTGGTAGGCGGCCAGGCCCAGCCAGCGGGCCCACATGGGCTGGGCCCGGTCGAGGGTATAGCCTAAAAAGGCCTCGGGGGGCGGCGGCCAGGCCGCTTCCTCGGTGGGGGGCGGGGCCGCCAGCAGGTTCAACTCGCGCAGGATGGAACCAAACTCGAGCCGCTCGAGCGCCTCGCGCAGGGCCTTTCGGTCCGGCTCACGGCGGTGGCAGTCGCGGAAATCGAGCTTGAGGGGCAGGTCGGTGTGGATTTGCGAGAGGCTATGGGAAAGCCGGACGTTCGCCTGGCTTTCCTCGAGGCTGGCCCGCACCTTGGGCGAAAGCGCCTCCAGGTTGGCGTAGAGCTGCTCGAGCGAGCCCCACTCCTGCAGAAGCTTGGCTGCGGTTTTCTCGCCGATGCCCTTGGCCCCCGGCAGGTTGTCGGAGGAGTCGCCTACCAGCGAGCGGTAGTCCACCCACTGCCCGACCGTGACCCCATACTTTTCCTGCACCGCCTGAGGGTTCATCAGCCGCCCATCGGGCAGCATCACCTGCACCGCCTCGGAGAGCAGCTGGAAGCTGTCGCGGTCGCCGGTCAGAATCCGCACCGGGTAGCCCTCCCGCTCGCCCTGTTTGGCCAGCGTACCAATCACATCGTCGGCCTCGTAGCCGCTCACCTCGAGCCGCTTCAGCCCCAATAAATCCACCAGCTCCTTGATTTTTTCCAGCTGGGGGTGAAAGTCGTCCGGGGTGGGCGCACGACCGGCCTTGTAGGCCTCGAAGGTGTCGTGGCGGAAGGTTTTGGTGGGGGGGTCGAAGACCACAATTACACAGTCGCCATCGTCTTTGAGCAGCTTGAGCAGGGTGCGCAAAAAGCCGTACACGGCCTGGGTTGGCTCACCCCTCGAGGTGCTGAGCTTCTCGAAGGCAAAATAACTCCGGTAGGCCAGGTGATGGCCGTCCACCAGCCAGATGCGCTCCGGCCTGGGCAGCTCGGTGGAAGATGGCTCGTTGGCAAATAAACTGGGTTGCTCCACCCGAATATTCTACCCTCATTCGGTTGATAGCAGAAAGCCGCTCCCAGACCCCGGGCGTCCCGATGGCCCTATCGCACTCTTCACCGCCACGGCTGCCCACCCAGACGGCCACCGTTCTGTTCAGGACAAAGCCATCTTAAACTCGCAAAATCTGGGAAAAGCGCTCGGGTTTCCCGTTCATTTCGCCTGGAACAGGCCAGAGGTTCAACTTTTGCAAAGGGCTGGTAGGATTAGGGGGTTGTGTGTTGACAAAACCGCAAGGTGAGGAATCTATGCAAAACGAAACCGAGAAGCTCGAGTGGTTCGAAATCCAGCTCCGCATCAAGACCATCGAGGTGATGCTGGGCCCCAAGTACCGCGAGGCCATGGCCCTCACGCTGGGCACCCTTTACGACGAGCAAAAGATTCTGGCCATGGCCAAGCGCCTGGGGGTCACCCCCGAGGGCCTTCTGGAGCGGCTGGAAAAGATGCGCCTCGAGCTTGGCATCGAACAGGAGATCACCAAAGGCGTGCTCAAGATGAAGAAGTAGCCTACGGGGTCAGGCGGTGGCGGTCGCGGGGAAAGGCCCGGGCAAAGCGCACGTTGGGCAGGCCCAGCAGTTTTTGGGTGAGGCGCTCGGCCCCGATGGCAAAGCCGCCGTGGGGGGGCATGCCGTACTTGAAGACCTCCAGGTAGCCCGCAAACTGGGCGGGGTCGTGGCCTTTCTTTTGCAGCTGCTCCACCAGCTTCTCGTACTGGTGGATGCGCTGCCCGCCTGAGGTAATCTCCAGCCCCCGGAACAGCAGGTCGAAGCCCCGGGTGGCCCCGTTGCCTTCGGGGTAGGCGTAGAAGGGGCGGGCTGCTTCGGGGTATTTGGCAATGAACAGGAAGTCCACTCCCCATTTTTCCTTGGCCCAGGCCCCCAGGGCTCGCTCGGCTTCCTCGTTGAAGTCGGCGCCTACCGGCATTCCGAGCTCTTCGCGCAGGATGCGGCGGGCTTCGGGGTGCTCGAGGCGGGGCATCTCGGTGGTGTGGGGCCACTCCACCCCCAGGAGTTTGCACTCGGCGGCGGCGCTGTGCCGGGCTTCCTCGAGCATGGCCCGCAAGAGCTCCTCCTCGAGGTTCATCACGTCGTGCTCTGACTCAATAAAACCCATCTCCACGTCGAGCGAAAGGTATTCGTTGAGGTGCCGGCTGGTGGCGTGCTGCTCGGCCCGGAAGACCGGGGCCACCTCGTAGACCCGCTCGTAAACGCCCACCATAATCTGCTTGTACAGCTGGGGCGACTGGGCCAGGTAAGCCCGGTGCTCAAAATAATCAATGCCGAAGAGGTTGCTGCCCCCCTCGGCCCCCGCCGAGACAATCTTGGGGGTGAAGATTTCGGTGAAGCCCTCCTGGTCGAGATATTTGCGAAAGCCCCGCACCAGCGCGGCCTGAACCTTCAGGATGGCGCGGGCTTTCTCGCCCCGCAGGCTTACATAGCGGTACTCGAGCAGGGTCTCCGGGTTGACCCGCCAGTCTTCCTTGGGAATCTCGATGGGGCTGGGTTCGCTGGCCGTAGCGAGGAACTCCAGGGCCTCGGCCACCACTTCGTAGCCACCCGGCGCCTTGGCGTTGGCCACCACCTGGCCCACCACCCGCAGCGAAGACTCGGCCAGGGGTAGCTCGAAGCGACGGTCCACCACCACCTGCACGATTCCGCTGCGGTCGCGCAACAGGGCAAACTGAATGCCGCCGAGGTCGCGCTTCCAGTGCAAGAAGCCTTCCAGGGTCACGGTCTGGCCCACGTGCTGGGCCACTTCACTTGCAAGGGTTCTGGGCATGCTCTCTCCTCAAAACGAATGGCGACGGCCCGGGCTCAGCAAAAAACCCCCGATACAACGAGGTATCGGGGGTCGGAATCTGGCCCCCTCAGGAATAATTGTCCGCGCGCAACATCCCGACCCGCATATTACGTGCCAAATCTCACTTGGTCAAGCCAGTTCAACAACCGGGGGTATCCACCTCGAGCCCAGGTCTCATCGCCCCCATTCACAAAAAGGGGTTAAAGTCGCGCCCAGCACAAAAGGGCAGGGCCGAAAAAAACGGCCAGAAGCGCTGACTCGAGCGCAGGGAGATTTTTGATGCCCCGCACCGGCCCAAATGCCTTGCCGAACCATCGCCTTGAATACCAGGCGTTCTTGCCTGAAACAATGATTCACCGATGCCAGAGGCCTGCTCGAGGCCTGAAGGCGTGTGCTTGCTCTGCCCGGCTGGGCTCGGGCTATTGAACCTGGCTCAGAAGCTGCAAAATTTCCTGGCCGTATTTGCCGGTCTTGGCCTGGCCAAAACCCTTGACCGCGCTCAGGTCGGCCAGGGTTTGGGGCCTTTTGTCCAGAATGGCCTGGAGCTCGGCGTTGGTGGCAATGACATAGGGCGGCACCCCCTCTTCTTTGGCTTTCTGGCTGCGCCACCTGCGAAGGGCCTCAAAAGCCGGGCTGCTGGGGGGTTCGGCAGATTTGGACAGAGCGGTGGGTTCTGGCTGTGCGGATGCCCTGGCTTGGCCCTCGTAAAACACCAGCACGCTCCAGAAGGGGGCGTTGCCCATGACCAGGCTGCTGGACACCTGGATCGGCATGACCTGGGCCAGAAACCGGTTGAGCTTCTCGAGGTCTTTGGCGTTATCCAGCCGGAGCGTAAAGGTCTGGCACTGCATGGTTTCAGTCTAGCGCCTGCCGGGTTCAGAACCCAAAACAGGTCTGGGCGTTCTGGTCGGTAATGCGCTCCATGACCCCTGTCTCCAGGCCGCGCACCTCGGCCAGCCGGGCCAGGGTGTAGCGGGCCAGGGCCGGATGGTTGCGCCGGCCACGGTGCGGCTCCGGGGGCAGGAAAGGGGCATCGGTCTCGATCAGGAGTTGGCTCAGCGGGATTTTTTGGGCGGCCTCGCGCAGGTCGGTGTTTTTTTTGTAGGTGAGGGGCCCCGCAAAACCAAAATAGGCCCCCAGCTCGAGCCCCACCTCCAGCAACCTGGGGTGCCCACCAAAAGCATGCAGCACGAACTTGGCAGGCCTGTTTTGCAGGAGCCAGTCGGCTATTTCGGTTTCGGCCTGCCCCCCCTCCTTGCTGCGGACATGGAAGATCAGGGGGAGTCCCAGCTTGTCTGCAAGCTGATGCTGGAAATCCAGCGCCCGGTACTGGGCCTGGCGGGTTTCGGGCGTCCAGTAGAAGTCGAGCCCGGTCTCGCCGATGGCCCGCACCCGGGGGTGCTGGGCCAGGTGGTGCAGGTCGGCCTCGAGCTCGGGCGAGAGCAGTCCGGCCTCGGTGGGGTGCAGGCCCACCGCCGCCCAAATCTGAGGGTGGGCCTCGGCCAGGGCCAGGGCCCTGCGGTTGCGAACGGGGTTGGTGCCGATGGTCAGGATGGCCTTGAAGTCCCTCGAGGCCTCGATGGCGGCCTGGGTTTCTTCGGGCTCCATGTAATCCAGGTGGCAGTGGGTGTCGGTCATGGCGCGCTCAATCCGCCCCTCAGTTTACGCCCTGAGCCACAGCCGTTTGGCCCCTGGCTTGCGTACACTCTAGGTATGCGCTACTGGCCCGCTGCCCTCTTACTGGCTCTGGCAGGGTGCCTGCCCAGCCTGCAGCCGGTGGACCCCAACCGCCTGCCCAGCCCCGACAACTGGGGGCCCAACAACGCACCCCTGGAGTGGTGGTATGTCTCGGCCTACCTGCCCGAGGAGGGGCTGGCCTTCCACTGGGCCTTGTTCAAGGCCTATGCGCCCCAGAACTGGCAGGTTGGCTTCATCAACCCGGCCATCTTTTTTCCGGGTCCCTACCACGCCTCCCACATTGCGCTCACCGACTTGCGCAGCAACCAGAAGCTCTTCGAAGAGCGCTTCGACTTTCGCACCGACCGGCCCTGGGGCGACAGCCTGGTGGCCTACCCGCCTTTGCGCATCGAGCAGGGGGACTGGAAACTGGTGCAGGTGGGCAACAGCTACCAGCTGGCTGCGGGCCCCATCCAGGTACGCCTGACCCCGCTCAAACCCGCCGTGGTGCATCCGCCTGGATACTCGGGCACCGCCGAGACCGGGCGCATGTACTATGTGTCCTTTACCCGCATGGCCCTCGAGGGCCAGATTGCAGGCAGGCCGGTGCGGGGCGAGGCCTGGATGGACCACCAGTGGGGCGACCAGATTGGGAGCCAGGGCAATGCTACCGGGCTGGGGGCGCTGTGGGACTGGTTCGGGCTGCACCTGTCGGACGGCACCGACCTGATGCTCTACCGGGTCAAGAACGCCAGAGGAGAGGTGGTGCAGCTCGCCGGTACGGCCACCCTGCCCAACGGGCAGATTCGTGAGCTGGGCAATCTCCAGATGACCCCCCTGGAAAGCTGGACCTCGCCCAGCGGGCGGGTCTACAACCTTGCCTGGCAGGTCGCCGCCGAGGGCCTGAGCCTTCGCCTCGAGCCCTTGCGAAAAGACCAGGAACTCCTGACCGCCTCGACACGGGTGGCCTACTGGGAGGGCCCCGTTTCGGGCAGCGGTACCTGGCTGGGCCAGGGGGTGCTGGCTCGAGGCATGGGCGAGTTCGTGGCCGGGCCCTACAACCCTCCGGGAAGCATATTTGGCCCTTTTCCGGGGCCGGGGCGTTGAAAACACCTCGGCTAGGAGTGAGCCGTCTGCCGCGGGCTGCTCAACACCAGGCGCACGAACTGAAGCAACCTGGGAAACCGACCCCAGCGCTTGCGGTCGCCTGCAATGCGCACCAGCCACTCGATTTTGAGTTTCTGGGCCCACAGGGGTGCTCGCCTGACCTCGCCCGCCAGCACGTCAATCATGCCGCCCACCCCGATGGCCACCTTGGCCCCCAGCCGGGCTTTGTGCCGGTGGATAAAGGTGTCCTGGCGCTCGCCCATACCCACCACCAGCAGGTCGGGCCGGGCCTGGTGGATGGCCGCAACCACGGCAGCCTCATCCTGAAAGTAGCCGTCCTGCACCCCGCAAACCTGGATGCCCCAGCGTGCCTGGGCGCTCCGGGCGGCCCGTTCGGCCACCCCTGGTGCGGCGCCCAGAAAGTAAACCCGCAGCCGGGGGCCCAGCCTGGCAAAGGCTGCCGGCAAAATTTCCGACCCCGGCACCCGGTCGGCCAGCCGCTGGCCGGTCAGGCGGCGCACCGCCCAGACAATGCCCACGCCGTCGGCGGTGACCAGTTCGCTCTCGTGCAGGGCTTGCTTGAGGGCTGGGTCAGACTGGGCCCGCACCACCGCCTCGGGGTTGGTGGTGACAATCTGGGCGCAGTGGGGAAGGGGATGCGCGATTTTTTCCTCGATCCAGGCCAGGGTTTGCTCGAGGTTCACCAAATCCACCGGCGTGCCCAGGATCTCCACCCGCTGCATGCTCACCTCGCCTCGAAGCAAAAACCGTAGCGATCCTTGGTGAGCCCATATTTCTGGGCTTCCAGGGTCCGCACCTGGGTCAGCCGGGGCAGTATGTCCTCCACGCTGACCAGGCTGGCCAGGGCCAGGTCTTCGCTGCGCCCTGTGCGGTAGAGCTGCTTGCCGAAATCAGACTGAACCAGCGATTCCTGGGGGTCGGGGAAGGACTTAAGCAGGGCTGTTGCCAGCCGTGCACCCTCCTGCAAGCTGCTCCACTGGCCCAGGGCCTGATGCAGCCTTTTGGCCAGGAAGCCTGCCACCACAGTGTTGGCCAGGCTGGGCTCCAGCTTGCTCTGAGTGGCCGCAACCACCGTGTGTATCTGCTGGTCCACCGCATACTGGACGGCCTGGCGGGCATTGCGGAAACAGGCCAGCAGGCTTTGCGGAGGCAGCTGCTCGAGCGACTCGGCCAGCGACTTGGCCAGCAGCACACACCTTTGCCCCTCAAAGCGCTGCTTTTGGAGGGCCTGAAGCGAGAGGCCGTTGTGAAACCCTTCAGGCGGAAGGCCCTCCTCTTCACCGAGCAGCAGCCCGCCGCCCTCGGCCAGAATGAGGGCAGCCCGCACGCTTTTGGCAATCCAGACTTGCGTAGCACCGGCGGCCAGCAGCATACCCACCGCACTGCCGTAAAAAACGTCCACCAGAAGCACCGGATGAGTGTAGGGGGGTTTGGGAACCAGATCGACCCGAATCGTCACAACGTAAAGGCCTCCCTCAAAGCGCAGTGCGCCTGTCCTGCGGCATTATAACGAAGGGCTGCCGGAGGCCGAAGTTCAAAGCCAGTGGCAAGACCGGCCTTGGGTGGCGGGACAGGGGCCTTTGAATCGAGCATCCATTCATCCATCAGGCTTTGCCATCCGGCTTCAGAAAGCAGGGTCTGCTGCAGGGCTTTTGAGTGTTTGGCGCGTTGGGACATCAGATTCACGACATTTGAAAGGACGCTTTCGTTTGGGTTTGAGAGCACCCCTCGCTTCAAGCTCAGAAGTATGCGACCCAGACGCCTTCCTCCGCTTCCACCGGCCCCAGGATTTGTGAATGACTAGCTGCGCAACAGCAGCACCGGGCCCTCGCCCAGCGGGGGGAGGTCGGCCAGGCTTTCCAGGCCAAACATTTCCAAAAACCGCTCGGTGGTTCCGAACAGCTTGGGCCGCCCCACCGCGTCCTTTTCCCCCACCACCTGCACCAGCTGACGCTCCAGCAGCCCGTCCAGAACCCCCTCCACGCTCCGGCCCCGAAGGGCTTCCAACTCGGCCCGGGTGAGGGGCTGCTGGTAGGCGACCAACGCCAGCACCTCGAGGGCGGCCTTGGAGATACGCGGGGGGTTGGGACGCAACACCTGTTCGACGGCGGTCAGGTGCAGGGGGTGCACCACCAGCCGCCAGCCTCCGGCCACGCGCTCGAGCTGTACCCCGGCCTGGCCGCTGGCCAGGTCGTGCTCGAGGGCCACGATGGCCCGCGTGAGGGCTTCTTCGCTGCCCAGGGGGCTCAGGTCGCTCAGAGACAGGGGCCGGCCAGCGGCAAACAAGACAGCCAGAATTTGGGCTTTGAGGGTTGGGGTGTCCATGTTCTAATAAAAAGATGTGGTTATTTCACCACGGCTCTTGTTTCCCGAGGCTATACTAGAGCGAGTATGCCAACCTATCAATACAAGGCCAGGGACCGTCAGGGGCGGTTGGTCAACGCCGTCATTGAAGCCGACGACATTCGCACGGCGGCCCGAAACCTGCGTGAGAAAGGCTTGTTCATTGCGGAAATCAAGGAGCCCGGCAAGGGTTTGCAGGCTGAAATCAAGCTGCCCGGTTTCGAACCCCAGCCCGGCCTCAAAGACCTGGCTATCTTCAGCCGCCAGCTGGCCACCATGCTCAATGCGGGGTTGCCCATCGTGCAGGCCCTGGCGATTCTCGAGCGCCAGACCGAGAAAAAGAAATTCCAGGCCATGCTCAAGGAAATCCGCACCGAGGTAGAGGGCGGGGCCAACTTCAGCGAAGCCCTCAGCAAGCACAAGCTGTTCAGCCGGTTGTACATCAACCTGGTGCGGGCGGGCGAGACCTCGGGTACCTTAGACGCCATTCTGGACAGGCTGGCGACCTTCCTGGAAAACGAGCTGGCCCTGATCGGCAAGATTCGCTCGGCCCTGACCTATCCGGCCATTGTGTTTGTGTTTGCGGTGGGCGTGACGTACTTCCTGCTGACTGGCATTGTGCCGCAGTTTGCCCAGATTCTGACCGGGCTGGGTTCAGAGCTGCCGCTTCTCACCCGTGCCCTGATGAGCATTTCCGATTTTTTGCGCCAGGGCACCATTTTTATCGTGCTGATAGTGGTGGCTTTGTACTTTGCCTATCGCTCCTACTACCGCACTGAAAAGGGACGCCACCAGATAGACCAGATTAAGCTCAAGCTGCCGGTGTTCGGCAACCTGATGAAGAAAAGCGCGCTGGCCCGCTTTTCACGCACCTTTGGCCTGCTCATCTCGAGCGGCGTGAACATCGTGGAGGCCCTGGACATCACCAAGGGCACTGCCGGGAATGCCATTGTGGAAGATATCCTCGAGCAGACCAAAATCGCCATCCAGGCCGGTGAACCCGTTTACACCACCATCCAGGCCCACCCGCAGGTTTTCCCTCCCATGGTGAGCTCGATGATTGCCATCGGCGAGGAGACCGGCGCGCTCGATACCATGCTGACCAAAATCGCCGACTTCTACGAACGCGAGGTAGACGAGGCGGTGAGCGCCCTGACGGCGGCCATCGAGCCCCTCATGATCATCTTCCTGGGCTTTGTGGTGGGTGTGATTGTGGCCGGGATGTTCCTGCCGCTCTTCAAGATTATCGGGACGTTGTCATCGCAATAAGGCGTTCGGCCACCTCGCTAGCCACCGGCATCACCGACAACCGGTTGCCCCGGCGCAGCAGCAGCAGCTCGTCGGGGCTGAATTGTTCCCGCAACAGCTTTAGCGTGAGCATACGCCGATACTTTTCCACAAAACCCACCCGCACCGTCCACCAGCGCGGGTTTTCCCGGGTGCTCTGGGCATCGAAGTAGGGCGAGGCGGGGTCAAACTGGGTGGGGTCGGGAATATGGGTCTCCAGAACCCGGCAGAGGCCCACCACGCCAGGGGGCTCGGTGCTGGAGTGGTAGAAAAAAGCCAGGTCGCCTACCTGCATGGCCCTCAGGAAATTGCGGGCCTGGTAGTTGCGAACCCCGTCCCAGATGGAGGTTTTTTGTTTTTTCAGGTCGTCTATGCTGAATACCTCGGGTTCCGACTTGAGCAGCCAGTAGTTCATACCAGCCCAGTTTAAGCAGGCCTTCAGGTTTTGCGCCCAGCGTGGCCAAACTAAACGCTTGTTCATGCGGCGCTTACGCAAACTCGAGGCTCTTTAGCCATCATAGAACCATGAAACAGACCCTGTATGCCCTTACCCTGCTGCTGGTTTTTGCGGGCTGCATCCCCATCGGCACCAACCCCGCTGATACCCTGCTCATCTCCGACCTACGCTACGAGAGCAACTTCCGCGACAGTGCGGGCCGCTCCTACATCTGCGACAACAAGATAACCACCCTGACCTACAGCTTCCGCTACAACGACTTCGCCCGCATCGCCCGCTGGGACTCGCGCCTGGTAGGGGAGACCACCGGCCAGACCACCCATACCCTCAGCATGAGCAAAGACACCGGCGGCTACACCAACCAGAACAACCGCATCAGCGTGAACTGGGCCTTGAGCCAGGGAACCGCGCCCTTGAGCGTGTCGCCGCAAGGGATTGTGGTTACCCCCGTGCCCCAGCCCCGCCAGATTGGGGCCACCCGGCTGGAGTTGACCGTTTTTGCCACCAACGGCAGCTCTGCCCGGCTGGTCTTTCCCGGCATTCCGGTGATTGACAACTGTCCGTGAAGTGTAGGGCGTAGTGCGGTGTTGCCCAAAGGCCCGTACAATCACACCCGCACGGAATCCAGGCCCGGCCTCGCTCTGTTCCTACCCTGCCTTGTAGGGGGAGGCCAGGTGGGGTGGCTAACCTGGCCCTCCACGCAACCGGTACATTGAGGGCCCTGGCTAATACCCTCCCCAACCCTCCCTACGTGGAAGGGAGGGGGTTGAAGGCTATCACTCTTGTGTGGGCGTGTATGGGTATCCTTACGGCTGTGTAGCGCGCGATCGTATTGCAGAATCATTCATCGTCGCTACCCCGAGGCACTCTGATAAGCTGTGGCTGTGACCCTGAACCTTGGCAAGAAGCCCCTCAAGCCTGCGCCCCGCCCGGAATCCGCCGAGCCAGCCCAGACCGCTCGGGAGCTACAGGCTCGGCTGGGCCGGGAGAAGGTTCTGCTCGAGCTGGCCCAGCGGCGCAACTACTCCTATGACGGGATTGCCATGGGCGTCACCCCCACGCTGGTGGTGCTGCCGACTTCCACTGCCGAGGTGGTGGAGGTGGTGCGCTTTGCCAACCGGGTGGGCCTGCCCCTGGTGGCCCGGGGTGCGGCCAGCGGCCTCTCGGGCGGAGCGGTGCCGGTTCAGGAGTCCATCGTGGTGTCCTTTACCCGCATGACCGGTTTGCAGATTGACCCCCAGGCCCGCCTGGCCACGGTGCAGCCGGGGGTGGTCACGCTGCAAATCAGCGAGCAGGCCCGGCCTTATGGGCTTTGCTACCCCCCCGACCCGGCCTCCTTTCGCACCAGCACCATTGGGGGCAACCTGGCCGAGAACGCCGGGGGGCCGATGTGCTTCAAGAAGGGCGTGACCGGCGACTATGTGGTGGAGCTCGAGTTCGTGGACTATAGCGGGGCGGTGCACCGTTTGCGGCGCGAAGCCTACGACCTGGTGGGCCTCCTGGTGGGCTCGGAGGGCACCCTGGGGCTCATCACCGAGGCCAGGCTGCGCTTAGAGCCCATCCCCCGCTACACCCGCACCCTGATGGCCATCTTTAGCGAAGTGGGGCAGGCTGCCGAGGCCGTCTCCGAGGCCATCGCGGCGGGGGCGGTGCCCAGCAAGCTCGAGTTCATGGACAACGGCTGCATCAACGCGGTGGAGGACTACCTGAAACTGGGCCTGCCCCGCCAGGCTGCCGCCATCTTGCTGGTGGACACCGATGGCGACGACCCCGTGGTGGTGGAGGAAGAGCTGGCCTGGGTGGCCGAAGCCTGCCAGAAGCATGGCGCCAGCGTGCGGATTGCCCAGAACAGTGCCGAGAGCGAGGCCCTGTGGAAGGCCCGGCGCTCCATCTCGCCCGCCATTGGGGCCATCAAGCCCAAGCGCCTGAACGAAGATATCGCGGTGCCGCGCTCGAGCCTGCCCGAGGTGGTGCGGGCGGTCGAGGCGCTGGGCCGGCAGTATGGCCTGCGGGTGGTGCAGTTTGGCCACATTGGCGACGGCAACCTGCACCCCAACGTGCTCTACGACCCCAAGGCAGACGCCGAAGAAAAAGTCTGGGAGCTTCTGCACGAGATTGCCCGGGTGGCCCTGCGGCACGGGGGGGTGCTGTCCGGCGAGCATGGCATCGGCCTCATGAAGCGCGACTTCATGCGGGAGGCGGTAGACCCAACGACGCTCGAGGCCCTGCGCCGGGTCAAGGTGGCCTTCGACCCAGAGCACCGCCTGAACCCCGGCAAAGTGTTGCCCGAGGCGAATTCGCAGGCCCATTGAGCCTGGAAGCTAAAGGGATGAAACCGGGTATATGGTTTGGGTTGCTGCTATTGGGTTCGCTGGGTCTGGCCCAACCCCAGTTCTCGGTGGGGCCGGCCATCGCGGCTGAACCACCGCTGCTGGCCGAGCAAGCCCAGAAGCCCGGCCAGCTCGAGCGCCCCTCCTGGGAGCGGCTGCTCTTTGGCCCGGCCCCGGAAGGCTTCCGGGGGCTGGCCATTTCGGCCCGGCTGCTGGCCTGGAGCGTGCCCTGGACGCTGGCCGGCTCCACCGCCGGGCTCCTGAGCGACGACCCCTGGCAACGCTCGTTCTGGCTGACCAACTCGGTCTGGGCGGCGGTCAACTCGGGGATTGCCCTGCTGGGGCTGCTGGGCCCCGAGCCCGACAGGGAGGGGCTGCGCGACCTGCTTTACATCAACGCGGCGCTCGATGTGCTCTACCTTGCGGGGGGCGTTTTCCTGGCCTTGCAGCCCGATGCCCGCAGCCAGGGGGCCGGGTGGGCCATTGCCCTACAGGGAGCCTGGCTGCTGCTCTTTGACCTCTTCAACGCCCTGGCGCTCTAGCATCCCTGACCCCAGGCAGCGAACGGACGAAGGCGATGGCCTCCGCAGGCCCGGCCAGGCGAGGCCCGCGACCCTCGAACCAGGCCCAAAGCCCTGCCAGGTCGAGGTTGGTCAACTGCGATGGCTCGCCCAGGATAATTTTGTGGTCGCCGTCCTGGAGCCAGACCATCCCCAGTACCTCGCCCAGAAGCCAGCTTCCCGCTGGAATCGGTTGCCGGCTGGCCCAGATGGCGTCCAGGGCGGCCTGGTCGGCAGGGTTGAAATACCCCGGAATCTGGCCGTAGTTCACGGGGGGCAGGCCCCATTCGGCCCGCCAGGGGGGGTCGCGGGGCACCAGCTTTTGTCCGTCCCAGTCATAGCGCATGGGGCTGCCCAGGCTCCACTCGACCAGCATTGAAAGCCGCATACTTAGAGGTTCAGCAGCAGCCGGGCCACGCTCAGGTAGACCACCAGCCCGGTCACATCGGTCACGGTGGCAATCAGGGGGTTGGAGATCAGGGCCGGGTCCAGTTTCAACCGCCTGAGCAGCAAGGGCAGCATGGCCCCCACCACGTTGGCCAGCAGCACCACAATCCCTAGCGAAACTGCCACCACCAGGATTAGCCGGGTCTGACCATCAATCAGAACCTTGATGGTCAGCAGCGCCGCCAGGGTCAGGCCTAAGAGCACCCCCACCCCCAGCTCCTTGCGTAGAATGCGCAGCCAGCTGCTCAGGCTCACGTCCCGTGTGGCCAGGGCCCGCACGATGAGGGTGCTGGACTGGTTTCCGGTGTTGCCCCCGGTGCCGACCAGCACCGGCACGTAAAAGGCCAGCGCGGTGACTGCCTCCAGCACCGACTCGAAGCCTTGCAGAATGGTGCTGGTGATGCTACCGGTGATAATGAGAATAATCAGCCAGCGGACTCGAGCGCTCCAGAGCGTCCAGATGCTCGACTGGCTGTACACCAGCTCCGGCGACTCCACCGCGCCCAGGCGGTAGATGTCTTCGGTGGCCTCTTCCTGAATCACGTCCACCACGTCGTCAATGGTCACGATGCCCACCAGTTTCTTGTCTTCGTCCACCACCGGCAGCACCGTAAAGTTGTAGTCGGCCATCAGGCGCGCAACCTCTTCCTGGTCGGTGTCGTCGCGCACAAAAATCACGTCGGGGTTCATGATTTCTGCGATGCGGGTCTTGGGGTCGGCCACAATCAGGTCGCGCAGGGTGAGCACCCCTTCCAGGTGTTCCTCGGCGTCTACCACATAAATCACGTAGATTTGCTCGGCATCGGGGGCCTCGCGCCGCAGAAAGCGGAATACCTCCTCGACCCGCATGGTGTCGCGTACCGCGATGTACTCCGAGGTCATGATGCCCCCGGCCTCGTCCTCTTCGTACTCGGCCAGCTCTTCGACCTCGGCGCGGGTTTCGGGGTCGAGCTGCCGCAAGAGGGCCTCGGCCTGGGCAGGGTTTTCCTCCTCGACGGCGTTGATGGTGTCGGCCAGGTCGTCGAGCGAGAGTTCCTCCAGTAGCTCCTTGACCCGCCAGGGGGGCAAAGCCTCCAGAAGCTCAGCCTGTTCGCTCTCCTCGAGGTGGCTGAATACCTCTGCCGCATCAGGGGGGGAGAGCAGGGTCAGGATGGGCAGGCGGTGTTCGGGAGCAAACGCCGACCAGTGCTCCAGAATTTGCGCCGGGTAAAGCTCCTCCAGCGCCGCCTTGACCTTGAAGGCGTCGCTTTCCTTCAGGGCGCTTTGGAGGGCATCCAGCCCAGCCAGGGTTTGGGTCTCGTACATGTGCGGCCTCCTTCGGTTTTCGGCCCAGGCCGAATCTTGGAAGGAAGCTCCGCAGGGTACACGGTTTGTCGAGGATTAGTCGGTGTGGGAGCACACCGGGCTCAATCTTCGACTAGAACTGTGATCTTCCACGGTGCCTCCTGAACCTTGCGCCTTGAACCCTGTGTTCTTGGCCTTACAAGGTAGCAAAACTGCCTCTAGTAGGGTAGCACCGGAGGCCCATCAAGGCAAGCAAATTTGGGTGCCCCCATCCCGGCATGCTGCGCTCCTGTCACAGGGCCATGGACAGGGTTAGAAGATCCTCCCCTGGTATACCTCGGTCACCTCGAGCTGCAAATCCAGGCAAGGCAGCTTGAAGGCGCCCTGCTCACCAACAGGGGTATAGCGCCAGGAATGGTTCTCTAAACGCTCGAAAATCTCGACCAGTGGCTTATCTTGCGAGACCAGGATGTAGGCTTTGAGGGCGGGCATGGCCGTGTAGCTTTGCAGCTTTTCGCCCCGGTCTATGGCCTCGGTGGTCTTGGACAGCACCTCAATCACCCAGCCAGCCTGCTGCTTGTACCGGGCTTTGCC
>NZ_JANWVH010000048.1 GCF_025056915.1 Meiothermus sp. | reverse complement strand
CCTCACCCCGGTGAGGCAGGTCTGCTAGTCCCTTCTCGTTTTCGTNGGCGGCCAAGTCTGTGAAGGGCGCGATAAACAGTCGTAAAGATACCCAGACGCGCCCACAGACTCCAAAGCGTGATAGCCCTCGAGCCCCTCCCGACCGTGTAAGAGGGTATCGGACAAGACCCCCAAGCAGCTGGTTGCATGAAGGGCCAGGCCAGCCGCCCCACCCGGCCTCTCCTACGAGGTCGGGGAGGAACCGAGCGAGTCCAGGCTGGGTTTATTCGCTCAGCGTGCGGGCGGGGTTGAACGGGCTTTCAGGCGGCACAGCACCAAAAGCACTTCGATGGGCAAGAAACATACCCTTCTGGCTTGACCAGCCAGGTTCGACCACAGAAAATCGGGGTGTGTGGATTCTGGGCATCGACACCTCCTGCGACGATACCGGGGTGGGCCTGGTGCGGGATGGAACGGTGGTGGTCAACCTGGTGGCCTCGCAGACCCTGTTACACCAGCGCTATGGGGGGGTGGTGCCCGAGCTGGCCTCCCGTGAGCATACCCAGGTGATTGATGGGCTGGTGCAGCAAGCGCTGGAGGAAGGGGGCATTGAGGCCCCTGCCCTCGATCTGATTGCAGCCACAAGGGGGCCAGGCCTGATTGGGGCCTTGCTGGTGGGCTATACCTACGGCAAAGGGCTGGCTTTTGCCCTGGGCAAGCCTTTTGTGGCAGTGCATCACCTCGAGGGCCACATTTACGCTGCGCTGGCCGAGCAACCCGAGGTCACCCCTCCCTTTCTGGCCCTGATTGCCTCGGGCGGCCACACCCATCTGTTCGAGGTTCGAAGCTGGGGGAATTACCAGCTGCTCGGGGCCACCCTGGACGATGCCGCAGGCGAGGCTTTCGATAAATCGGCCCGCCTGCTGGGTTTGGGCTATCCAGGGGGGCCTCAAATCGAACAACTGGCCCGGCAGGGGGATGCCCGCAACGTGCCCCTGGGGGTTCCACTCCAGGGTCAGGAGGGCTTTGCCTTCAGTTTCTCGGGCCTGAAAACGGCGGTTGCGAGGGCCATCGAAAAAGGCTACGCGCCCGCCGACATTGCTGCCAGGTTTCAGCAGGTTGCAGTGGAACACATCAGCCAGGTGGTCACCCGTGCGGCCCAGCGCACCGGCCTGACCACCGTGCTGGTGACCGGGGGGGTGGCGCAGAATGCCGCCCTTCAGGCCCACCTACGGGCCTCGGGTTTGAGGCTCCTCTTCCCTCCCAGGGGCCTGGCCACCGATAACGGGGCCATGATTGCCCTGGCCGCCTGGCGCACCCAGGCCCAGCATCCCCAAAACCAACTCGAGCTGCCGGCGGCGGCCTACCTGCCCCTGAACCGCACCGCCTGAGCGTTACTTACGCAGGGCGACCAGCTCGGTCACGTTTTCGCCGTCGCGGGTTCTCTGGATGCTCTTGACCAGTCCTACGTTTTCGGCGTACCAGCTGGTGCCCTGGCTTTCGAAGTTGAAGGGGATTTGGATGGGGCCGGCGCTGGCCCGTATTCGGGTCGTAAAGGTAGTATGGAGTTTGTAAGCCGTAAAACGGCCCGCAGGGGTGGTCACGGTCTCCTGGGCCACGACCCGGTAGGTGGTCTCGAGGGTTCCGCTGATGTTGAATCGGAGCGGCCCTTGTTGCCCGGTGCCCCGCACCTCCATCACCAGCTTCCAGCTATTGCCTACCGCCCAGGTATCGTAGTCGGGAATGGCTACGCCGGTTATTTTGACCACGTCCAGGTCGTAGCTGACCGGCTGCCCTCCGGCCTCGAGTCGGTTGCTCCCGCTGCCACCAAAATCTACCGGAAAAATGCCCTCGAGGGTGCAGCGATACTTCATTTCCTCCCGGCTGCTGGCCGTCTGACGCACCTGGGTAAAGCCCCCATCGGTGATGTTGGTCTTTCGGATGGAGTAGGTGCTGGAACGCTCACCAACAACCCGGTACTGCCACTCCCAGCCGGGTCTGGCCGGTGAAAAGGGCTGGTCGCACAGTTGCGCCAGGGCCGGGCCCCACAGCACCCAATGAACCAGAAGAATTCGAAGCATACGTAAAGTGTACAAAAATCCGGTCAGCAAAACGTTGGGCCCGGCAGTCCAGATGCCAGTACCACACAGTCGTAAAGCGCCCACCAATTCCAAAGATAGCCCTCGAGCCCCTCCGAACCGTATGGGAGGGTATCGGACAAGACCCCCAAAAAGTGGTTGCGCAAAGGGCCAGGCCAACCACCCACCGGGCCTCCCCAACGCGGTTGGGGAGGTACAGAACGAGTCCAGGCGAGGATTGACCGGATTCGCTCATCGCGCGGAAGTGGTTGTGCGGGCTTTTAGAGCGCTCTTCACCTATTTAGAGCCATTCGACTATAAGAAAGCTTTGTCTTGGACAGAACAGTGGCCACCTATCCAGGCGGGCACGACTGTGAAGGGCGCGATAAGAAAATCCCCCAGGCTCTAGCCCGGGGGTTCGTGGGGCGAGGTCTTACTTCAGCTCGACCTTGGCGCCGGCATCCTCGAGCTGCTTCTTGATCTTCTCAGCTTCCTCTTTGGAAACGCCTTCCTTGACGTTGCCGCCCTGCTCGGCCAGGTCTTTGGCTTCCTTCAGGCCCAGGCCGGTGATGGCGCGGAGTTCCTTGATGACGTTGAGCTTCTGGGCGCCCGCATCCTTGAGCACCACGTCAAACTCGGTCTTTTCTTCCGCCGCAGGCGCAGCAGCGCCGGCAGCCGCACCCGGCATGGCCACCGCCACCGGAGCCGCAGCGGTCACACCCCACTCTTCCTTCAGTTCGTCAATGAGTTGCTTGAGTTCCAGGACGGTTGCGCCAGAAAGTTGAGCTTTGATTGCAGCGATATCGAGAGCCATTTTTTCCTCCTATGGGGCCTAAGCGGCCTCCAGCTTTTGAACCCGGGCATCCAGGATGCCCACCAATTCCTGCGCCTTTGCCCCCAGCACCCCCACCAGGTTGGACATGGGAGCGGACAGCACGCCCACCAGCTCGGCTTGCAGTTCCTTCTGACTGGGCAGATCGGCCAGGGCCTCTACCTGCGAGCCCGTGAGGGCTTGTCCCGAGAGCACCCCCGACTTGAAGGCGGGAATGCCTTTATCGTTCGTCTTGGCGAACTCCTTGAGGGCCTTGGCGGCGCCGGCAGGGTCGTTGAAAATGACCACCGCCGAGGGACCGCTCAAGCCTTCGATGGCCGGCAGGCCCAGGTCGCTCATGGCTTTGCGGATAAGGGTATTTTTGGCGACGATAATGGTGCCGCCCTTTTCCCGCACCGCCTTGCGGAGCTTCCCGGTCTGGCCCGCCTCGAGCCCCTGGTAGTTCACCACGAAGAACGAGCCTTCCGCGCCCCTGAGGGTAGCGGTGAGCGCCTCGAGGTTTTCGATGTTGCGCTTGCTAGGCAAAGTTCCTCCTGGTTGGGGGTTGGGGTGAGGCCCGACAACGCTTGCCTGGCAGTCTCCACAACCAGACCCCCGCTTGCATTTGGGACTAGGGACTTCCCAACCGATTCACGCGAAAAACGCTTCCCTACGAGCGCCTCGGCGACATTTTTAAGGCTTGTGGCCCGTCGCTGTCTTTGGCTGCCCTTGGGTCTAACCTGACCCACAAAGGACACCAAGGGTGAAGTATACAAAACCCCAGGGAACTTGGCAAGGCGCACCAGGCCACCGCCAGACGGCCATCCATGGCCTACACTGTTGCTGAAGGCAGGACGTGCCGTGACCCGCTACCGCATCCGCACCCGCCCCACCCAGCCCTTCGCGGGCGAGCGCACCCAGGCCATACCCGGGCGGGGGCTGGAGTTCTACGAGCTGCGCGGCTACGCTCAGGGCGATGAGCCCCGCTTTATAGACTGGCGGGCGTACGCACGCACGGGCCGACTCTACACCCGCATCTTTCAGACCGAAGCCCCGGCCCGCTTCACCTTTTTTCTGGACGGTTCGCCCAGCATGAAGCTGTTGGGGAAAGAGGCTTACGCCGAGCGGGTGCTGCGCGTGCTGGCGGAGTGTGCCAGGTTCGAAGGGGCTTTTGTGTGGGGAGGAGGCCGCTACCGGGGGCAGCCTCAGAAGGTAGCCGAGGGGCCATCGGTGCTGATGAACCTTCCCCGACCCAAAGGCGTCAGCGTACTTGTGACCGATGGTCTGGACGAGCTGGACTGGTCGCGCCTGTTGCAAAAATTGCGGCGCGTGGTGCTGGTTCAGGTCATGGCCGCCGAAGAACTCGCACCTGGCTTTGCTGAAGCCCTGTTGCACGATGTTGAGGTCGGGAGCCGGCTGGAGGTAGGGGAAGCGGAAATAAGGGGCTACCAGGAAACCCTGGCGAAGCATCTGCTGCGCCTGAAAACCACCGCCCGCAGGCTGGGCAGCTATGCCCTGTTGCGGGTAGGCGAGCCGATTGTGCCGGCGTTGCTCCGGCAGGGGGTTCTGGAGGAGCGGTGAACGGGCGGCTTCGACGGAGCCTCGAGCCAGAGCAACTCAGAATAGACCCACCGCAGGCCCGTCTGTGAAGCTGGGGGCATGAAAACCGGTCTGCTGAGCCGCACCAGTGGGTTCCAGATCGCACGCTTCCCAGCCGTGGCTGCCCGCGAATGCATCTAAAGCCAGACGCAGTTTTTCGAGTTTTCTGGCGGCCACTGTTCTGTTCAGGCAAGTGCTTTCTTGCACTCGAACTGCTCAAAGCATGGTAAGAGCGCTCTAGATGGTCTGATCGTCGGTGATGAGTTCGAGCTGCACCCCTCCAATCTTCCAGCTCCCGTCCGCCTGGCACTCCATCAGGTAGTACGCAACCGCCTTCTTACCGTCCAGACCGACCAGGTTCACCACCTGGCGCACCTGTTGCAAGGCCCCAACCGAGCGACTGGCCGGCCCAAACTCGACCTTGAGGGGTCGGTAAATCTGGGCGTAGCCTGTCCTGACCATCTCGATAAAGCGTTCGGGCGTCTGGAAAACCTGGCGAATGCCCGGCGAGGCAAAGGAAAAAGCCCGCACGGCATCATCTTTTTTGAAAGCTTCCATCTGCGCCAGGATCACGGCCTGAATAGCTGAGCGCTCTTGCGGGGGCACATCCTGCAAGCGCTGGGCCTGTCCACCTGACAATACCAGCAGCACCAGGACAAATAAACCCTTCATGCCCCAGTGTGTACCCATCGGGCGGTGGTCATGTGTAGTATTTCCTACCAAGAGTTGGGCGAAGGGCGAGCGCAGCAGACTCTAGCGCAAAAAGTCGAGCACAGCTCGTGTCATCAACTCGGTGCCTAAGGGCAAGGAGCGCTCATCGTCAATCCAGAAGGCAGGGTGGTGGTGCGGGCGATTTTTGCGGGGGTCGGGGTCGCCGGCGCCCAGCCAGAAGTAAACCCCCGGACGGCGATTCAGAAACTCCGACATATCATCGCCCCCCATCACCGGAGGCACCTCGAGCACCGCCTCCTCCCCCACCACCTGCCGGGCCACCTGCCGGAAGCGTTCGACCATCTGGGGGTCGTTGACCACGGCGGGTGAGCCGGGCAGCCAGGTGACCTCGGCGCTGCCCCCCATGGCCTGGGCTATGCCCTTTGAGAGTTCGCCAATCCGCCGAATCAACTTCTCCCGCAAACCCGCATCAAAGGTGCGTAGGGTGCCCTTGAGTTCGGCGGTTTCGGGGATGATGTTGTGCGCACCCTCGCCCGCCGAAACGGTAGCGATGGTGATGACCGCGGTCGCCACCGGGTCGGTCTCGCGGCTGACCAGGCTTTGCAGGGCCACCACAATCTGTGAAGCCATCAGGACGGTATCCACCCCCTCGTGGGGCATGGCCGCATGGGCGCCCCGGCCCCGCAGGTGGATGGTAAAGGCGTCGGCTGCAGCCATCGAGGGGCCGGGCCGAACCCCCACCTTTCCCGCTGGCATCAGGCTGTACAGATGCAGCCCCACCACGCAATCCACCCCCTCCAGCACCCCCGCTTCCACCATGGGACGAGCCCCGGAGACAATTTCTTCGGCTGGCTGAAAGGCAAAGCGCACCTCACCCTCGAGCCGATCCCGGTACCGCGCCAGCACCGCAGCCACATGGGCCGCAATGGCGGCGTGGCCGTCGTGGCCGCAGGCGTGCATGACACCGGGGGTCTGGGAGCTGTAGGGTACGCCGGACTCTTCCTGGATGGGCAGGGCGTCGATATCGGCCCGCACCAGCACGGTTTTGCCGGGCCTGGCCCCCTTCAGTCGAGCCACCACGCCGGTCTGGGCCACACCCCGGGTGACCTCGAGGCCCAACCCTTCCAAAAACTCGGCCAGTCTGGCGCTGGTGCGAACCTCCTGGAAACCCAGTTCGGGGTGGCGGTGAAAGTCGCGGCGCATCTCGAGAAGGCTTGGGGTCAGCTCGGCAATGGTCTCTTGAAGGTTCATAGACCCTAATCAAACACCTGTGGCAGCCAACCGTCAACCATGCGGCAGGTTTACATCTGCCCCGCCACCAGCCTGAGATTTCTTGCCAACCTGGGCCTTCCCATCAAGACCTGGGCCTGAGGGTCTGATTGGATGCGTCCTGAACTCTCAGCGAGATTGAATCTTCAAGCAAACCGAGTAATGCCAACTTTGCTCGAACCCTTTGCATACCATTGAAGCGGTGCGTCGAAGCAGGGATTCGCGCTTAGGGAGCAGTTGTTGGAGACCCTCCCCCACTCCCATCCTATGTTTCCCTGAATATCGCTTGTACACCTAAAGTGGCATCCGACCGTTTTCACCGGAATTCTCGGCAAACTCTGAGAACGTTGAAGCAGAAAGCAGGGGATTCGGGCACAGGGGTTGGAGACCGACCACCTGCTTCCGACCGCCCACCTTACGCATCCGTCAAAGGGGCTCGAGTTCGGCGGAAACAAGACCGGTTTATGGTTACACGGGAAAGGCCCTCGCCTGATAGACTTTTTGCGCTGATCTTCTTCAAATTCCCATACCAAGTCACATAGCATCTTGAACTCGGTACATGATTTGCTAGACTTGGAGCAAACTTTGCATGACTGCCTGCGAAGGAGCTATCCATGACCCGACCCTGGCTCAACCATTACGACAAAGGTGTCCCGGCGGATGTTGAGGTGCCCGAGGTGCCCCTCTGGAAACTGCTGGCCAACACTGCCCAGAAATACCCCGACCACGTGGCCCTCGAGTTCATGGGAAGCGTGATGGGCTACCGCGCCCTGTGGGAGTCGGTGCTCAAGTTTGCGGGCGCCCTTCAGGCCCAGGGGGTGCAGCCGGGCGACCGGGTGGCCATCATGCTGCCCAACTGCCCCCAGTTTGTGATTGCCTTTTACGGAACCCTGGCGGCAGGCGGGGTGTGCGTGAACGTGAACCCCCTCTACACCCCCCGCGAACTCCGGCATCAGCTTTCCGATGCTGGGGCCGAGACGCTGGTCATCCTGGATTTGCTCTGGCCTCGCTACGCCGAAATCGAGCAGGAAGTGCCGGTCAAGCGGGTCTTCACCACCGGTATTCAGGACTACCTGCCCTTTCCCAAAAACCTGCTCTTCCCCATCAAAGCCCGCCGAGAAAAGCGCTGGGTGAACCTGCCCCAGCACCCCAAACGGCTGGACTTCAAAAAGACCCTCAAAGCGGCCAGCCCCATCGCCACACCCTACCCCGCCAAGCCCGAGGAGGTTGCGCTCTTGCAGTACACCGGCGGAACCACCGGCGTCGCCAAGGGGGCCATGCTCACGCACCGAAACCTGGTCGCCAACACCTACCAGAGCCTGGCCTGGGGGGGCGACGAGGTCAAAAGCATGGAAGGCAAAGGGGTGATGCTGGGGGCCATTCCCTTTTTTCACGTGTACGGCATGACGGTGGCCATGAACTATGGCATCGCGGCGGGTTACAAGATTGTGCTGCTGCCCCGCCCCGAGGTTAAGCCCTGCATCGAGGCCATCGAGAAGCACGGCGTGACCCACTTTCCAGGGGTGCCCACCCTCTACATCGGCTTCATCAACTTCCCCGGCATCGAGAAGCGCAGGATTGGAACGGTCAAGGTGTGTATCTCCGGGGCGGCGGCCCTGCCTACGGAGGTTGCCAAGAAATTCGAGCAGCTCACCGGTGGCAAGCTGGTCGAGGGCTACGGTTTGACCGAGGCTGCGCCCTGTACCCACTGCAACCCCCTGACCGGAACACGCAAAATTGGCAGCATTGGGCTGCCCATGCCCGGCATTGATGCCAAGGTGCTGGACGAAAACCTGCACGAAGTGCCGATTGGGGAAGTGGGCGAGCTGGCCATCCGCGGTGCCAACGTGATGCTGGGCTACTGGCAGCGCCCCGAGGAGACCAACCGGGCCATCAAGATTGACTGGTTGCTGACCGGCGACATGGCCCGCATGGACGAGGACGGCTATTTTTACATTGTGGACCGCAAGAAGGACATGATTATCGCCGGGGGCTACAACATTTATCCAAGGGAAGTGGAGGAAGTCCTGTTCGCCCATCCCGGTGTGGCGGAGGCTGCGGTGGTAGGCCTGCCCGACGAGTACCGGGGTGAGACGGTGGCAGCCTATGTGGTGCCCAAACCCGGTGTGTCGCTGACCAAAGAAGAGCTGGATAAGCACTGCCGCGAGAATCTGGCCGCGTACAAGGTGCCGCGCATCTACGAGTTCCGCACCGAGCTGCCCAAGAGCGCGGTGGGCAAGGTGCTGCGGCGGGAGCTGCGTGAGGCGGCCCTCAAGGAGCGGCAAAAGGTCGGCAGCTAGGCGGCTCGGTGCGATGCTGCACAATAGCCCGTAGAACCCCACCCGCACGGTGAGCGAATCCGAGCTGGGGCTCGCATTCCCGACCTCGCAGGGGAAGCCAGGTGGGGCCGCTGACCTGGCCTTTGACCCAACCAGTATTTTGGGGGTCTTGCCCTAGACCCTCCTACGCGGTCTAGAGGGGCTCGAGGGCTATCTTTGGAATCTGTAGGCGTGTATGAGTATCTTCACGACTGTGCGCCTGCAACACTGTCGCAGGTTCTCTACGCCCCAGCCGACGCAGCGGAGTGAGGGGAAGCGGAGGAGAGCCTCGAGCGCCCCACCGCTTCCGCGAAAAGGGCGGCAGCTTGGTCCACTTCGTCTTCGGTGGTGAAGCGCCCTAAACTAAAGCGCACCGAGGCCCTGGCCTCGGCCCGGCTGCGCCCCAAGGCCAGCAAAACGTGGGAGGGCTCGAGGCTCCCGCTCGCACAGGCCGAGCCCGAGGAGACCGCCAACCCCAGCAGGTCGAGGTTGAGCAGGAGCGCCTCGCCGTCGGCTTCCAGAACCGTGACGTTGACGTGCTTGGGGCTCCGCAGGGTGGGGTGTCCGTTGAGCTCGACCCCCGGAAGGGCCAGCAGCCCCGCCTCCAGGCGCGCCCGCAGGCCCAGCAGTTTTTGCGATTCTTGGGCCAGAACGGCCACGGCTTTCTCGGCGGCCAGGCCCATGCCGTACACCGCCGGCAGGTTCTCGGTGCCCCCCCGGTAGCCCTGCTCCTGCTTGCCGGGCATCAGCGGGAAGAGCTCGAGGCCCTTCCGCACATAAAGCGCCCCCGCCCCTTTGGGGCCGTAAAACTTGTGGGCGGCCAGAGAGATGAGGTCGGCCCCCAGGTCTTCGACCCGGCAGGGCACCGTGCCCAAGCCCTGTACCGCGTCGGTGTGGAAGAGCACCCCCCGCGCACGGCAGACCTCGGCCACCTCCCGGACGGGATACACATTGCCAATCTCGTTGTTGACGGTCATCAGCGAGACCAGCAGGGTATCGGGACGCAGGGCCTCGGCGACTTGCTCGGGGTGAATCATGCCCCTGGAATCGGGCTTCAGCAGAGTAACCTGGAAGCCCAGGCGCTCGAGGTTCTTGAGCGCGGTCAGGACGGCGGAGTGCTCGAGTTCGCTGCTCACCAGGTGGCCCCGTCCCCGCGCCAGCGCCACGCCGTAAATGGCCAGCGCATCGGACTCGGTGCCCCCACTGGTCAGCACCAGCTCGCGGGGCTTGCAGCCCAGGGCTTTGGCCAGGCGCTCCCGGCCCTCTTCCAGCAGTTGCCGCGCCTGCCGGCCCACCCCATGCACCGAGCTGGGGTTGCCGTAGACCGATAAAACCCCCTCCACCGCGGCTTTCACCTCGGGGTCGAGCGGGGTGGTGGCGGCGTAGTCGAGGTAAATCATGGAGTTCGGTAGCACTAGAGCCTGCGGGCAAATGACCCTTCAGCCGCCCAGATGCGCCGCAAAACGGAAATCCCTAGCAACGACAGATATCCAGAGACATCGGCAGCGCTAGCCGCCATACGCCACCGGCGGGGCGGGCTCGAGCCGCACCAGCTTGCGGGCCTCTATTTGCTTGCGCTCCTCAATTAAATCCTTGAGGGTGGTTTGCTTCAGCACCCCCCGCATGGCGTCGTCCACCCTTTTCCAGAGGGCCTCGGTAGAACAGCTCCCGGTCTGCCAGCAAGACTGGGGATCCTCCAGGCAGGTGACCGGCGCCAGGCTGCCCTCCAGCGCCTCCACCACCTCCAGTGCAGTGATGCGTTCCACCGGACGGCCCAGTTTGTACCCGCCCTTGGCCCCCCGCACGCTGCGGATGAAGCCCGAGCGCCGCAGCTGGGCCGCGATTTGCTCCAGGTAGTGCTGGCTAATGCCCTGCACATCGGCCACATCCTTGAGCGGAACCGCCTCCGGCTGGCGCAGGCCAATCTCCACCAGGGCCCTGAGGCCGTACTGGGCTTTGGTTGAAACCCACATACCCAGAGTATAAACTCCTAAATCCCGTAAGAAAAAGTGGTATTTACACCTTTAGGGTGGGCCTACCGGCGCAAGACCAGGGCCAGCGCAAAGAAGAGCGCCTGTACCAGTACGATTGTGCTCCCAGCCGGCACATCCAGCACATAGGAAGCCGTCAGCCCCGGAACGACCGAGAAAATACCAATCCCAACCGACATCACCGTCATGGCTGAAAAAGTCCGGCTGAGCAAGCGGGCCGTAGCGGCGGGAATCACGATAAAAGCTGCTATCAGGACAATGCCCACCACCTTGACCGAGACCACCACCACCAGGGCCATCAAGGCGGCCAGCAAATAGTCGTAGAAGAGCACGGGTTGTCGGTCGGCCAGGGCCAGCTCGCGGTCGAAGGTGGCATAGGCCCAGTGGCTCCAGAGGGGCGCCAGAAGAGCAACGCCCAGGGCAATAAGGCCCATCACCCACAAATCGGTCTGGGTCACGGTCAGGATGGAGCCAAACAGGTAGGCCACCGCATCGGGGGCGAAACCCTGGCGCAGCGACATGAAGAGCACCCCCAAAGCCACCGAGACCGCAAAAAAGATGCCGATGGCGGTGTCGTCGCCCAGGTGGCTGCGTTCGCGCACCCAGGTGATGGCCAGCGCCACCCCCACCGCAAAGGGAATGGCCACCCAGAGCGGCTCTTCATGCAAAAGCAGCCCCAGGGCCACCCCCGCAAAGGCCGCGTGGGCCAGCCCGTCGCCCAGGAACGAGAGGCGGCGCTGCACCACCATCACCCCCAGGTAGCTGGCCAGCCCCCCCACCAGCAAGCCCGCCAGCAAGGCCCGCTGCATGAAGGGGAGTTGCAGGGCCTCCATCATGCACTGCCCCCCAGCACCAGGTGGTGCCCATGGCCCACGTGCCCAAAGGCCTGGCTCAGGCACTCGTGGCACAGCACCTCGTTGGGAGGGCCATAGCCCACCACCCGCCGGTTCAACACCAGCACCGCCGAGGCGTGGTGCTGGGCGGCTTCCCAGTCGTGGGTAATCATCAGGATGGTGGCCCCCCGCTCGGCCTGGTAGGCCTCGAGGTGCCGGTACAGGTCGGCCTCCCCCACCACATCCACGCCCGTAGCGGGCTCGTCCAGCAAAAGCAGCCGGGGCTCCCGAATCAGGCTGCGGGCCAGGTAAACCCGCTGGAGCTCCCCACCCGAGAGCCGGCCCAACCGGCGGTTGGCCAGGGCCAGCGCCCCCACCCTATCCAGCATTTCTTCGGCCTTTTTTCGCTCCGGAGCCGTAATCAGAAAGGGCCAGCGGCGCCGCAACCCCGAGACCACCACCTCCAGCGCCAGCGCGGGGAAGCTCCGGTCAAAACCCTTGACCTGCGGCACATACCCCAGCCAGCCGGGGGGCACCTGCCGAGGCGGCAGGCCCATCACCCGCACCGTACCCGAAACCTGGGTCGGCCCATCGCGCAACGAACCCCGCTCCAGGCCCAGCAAAGCCTTCAGGAGGGTGCTTTTGCCGGCCCCGTTGGGCCCCACGATGGCCACAAAGGCCCCCTCCGGCACGCTCAGGTTAACCTCGCGCAGGGCCTGAAACTCACCGTAACGCACCGAATACTGTTGCAGCTCCACCGCCACAGCGGCCATACTTTGTGATAATACGCTATCAATAGTTGATTGGACAGAGGGTATGCCCTGCCGGGCAACCCCGGAGCGCTGGTGCCGGTGGCCTATCCTGGTGTTGGCCTCCATTGCGCCCCACGCCGCAAAGGCGGAAGTATCCGGAAGAGCCAGACCTCCGGATTTTCCTGGAGGGCTGCTTTGAGGCTCTCGGCGTCTGGCCCCCTTCCGGCCCCAGGACTCCACGCAGCGTTCAGCTCACTCGAGCGGCACCTCAATCACGTTGCCCAGGCTCGAGAGCGGTTTGTCGAACTGGCGCCGGTCGCCCACCACCACGATTACAAACTGCTCCGGGCGCACGAACTGCTGCATCACCCGCTGCAAATCGGCGGGGGTGGCGGCCTGAATCTGGCGCACGTACTGCTCGTAGTAGTCGGGCGGCAGGCCCAGCATCTGGGTGCGGGCGATGCGCTCGGCCACAGCCTGCCGGGAGGTGAAGCGGAACACCTCGGCGTTCAGGATGTTGTTGCGGAAAAGCTCCAGCTCCTCCTGCGAGACCGGGCGCTCGCGCAGGTCGCGGAACTGGGCCAGCATCAGCTCAATCACCTCGGCGGTTTTCTCGACCCGCGAGATGGAGGCCCCGTAGAAAAAGCCCGGCCAGCCGAAGCCCTGCGACTGCGCGCCCCCGGTCGCATAGGCCAGGCCCCGCTTGGTTCGCACCTCCACAAACAACCGGCTGTTGAAGCCGTCGCCCAGCACCCGGCTCAGCAGGTCTAGCTCGCTGTAGCCCGGTGCGTAGGCGGTCACGGTGGGGTTGCCCATGTAGATGACGCTCTGGTTGGTTTCCTTCTGCACGAAGTAGATGCCGGGCTTGGGGCTGGGGGGGGCAAAACTGGGCAGGCTGACCTCGCCCCGCGCCCAGCCGCCCAGCACGCGCTCGAGGCGGGCCAGCATCTCCTGGGTGCTAAAGTCGCCGGTAATCGCCAGCACCGCCACGTTGGGCTTGAAGAAGCGCTGGTGGAAGGCCTGCAGGTCGGCCTGGGTGATGGACTGAATGGAGGCCGCGCTGCTCACGTTGCCGGCGGGGTGGCCTTCGTTGATGCGCCGCACAAACTCGCGCACGGCAATCTGGGTGGGCTGGTCGTTGCGGCGGCGGATGGCCTCCAGCGCCCGGCCCTTTTCCAGGTCGAGCCGCTCCTGGGCAAAGCGGGGGCGAATGAGCACGTCGGCCCAGATTTCCAGCACCTGGTCCAGGTTTTCGGTCAGGGTGTTGAAGGCCACCGAGGTAAAGAGGTTATCGGTGCTGACGCTCACCGAAGCGGCCAGGGTCTCCAGGATTTCGTCAATCTGGTCGGGGGTGCGGTTGCCCGCCCCACCGGTGCGCATCACGCTGGCAAAAATGCCGCTCAGGCCCACCTTGTCGGCGGGCTCGTAGATGGCCCCGGCCCGCAGGTAGATGCGCCCGGTCACAAAGGGCAGGCTGCGGTCTTCAATCAGCAGCACCGTCACGCCGTTGGAAAGCTGGGCCCGGGTGGGCTGGATGGCGGCGGGCTGCAAACGCTGGAACTGGAGCTTGAAGGGGTCGGGCCAGTCGGCGGGCACGCCCCCCTGGCCCAGGGCCAGCGAGGCCAGCAGGGCGAGCGCAATCATCCACAAGGCTCTCATCGGCTACCTCCTCGAGTCACCAGGGTCGCCACGGTGCGGTTTTGGGGGGTGAAGTATTTGCGGGCGGCTTGCTGAATCTCCTCGGCGGTGATGGTGTTGTAGATGGCTTCTTCCTCGAAGATGCGCTGATAGCCGCCGAAGAAGAGCTCATAGAAGGCCAGGGTCTGGGCCAGGCCGGGCCCGCCCTGAAGCACCCGCAGGTAGGCCGCACGGGTCTGGTTGCGCACCTTTTGCAGCTCCTGGGCGCTCACAGGCTCGTTCTTGAGGCGCTCCAGTTCCTCGTAGATGAGGCGCTCTAGGTCTGCAGTGGTGCGGGGAGCCCTGGGCTGGGCCGAGATGGTGAACAGGTTGGGAAAGCGGAAGCCCGGCGAGGCCGAGCTAGCGCTCACATTCAAGGCGGCCTGCTCCTGAATGACCAGGCGGCGGAACAGCCGGCTGGTGCGCCCTTCGGTCAGGATGGAGTCAATCATGTCCATCACGTAGGCCTCGCGGCTCGGGTAGGTGGGCTTGTGAAAGCCAATCAGCAGGCTGGGCTGGGCGTTGTACTCGAGGGTCGTGCGACGTTCGGCGGTCTGGGGCGGCTCGGCGGGTATGTTCAAGTTGGGACGGGCCGGCCCTCTGGGAATCACGCCCATGTAGCGCCGCACCAGCTGGATGTCGCGCTCCGGTTCGACATCGCCGACCAGCACCAGCACCGCCCGGTTGGGGTGGTAGTGGGTTCTCCAGAACTCCAGGGCCCGGTCAACCCGGTAGCCCTGAATTTCCTCGCGGCTGCCAATCAGGGGCCGCCCGTAGGGATGCACCTGGAATGCGGTGCGTAAAAAAACCTCGCTCAAAGCCCCGTTGGGGTCGTTCTCGCTGCGCTGGCGGCGCTCCTCCAGCACCACATCGGCCTCTTCGTAGAAGCTGCGGAAGACCGCATTCAGCATCACGTCGGCGTAAACCCGCAGGTAGAGCTCGAGCCGGTTGGAGGGCAGCGAGACCCGGTAGTCGGTGCGGTCGTAGCCGGTGGAGGCGTTCAGGCCCTGTTCGCCGTTGTTGGTAAAAAGCTGGTCAATGGCGTTGGGCAGGGCCAGTTTCTTGGCCTCCTCGCGGGCCTGGTTGAAAGCCGCGGTCAGGCGCTGAATTTCCTCTTGTGAAGCGCGGTTGGCAAGGGCCCGGTCGAGCTCGGCCCGGGCTTTGTCAATGGCCTCGAGGGCGGCTTTTTCCCTGGGCCAGTCCAGGCTCCCGATGGTGGGGGTGCCCTTGAAGGCCATATGCTCGACCATGTGGGCGATTCCTCCCAGCCCTGGGGCTTCATCCACGCCCCCCACATCAAACATCAGGTTGAAGTGAATCACCGGAGCGGTTTTGTCGGGCACCATCAGCACCCTGAGGCCGTTGTCCAGGGTGTACTTGCGAATCTGCTCGCGGAGCTGCTGGGCCAGCGCCCCCGGTAACAGAAGCAGCAAAACCAACCACAAAACCTTCAGTCTCACCTGAACCTCCTGTCCCCTTTATCGCACGACTCCATTACGCCCCAAATAGCCAGGCCAGACTGAAGGAAAATCCACAGTCTGAATCGTGGTGCCTCGAGGTAATAGGCACAGAGGGGTTCGGGCAGCTGGCTATCGCGCCCTTCACAGACGTGACCGCCTATCCAGGAGGCCACTGTTCTCTCCGGGACATAGCTTTCTTATAGTCGAATGGCTCTGAATATGTGAAGAACGCTCTAAGCAAAGCTGGTTCAAGCTGCACCACCCGTCAGACCTCCAGGCCCATCATCAAGCGGCCAGCCAATGCCCAGGTGAACGCCGGACATCTTGCTGTAGCCAACATAGCGTAGAGGCCCTTACCCAACAATGGTTTGGGGCGCCGGCTGCACCCTCACGCGGGTCTGCCGCCTGCGACTTGCGACCTGAGACCAGTGACCGGATGTCAGGAACACCAAAACAGTGCATTGGCACCCCCACACCTTACCGGGGCAATACCTGAATGATGGCTTGCATGATGAAAGGCGGTACTTGCTTGCCGGGCATGGGCCGGCCCAGCATTATCAAGAAGTAAGGGCCGGGTTTGGGGAACCTCACCACGCCCTCCATCCGCCCACTGCGGGGGTTGAGCTGCATACGCACCTGGGCATCGGGCTGGGCGGTCGCGCTCACCCGGCCCTGGTAAAAGAGCAGCGTGCAGAAGCAGTCCTGGGGGTTGATGGGCAGGCCGCCAACCCGGATGTACTCAATCCAGGCCACCGTAGCCCGGCCTGCAACAGGGGTCGCATCGTTGGGTTCAAAGTCTATCTCCCCCTGCACATAGCCGCCATTGCCCTCGAAAGGGTGGGCCAGGGCCAGGCTCATCCAGGCCACCGCAGTCCAACACCAGAAAATCCATCGCTTCATCGGCAGGGGGTCTCCTATCGTGGGGGCAAAAAGGCTGGGTTGGTCGTGAAGCTTTCGTCGGTGAGGGATTGCAAAAAGGCAACCAGGTCGTCCACTTCCGCATCGGTCAGGCCCAGGGGCCGGATGAGGGCGTCGGCATTGAGGTTGGGCTGCCCGCCCTGGTTGTAGTGCTGCACGGCCTCGCGCAGGGTTTGGATGGAGCCATCGTGCATGTAGGGGGCGGTGAGGGCCACGTTGCGCAGGGTGGGGGTTTTGAACTTGCCCACGTCTTCGTCTTTGCCGGTCGCGCGGGCCAGCCCGATGTCCTTGTACACGGTGTAGAGCGCAGTGTTGCGGGGCTCGTCGTCGGTGAAGTCGGGGCCGACGTGGCAGTGGAAGCAGTCACCCTTCTCGCTGAAGAAAAGCTCCATGCCCCGCAGGGCGGCCTCGGACATGGCCTTGTCGTCGCCAGCCTGGTAGCGGTCGAAGGGGCTGTTGTAGGAGAGCAGAGTGCGCTCGAAGGCGGCAATGGCATAGGTTACCGAGCGGAGCGACGGGGCCTCGCCAAAAACCTCCTGGAAGGCTTTTGCATACTCTGGAATGGCTTTGAGCCGCTCGGATAGCTCGTCGGGCTCCATGCCCATCTCGTCGTGGGCCGTGAGGGGGCCCACTGCCTGAAGCTCGAGCCGGGGCGAGCGTCCCTCCCAGAAGAGGTGCCGCCGGAAGGCCACATTGGTCAGGGAGGGCGCATTGCGCTGGCCCTTGCGGCCATAGATGCCGGTGCTAACTGGCTTTCCGCCATCGCTAAAAGCAAACCGGGGCTGGTGGCAGCTCGCACAGGCCACCTTGCCATCCCTGGAAAGCCGGGGGTCGAAAAAGAGCTGCCGCCCCAGCGCCACCTTGGCGGGGGTCTGGGGGTTGTCGTCGGGCACCGGCACCGTTCGCTGGGCAAAAAGAATGCGGGGGCTGGCCTGATGGGCAGCGGGCGGAGGTTCGGGAGGGGCCGTTACTGGCTTGGGACGGGGCCAGAAAAACAAGGCCAGGAGTCCTGCCCCAAGAAGGAGCAAGCCCGCCCATCTCCATCGCCCGCGTTGCACCTTGATTCCCCCTGCCGATTATTGCGCCAGCGAAAAAGCCGACTGCATGTGGTAGTACACCACCGACATCAGCAGGCTGGTCTCGGGGCTAAGGCCGTGCAACTGGCGCATGGGCCGCTGCCGCCAGTCCACAAAAGCCCCGCCCGGCCCCGGCTGGAAGGCCTTGGACACATCGAGGTTGAGGGTGATGACGCCGCCGGAGGGTGGGATGTTGATCTGCACCCGCCGGGTCTGGAGGTCTTGCAGGCGCACCGGAATGCGGAAGGCATCGGTGCCCATGTGGATGACCCACTTCTGGTTGCCCTCCGGCAAAAGCGCCAGGCCCTCGAGGCGATAGAAGATGTAGCCGGGGTTCCAGGCCCAGTACATGCCGGAGTTCACCCCCAGCGGCATCTGCTGGGTGCCCGCGTCGAGGTGGTTGAGTTCGCGCGGCACACCCACGTTGAAGCGTAGGCCCCGGTACTGCCCCGCCGGGACGTCCATCTTCATCACGCTCACCCCCTGGGTGGGGCCGCCCGGCCTGAAATCGGCCAGCACCAGGCCCTTGGCTGGCACCTCGCTGCCGTCCGGGCGCACCAAAGCCACCTCCGAGAGGTAGAACTTGAGCATTTCAATCTGGTAGCGCTGGCCCTGGGGGGTCTGGTAGGTCTGGCCGAAGCGGAGCGGTTGTTCGCCAATCCGCAGGTTAATTTTGAGTTCCACCGGCGCCGCCAGCGCGCCTGCCAGGAACAGTGGTACCAGGGAAAGCCAACCTTTCATACGCACGACTCCTCTCTCGAGGTTAGCAAAACTGACTCTAGTTTCGTGTGAATCGCACCTCAACGTCGCACATCCAGGGTGAACCGGAGGGTTTTTTCCGGCAGTTCCACCTCCACCGCCCAAACGCCCTGGTTTTCGGCGACCAGGGCCACATGATACTGCGACTTGTAGAAAGGCCGGGCCGCTTCTTCGCGAATCTCGGTGCCGCGCCCAGCCCGTACAGTCAGGGTAGGGCCCCCCTCGAGCAGATTGCCCTCGGCATCGCGCAGGTCGAGATACAGGTGAATGAGGCCCGCCTGGCTGAACAACTGGCCTACATAACGCTGGTTCCCCACGGTTTCGGAGATGTTCACCAAGCGGGGTGCAGTCTGATTCGGCGGTGGAGGGGGTTCGGTGGTGGCCAGGAGACCGCTCACCGCCAGCACCCCCACCAGCAGGGCGGCCTCGAGGCTGACCGTGCCCAACCCTCTGACCTGCTTGGCCTGTAAACGCGGCAGCAGCCAGAGGCGGTTCAGGGCAGCCACCCCCACCACCAGGGCCACCAGTCCCAGCTTGAGCAATAGACTCTGGCCGTAGGGCGTGCTCCACAGGTTCGACAGCGCACCCAGCCGCTCCCAGGACAGGTACACGCCAAGCAGGGTCAGCCCAACCACCGAGACCAGGCCCAGCGGCGACAGGCGGCGGATGGCCCGCAGCACCGCCTCGAGGCGCGTGCCCGGCCAGACCACCGCCAGGGCCAGCACACAGCCCGCCCAGACCGCCCCCAAACCCAGGTGCAGCAGGTCGGCCCAGGGTTGCAGACCCCCTTCGGCCCCGGCGTGGGAGGTGAAGGTTAGGGTGAGCAAAAGGCCCAGCGCCAGGGGCGGATACACCCACCGATCCAGCCAGAACCAGCCCAGCGAAAGCCCCAGCAAGGCCGTTAGCAAGCCAAGGCGCACCAGCAAGAGGTTGCCCTGGCGGGTCTCGAGCAGGTAGCTGCCCATAAGCGAGGTATCGCCCAGCATCCAGGTCACGTGGTACACCCCGTACAGCGTAGCCCCCAGGGCCAGCAGGAAGCCCCCCGACAGCAAGTACCAAAGCCGCCAGCGCTGGGCCCTGGCGGCCTCGGGCCCCACATAGCGGGCGAACACCCCCGAGCCCAGCAACAGGAAAACCCCAATGTAAAGGGCGGCCCGCAGAACGGACTGGGTCTGGTCGTGTTCGTGGGGCATGGCTGCGGTTGGGCCTAACGTCAGGCTAAAGGGCACGGGCTCATTGCAAACCGGCATACAACCCGACCGGAGGTTGCTTCCCCCAAAGCTCAGGGCTTGTAGACGAATACGAAGAAATCGGTCTCGGTGTGGCCGTCTACCCCCAGGTTCTTCCACATCACCACATAGGCCCCCGGCTGAAGCCCCGGCTTGAGGGACAGGGTGACGGTTTTACTGGTACGAGCGGTAGTGGTCACACCCGCATCTACACGGCGAGACGCATCGCCCCGCAGCGAGAGCACCTGCCGCACCAGGGGCTGCGCCAGCCAGCGGAGCCGGGTGGAACTGCCCCAGGCCTCGGGCGGCGCCTGGAGCGGATAGACCTTGAAGGTGGAGAGCCGCACCTCCACGGCCTCACTGAAGTGGATGACCACCGTTTTGGGGGCGGCCTTGAGGGTCGCGCCCGAGGCCGGGGTGGAGCTTCGGTATTCGGCGTGGGCCAGGGCCATGCCGAGCAGCACCAGACCGGCAAAAAACACTTTTTTCACTGCGTCTCCTGAAGGGAAATCTAAGCGTTGGGCACAGCCAGACGCCTAGCAAGAAAGGCTCGAGACCGATATAGGTTGCTTGGCTAGCTTTGCGGGGGCCCTCGAGCCGCCACTCCCTTCAGGAACTCATCCCTGGCCAAGCACTCCCCTAGCCACAGTCGGAGGGCAAAGGTCAAAGCAAACCCTGGGGCTGGCTCAGGGGCCAGATGGGGTAAGAGCATCTGCAAAAAGCACAGGGGGCAGTGCCCCTGGTGATGGGTCTTGCCGGTATCGCCATGCGCCGGTGGGTGGTGCTCTACCTGAACCGGCTCTGCGGGGAACATCACCAGCCCACGCAGGCCAAACAGCAGCGAAGTCAACAAGACCACCCCCACCAACCCCATCACCAGGCTGTGGGAGACGGTTCCAGACCCAGCGCCGCGCACCATCACCCAAGCACACTGTACTCCAACGCGGTGACCGAAGCGGACGTTTCTAAAGAACAGGGCGGTCAGATTGGCCGAATCAGACCCTCGCGCACCAGCTCGTGCAGCACCTCGGGCCTGGCATCGCCAGCCCGCCCTTCCACAATGGCCTTCAGGGCCAGGAGCGCCTCCGGCTCGCCCCGCTTGAGCTGCAGGTGCAAATCGCTAAACGGGTTCAGGGCATCCTGCCCGCGCAGGGTGACCTGGTAGCGTCCGATGGGGGCAATGGGGGCCAGGTGGGCCAGGTAATGGCGGGAGAGTTCCACGTAGCGTTCGGCATTCTGGGTGGGTTCGACCGGGCCCCGCACCTTGGCCGGGATGCCGATGGCCAGCATACCCGCCGGAATTTCCATGCCCGGCGGTACCACCGCGCCGGCCCCCACCATGGCCCCTTTGCCCACCCGGGCCTGGTTCAGCACCACCGCACCAATGCCGATCAGCGCACCATCGTCCACGAATGCCCCATGCACCACCGCGCGGTGCCCCACGGTCACGTTTTTTCCCAGAATGCAGGGGTCGCCGGGGTCGGCGTGCAGAATCGCGCCGTCCTGCACGTTGCTCCCTGGGCCAATCACCACTTTCTCGGTGTCCGAGCGCACCACCGCGCCGAACCAGACCGAGGCGTTTTCGCCAATCTCGGCCTGTCCGACAATCAGCGCACTCGGCGCAATGAAGGCGGTGGGGTGAATTTGGGGTACATGTTCGTCGAGCCGATAAACCGCCATACGCGCCCTCAGTCTATGCCGAAACGGGGTGCTTGAATATGCCTCGAGGCTTCTTCCAGCAATCGCACATCCTCTGGAAAAGCCAGCAGCCGCCGGGCCTCATCCAGCTCAAAAAAGCCAGCCCCATTGAGCCCTTTTTCCAGGCGAATGGGGCCCTGTCCTTCCATCATGAACCAGTGGATTTCGCGGGCGATGCCTTTGTTGTTGTGGTAGCGGGTCACCGAGAGCGCCCGGCGGAGCCTGCCCTTGATGCCGGTTTCCTCTTCGACCTCGCGCAGTGCTGCTTGCTCGAGGCTTTCCCCTTCATCCAGATGCCCTTTGGGAAAACACCAGTAACCCTGCCGGTCGCGGATCAGCAAAACCTTTCCCTCGGGGTTGAAAAGCACCCCCCCTGCCCCTTTTACCGGCGTCTTCATGCGAACTTCTCCTTCAGGTAGCGCAGCGCGACCTCATCCAGGGCCGGGCCTCCCTGGTAGCGTTCTTCCAGGTTTTCCATGCCGATGAGCGTGGCAAAGGCTCGCTCGGTGGCCTCGTCCCACACACCGCTGATGGCCCCGCTGTAATGGCCCTGTTGCTTGAGGAGGGTCTGAATCCAGAGGATTTCGTCGGGGTTCAGGGGGCGGGCCGGTTCGCCCGCGCCAAAGAGCAGCCGATGGATGCCCAGGAGGCGCTTCAGCTCCACCACCGGGTCGGGGTGGTCGTCCACCCGCAGGTCAATCCAGCGCTCCATCCCGCCGTAGCCCTTGCCCTCGCCCACCACCAACAGCGCCGCCGACTGTCGCCCGCGTCGATCGCCCCCGGCCCGGTCGGCCTGCAACAAAGCCTCCAGGAGCCGCTCGGGGAAAGCCAGGTCGGTTCGGCTCAGGAAAGTGCGCTCGAGCGCCTCCACCACCTCGGGGCCCGCCAGCAGGTTGCCCTGGGCGGCATAGCCCGGCCCCCACCGCCCACCCGCCCAGCCGTGGCATTCGGGCCCGGTGTAGCTCAGGCTCTCGCCACTGGCCAGCACGTAGCCAAACTGCCGCTTGGCCAGGTCGGGGTCGGTACGGGCAAACACCGCCAGAATATCTTCGGGGCCGGCCCCCGCTTCCATCAGGGCCAGCCCGGTGGGGCCAAAGCGGGGGTTGACATAGGACTGCGTGGCCACCGCACCCACCCCGGCTTTGGCCCAGGGCACCACAAAACCCACGGCCAGGAACTTGCTGGCAACGGCAATGCCCAGGTCGCCGGTCTTTGGGTCGCGGGCCACCAGCGAAAAGGTGTGGACGGGAAGGCTTACATTCATGGCTCTTATCCTACGTCCTAACCAGTGCAGCAGGGCTTTAGCCGGGCCCCATCAGTCCACAAACCGGACGGGCTTGGCGACGGCCTGGAGCAGTTTTTGCTGGAACTCGAGCGGGTCAACTTCCACCGCGCCAAAGCGGGCCAGGTGAGGGTTTTGCACCTGCACGTCAAATAGTTCAAAGCCTCGAGCCCGCAGGTGCTCCACCAGCCGCACCAGTGCCACCTTGGAGGCGTCGGGTACGCGGTAAAACATGCTGTCGCCGATAAAGGCCGCCCCCAGCGCCACCCCCAGAATGCCACCGGCCAGCGAGTTTCCCTGCCAGGTCTCGAAGCTATGGGCAAAGCCGTACCAATATAGGCTCAGGTAAAGCTGGGCCACTTCGGGGGTCAGCCAGGTCTCGCTTCGGTACGACCAGCCTCGGGTGGCACACCCCTCGAGCACCCCCATAAAATCGGTGTTGATGCGCACCTCGAAGCGACCCGCGTTGAGCACCCGGCGCAGGCTGCGCGGAATGTGAAAACGCTCGTCCAGGGGCATCACAGCCCGGAAGGGGGTGCCGTAGGCCCGCTGGTCGAACCAGCCGATACCCCCCTCCAACCCCAGGGGAAAATAACCCTGGGCGTACATCTCAAGAACCGCCTTTAAGTTTTTCTGATCCACTGTGGAAGGTCAGGGCCAGGGCTGGGGTCTTCGGCTCGCAGGGCCCGCTTAGGCCCCGTGACGCTGCGATTATACGCACCCCATCTCGGGCAAGCCGTGCCAGGACACTCAATCTTTCAAGGGCCTTCGGCCTCCACCTAGTCTAGCAGCTTGGCGATTTTGGAAGGCGGAAATTCCTCTTTGACCTCGTCTTTTTTCATGGCCCAGGCCGGCAGCGGAAAAGTAAGGGCCAGCGGCACCGGCACCTCGGGCTGGTGCACGATCATGGTGCCCTGCGGCAAGATGACCGCCCGCTGGCGGAAGGAAGCCGGCAGGTAGCGGTACTCCGGGCGTTCGGCCTCGGCGGCATCGAGCCGACCCACCACCCGGATGGCGGCATTGCCCACAATGCGGCTCTCCACCTCGGAGGCGGTCTGCTGGGCCCCTATCAGGATCACCCCCAGGCTGCGCCCACGCTCGGCAATGTCGAGCAGGATGTCCTTGATGGGGCTTTCGCCGTCGCGGGGGGCGTATTTGTTGAGCTCGTCCAGAACCACAAACACCCGGCCCGCATAGTCGCCCCGTTCTTTGCGGCCAAACACCTCGCGCAGAATCGAACCCACCACAAACATCTGCCCCTGGGCCGATAGCTGGTGAATGTCCACCACGCTGACCTGGGCCGGGCTGCCCAGGGGGTTGGGGCGGTTGCCGGGTTTATCGCCCCGAATCAGGTGCTCCACGTTGCCAATGGCGGCCCGCAGGCGGCGTACGAAGGCCTCGAGGGTGCCCCTGGCCTGCCGCGCCGTCCAGCGGGGGTCGCCCTTGGGCTTTTCGTCCTCTTCGGCGGACTCCGGGCCC
>NZ_JANWVH010000047.1 GCF_025056915.1 Meiothermus sp. | reverse complement strand
CGCCCCCATCATCTCGCGGATGGAGTCCATCAGCACGAAGGGCTTGTCGGCCCCCGGCCCCAGAATCACGCTCCAGCTGGTGGGGGTGGGCACCCGGTCTTTGCGGTACATGATGCCCGACATGCCCCACTGGTAGGCCACGCTGTAGCGGTTGCCGGGGTCGAATGGGGGGTTGGCAAACTTGGGGTCGTGGTTCTTCAGGTTGGGAATTTTGCTCTGGTCCAGCGGCTGCACCAGCTTGAGCTGGATCAGGGTGGGGATGATGTAGTCGCCCGGCACAATCACGTCGTACTGCGAGACCCCCCCGGCCTGGAGCTTGGCCAGCATGTCCTCGTTGGACTCGTAGAGGTCGATGCGCACCCGCAGGTTGAACTTTTGCTCGAAGGCTTTGATGATGGCCGGGTCCATGTACTCCGACCAGATGAAAAGCCGCATCTCGCGGGGCTGGGCCAGGGCCAGGGGCAAGGCCAGGAAGCCGAGTAGGGCCAGTAGGTGTTTCATGCTTCCCTCCAGGGTGCGAGCAGTTTACCGCAAGAGCCAGGCCTTGCTCCAGGTGGCTCACCGCCGGGTCAGGCGTTCGGAGGCCAGCACCAGCAGCACCGTCAGCAGAAAAATCAGGGTGGAAAGGGCGTGAATCTCGGGGGTGACGCCCCGCCGCACCGAGGCGTAGATGAGCAGGGGCAGCGTTTGGGAGGTGGGGCCGGCGGTGAAGAAGCTGATTACGAAGTCGTCGAGCGAGAGGGTGAAGGCCAGCATGGCCCCGGCTACGATGCCGGGCATCAAGAGGGGCAGCAGTACCCGGCGCACATAGTAGCCGTAGCTGGCGTAGAGGTCGCGGGCGGCCTCGTCGAGGTCGTGGCCTAAGCTCTTGAGGCGGCTGCGCACGGTGAGGGCTACAAAGGCAATCTGGAAGGTCACGTGGCCCAGAATCATGGTGAAGAGGCCCGGCTCGAAGAGGCTCGAGACCATCCGGAATGCGCCAAAGGCCACCACCAGGGCCACCGCAAAGATGATGTCGGGTGTGACCACCGGCAGGTAGAGGATGTTTTCCAGAAAGCCCTGGCTTTTGCGGGGCCAGGGGTAGCGCTCCAGGGCGATGGCAAAAAGCGTGCCCAGCACGGTGGCGACCAGGGTGGAAAGGGCCGCCAGCAGGAAGGTGTTGCGGGCGGCCTCGAGGATCTCGGGGTTACTGAAAAGCCGCCCGTACCAGTCCCAGGTAAACCCCGACCAGGTGAGGCCGTAGCGGGTCTTGTTGAAGGAGAGCACCGCCACCGCCAGCATGGGCAGGTACAAAAAGGCCAGGGTGGCGATGGCCGTGATGCCGATCAGGGGGTTCAGGCGCATGAACCCCTCCTGTCTATAGCCGATAGTTGATGGTCTATGGCTTTTTGACTATGGACTTTAGGCCATCGGCTATCGGCCCGCTTCATACCAGATCCACATCCTTCCCCCGGCGGCGGTAGAGGGCCAGCCCCACGAGGGTCATGACCATCAGGCCCAGGCTGACCGCGGCCCCGTAGGGCCAGTCGCGGCTGGCGTAGAACTGCTGCTGAATCAGGTTGCCCACCAGCAGATACTTGGCCCCGCCCAGCAGGTCGGGAACAACGAACATGCCCATGGCCGGAATAAAGGTCAGAATGACGCCCACCGTGAGGCCCGGCAGGGTCTGGGGCCAGACGGCCTGGAAGAAGGTGCGGACGCGGCTGGCGTAGAGGTCCTGGGCGGCTTCCACCAGACTCCAGTCGAGCCTTTCGACCGAAGAGAACAACGGCATCACCACAAACGGCAGAAACGCCGTAATCATGCCGATATAAACCGCCAGGGGGCTCGGGTAGAGGCCCGCGTCCGGGGCCAAAAGGCCCAGGGTCTGGGCCAGCTTGGCGAAGGGAAAGTCGGGCGCCAGCAGCATCTGCCAGGCGTAGGTGCGGATGACCAGGTTGGTCCAGAAGGGAATGATGACCAGCGCCAGCCAGAGGTAGCGGGTGCGCGGCGGCCTGCTGGCAATGAAGAAGGCCAGCGGGTAAGCCAGGAGCACACAGATGAGGGTGGTTACAAAAGCCACCCACAGGCTCCGCAAGAGAATCAGCACGGTGTCGGGGCTCCAGCCAAAAAGCCCAAAGCCCAGCAGGCGGGCGTAGTTTTCCAGGGTGAAGTTCCAGACCACCTCGCCGTACTGCCCCCGCTCGGCGAAGGAGAGGGCTACCAGCGACAGCCCCGGAATCACCAGCAGCCCCAGAATCCAGACCACCGCCGGCAACAAGAACCATAAGCCCCGCCGGTAGAGTTGGGCCGGGGTGGTGAGCTCGCCAAACCAGACCATGAGCCTATTCATCCAGCACCACCAGCGAATCTACCGGCAGTTCGGCCCAGAGCTCCTGCCCGGCCTGGAGGGTGGGGTGGGGGGCGGTGCGGACGCGCAGGTCGCAGGGCTCGAGCCAGACCTCCTGATACGCCCCCCGGTAGACGGCCTCGCGCACCCGCACCCGCAGGCCGTTCTGCCGCGGCTCAACCTCCGAAAGCCGCACCCGCTCGGGACGGATGGCCACATAGCCCTCGTCCCAGGGGGGGGTGCGGTTCAGGGCCAGCTTGCCAAAGGGGGCCTCGAAACCCATGGGATGCCGCTGGCCCTTAATCAGGTTGGCGGCCCCCAGAAACTCGGCGGCGTAGCGGGTGCGGGGCCGCTCGTAGACCTCGTCGGGGGTGCCGACCTGCTCGAGGTGGCCCATCCGCATCAGGGCGATGCGGTCCGAGACCGCCATGGCCTCGTCCTGGTCGTGCGTGACCAGGATAAAGGTGAGGCCCAGTTGCTGCTGCAAGCGCCGTAGCTGCACCTGCACCTCGGCCCGCAGCTTGGCGTCCAGGGCGCTCATGGGCTCGTCTAGAAGCAGCACCTGCGGCTCGTTGACCAAGGCCCTGGCCAGCGCCACCCGCTGCCGCTGCCCGCCCGAAAGCTGGTGGGGGAGACGCTCTGCGAACTTTTCGAGCTGCAAAATCTCGAGCCCGTACCTGACCCGCCGCTCCACCTCCTGTTTATCCATGCGGCGGCTCTTGAGCCCAAAGGCGATGTTTTCCCGAACCGTAAGGTGAGGAAAAAGGGCGTAGCTCTGAAAAACCGTGTTGACCGGGCGCCGGTTGGCCGGGAGGGGGGTGAGGTCCTGGCCCAAAAGCACCACCCGGCCCTCGGTGGGCACCTCGAGGCCCGCAATAATCCGCAGCAGGGTGGTCTTGCCGCAGCCCGATGGGCCCAGCAGGGTCAAAAACTCGCCGGAGGGCACCTCGAGGCTCACCCCTCCCAGGGCGGTGAAATCGCCGAAGCGCTTGACTACGTTTTCTATGGAGAGGCTCTTCCCCGTGGCCGGGGGCCTGGCTACCGCGGTCATGATTGCGCCCCAGATTACCAAAAGCCCCTGGGGTTTGACCAGGGTACCAGAGGGCCCCTGAAGCGCCTGCAACCGATGGCCAAAGAGCCACGCCAGCCAGCGGGGCTACCCTACCGGTTCCGGGCGCAGCCGGGGAGCCGGTTTGCCCGGCCTTCTGCCGTTGAGGGAAGCTCGGCTTACCAGGCCTCGCCCAGGGCTTGCTCGAGGCTCGCTTCCAGAATCTCCAGGCCCCGCTGGGCTTCTTCCTCGCCCACCACCAGAGGCACCAGGCAGCGGATCACGTTCGAGTGCATCCCGGCCTTGAAGAGCAAAAGCCCCCGCTCGCGGGCGATTTCCAGCAGGCGCTGGGTGAGTTGGGCGTCGGGGCTTTTGGTGGTGGCGTCTTTGACCAGCTCCATGGCAATCATGGGCCCCAGGCCGCGCACGTCCCCCACGGTCTGGGGGAAGCGGGCCTGAATCTTGCGGAAGCCCTGGTGCAGCACCTCCCCGAGCCGCTGGGCTTTTTCCAGCAGGTTTTCCTGCTCGAAGATGTCCAGCACCGCCAAAGCCGCCGCGCAGGCCAGGGGGTTGCCGCCGAAAGTGCTGCCCAGGCCGCCCACTGTGGGCGCATCCATCATCTCGGCCTTGCCCAGCACCCCGCCAATGGGCAGCCCCCCGCCGATGCTCTTGGCGAAGCAGATCAGGTCAGGCTCCACCTCGGCGTGCTCGATGGCCCAGAACCGGCCAGTGCGGCCAATGCCGGTCTGCACCTCGTCGTCAATGAACACAATGCCGTGCTTCTGGGTAAGGCTGCGCAGGGCTTTCAGGAAGGGCTTGGGCGCCGGTATAAAGCCCCCCTCGCCAAGCTGCGGCTCGATGATCACGGCGGCGACCCGCTCGGGCGAGATTTGCGTGTCGAAGACCTCGTGCAGGCCGTCCAGGGCCTTGCGGGTGTCAATGCTGTGGTACTCGCTGGGGTAGGGGGCGTGGTAGACCTCGGGGGCGAAGGGGCCAAAGTTCTGACGGTAGGGGTTGGACTTGCCGGTGAGGGTCATGCCCATCAGGGTACGCCCGTGGAAGCTGCCCCGGAAGGCAATCACGCCGGGCCGGTTGGTGTAGGCGCGGGCGATTTTGATGGCGTTTTCGGTGGCTTCCACCCCGGTATTGAGGAAGAAGGCTTTTTTCTCGCCCTGGATGGGCGCGGTGGCCGTCAGCCGCTCGGCCAGCTCGATGTAGGGTTCATAGGCCACCCCAGGAAAGCAGGTGTGCAGGTACTGGTGCAGCTGCTTCTCGACCGCCGCGACCACCTTAGGGTGGTTGTGCCCCACGTTTTGCACCCCGATGCCGCCAAACCAGTCCAGGTACTCCTTGCCGTCCACGTCCCAGATTTTGCCGCCCTCGGCTTTTTGCACCACCAGGGGGTGAACTTGCGAAACGCCCCTGGGAATAATCCGGTGGCGGCGCTCAATCAGGGCTTGGTTTTTGGAAGGGGCTTGTATCATAGGCTTCCTCCGATAGTCCGACCTCGAGTGTATCCCGCCCGCTGCTGCTTGTGTACCCCTTCGTGTTTATGCCGAAAATTATTCATTTATATCCGGAATAGGATCTGCAGAAGCCGATAGTTATTCGGAAATTGTGAGGTGTGTGAATAAAAATATAAAACAGGCTGGTCGCAAAACATTCCCGAGAGCCGCAACGGCTTTTCCTGTGGGACTCACTCGCAATGTGCGAGACGTGTAAAAAGTGTTTCCCTGCGACGCCCAATCAGGACGCCTGCATGTTGCCGGTTCGCTCCGGCACAAACAGGGTCATCAGCACCACCAGGATGGGCAGCAGCGTGATCAGGGTCATGGTAGCGACTAGCCCGAAACCGTCTGCGAAATTGCCCAATGCGGCCACGCCCAGTCCAGTAGCACCATACGAGGTGCCGAGCGAAAGCCCGGAAGCCAGCCCCACATGGCCCGGCATGGCTTCCTGAATCATCACCACGATGACGGGCCAGGCCATGCTGATGCAGACACCGGCAGCGGCCAAAAAAACCATCTGCAAGAGGCCCGAAGTGTGTAAAAATCCATACAGCAACCCCAGCGAAGCCAGCGCTGAAAGCCCCATCACCCGCTTGCGCCCGTAGCGATCGGCCAGCACCCCGCCGGTCAGGGTTCCGACGGCGCCAAAAATGGCCACGATGGTGACCAGAAAAGCGGCGTGTTCTTTGGAGTCGCCCAGGCTTTGAAAGTAGAGCGGGATAAAGGTTTGCAGGCCCCCCTGAATGGTGCTGCGCAAGGTAATCAGGCCAATCAGAAAGACAACCAGTCCTATGGCAATTTTCCCAGTCTGGCCGGTGGGGCGGGTCTTTTTTGCACTGTCTTGCGAGATGAGTTTCCACTGACTCCCCAACAACCAAAGCCCAACGGCAGTGGGCACAAGCATCAGCAAGCCGCCCAGCCGGCCCCACTGCTCAATCAGCAAGGTGGCCACAATGGGCCCCAGCGCAAAGCCAATATTGCCCCCGGAGAAAAAGAATGAAGTGCCGCTGGCTGCCTGCTGTCCACTCACCGCCCGCACCCGACTGAGGGCCTCGGGGTGGAACATGGCGGAACCCAGCCCCGAAAGCAACACGGCGGCAACCACCAGCCAGTAACCAGGCCACCACAGCACCGTGACCATCATCACCCCCGTCAGTAGACACCCCACCCAGACCATCCACTTGAAACTTTTGCGGTCGCCCAGGGTGCCAAAAAGGGGTTGGGCAATGGCGATGACGATGTTGTTGGCGGTAATGATAGCGGCAGCAGCGGCATAGTTGAGATTAAAGGAGGTCAGCAGGAAAGGCAGCAGCACGGCCAGTGAGCCGGTTTGCATGTCGACCGAGATGTGGGCGGCTGTGATCGCGGTGAGGGGTTTACGCTGCATTGATGCACTCTAAACCCAGCCGGGCCAATCGCCAAATTGAGACGCACCGGGGCCTCGGGAAGTGGAGGCGCCTTCAAATGTGAATCGAGGCAGGTCGTTTGAGGAAATCCTGGAATTGGTTGCGGTGGAGTGCCGTTCTGGATTGCTTCGTGGGCTTCTGGTCTTCTCGCCACGGCGTATGTTTCTGGGCTTGGTCTGGGGTGACCACTGGATTTTGTTATGCGCCTATTTCCTTTGGAAGGGGGTTTCGTGACAAGCACCCGGTTCGCATAGACTTGTAACGTGCTAACCAAACTCGCTATCACGCTGGGTTTGCTGTTGATGACCGGTTTGTTGGTTTACACTTCGGCGTTCTTTTTTTCCCTGGGGCAAGGTTTGCTGAACGCCTTTCATCTGGCGTTGTTGGGGCTGATGCTGTGGGGATGGTGGGGGGTGTGGCGCGGACGCTTAGTCTGGGCGGGTTGGGCTTGGGGGACGCAACTGTTGCTCACCGTGGGCCTGTACATCATCTATTTGAACAGCTAGAGGGTAGTGTAGAGGACATGAACCCATCCGCCGTGCAGCTCTTGTGGCCCACCCCCCTGTTGGTGCGTAAGTTCGACCAAGCGAAGGAAGTCAACGCCGAACTGCTCCGGTTGTTTTATGCCGAGGTGCAGGCCAAAGGAGGATTGAAGGGCACGGTGTATAGCAGCTCGGATGATATCTTACAGCGCTACCAGAGCCCGGCGCTCCAGGCCCTGTTTGGTTTTATCTCCAATGCGGTGTTTGAGGCTGCCAGCGCCATGAACGGTTCCATCTGGCAACAGATTGGGGTTCGAAATCTGCAGATGCGGGTGGTGGGGGCCTGGTTCCAGATTCAAAACCGCTTTGGCTTCCACGACATCCACAACCACGGCAACTGTTCCTGGTCGGGGGTGTACTATGTGCAGCTCGACCCCGCCGAGCAGCGGCGGCAGCATCCGGTTCTGGGTGCGCTCAACGGCATCACCCGGTTTTATGCCCAACATCTGAGCCTGCTGGGGGGCGCCCACATGGACCTGGGCAACGCCTATATGCAGCAGTCCACCTTCGATGTAACCCCTGAGGAAGGGGTGCTGGTGGTGTTTCCCAGCTGGCTGCTACACAAAGCCATGCCCTACGATGGCGAACGCGACCGGGTAATCATCTCCTTTAACGCCCAGGTGCATGGCGAGCAAGGGAACCAGGCTTTTGAGTACGGTTTTCATTGAAAGTTGATGCTAAAGGAGTTGGGGACGCCGTAGCGGAAAGTGCAGCGATACTGCCGTCGGATACTGGTTCCGCGGCGGTCGGGGGTGTCTACGAACGAAACGAGGCTATGTGTGCCGTTCTCGGACTTGAGTGTACGTAGGTCGTGCCAGAAGCCAGGAAACAAGGCTATGATCCCTGGCCCCAGGGCCGCCTGCACGCTGCGATGGCAGGTCTGGATGGCCTCGTAGCGGGGGAAGAGAAACGCCAGGGCGACCCCCACAAATAGCACCAGCACCACCCCGAACACCAGCAGCGACTCGAGGCGGGCTTTTTGCCGGGCCCTGAGCTGTTCACTTGCAGCCCGGGCCTCGCGCTCGAGGCGGGCACGCATCTCCATGGGGGTTTCTTCAGGCATAGGTTCCCGGGTGAGGCAAAGAACTTGGGCCCCACAAGACGGGGGCCGCTTGAACTTTGATTATGAGTCTTGACCCGGCGAGAGAAAATACCCCCAACAGGGTCTACAGGCCTGTAACGCAACGCTTTACGGCAGGGGGAACTGCGAGGCAAAGGCCCTGACCTCGGCCTTCAGGGCCAGGGGGTCTTCGCCTTTGAGGGCGCGGTCAATCAGCTCGGCAATCTTGGGCATGTGGGCTTCGGTCATGCCCCGGGTGGTGATGGCCGGGGTGCCAATGCGGATGCCCCCGCCGTGGATGATTTTTTCGGTGTCGTAGGGCAGGGTGCTTTTGGAGATGGTGATGTGAACGGCGTCCAGCAGCTTGGTGGCCTTGGTGCCGTTCAAGCCCTGGGGCCTCAGGTCCAGCACGAACAGGTGGTTGTCGGTGCCGCCCGAGACCACCCGGTAGCCCCGTTTTTGAAACTCGGCGGCCAGGGCCTGGGCGTTTTTGATGATCTGGGCCGAGTAGGTTTTGAAGGAGGGTTGCAGTGCCTCCCAGAAGGCCACGGCCTTGCCCGCAATCACGTGCTCCAGGGGGCCGCCCTGGGTTCCGGGGAAGATGGAGCGGTCCAGAATAGCGGCTATCTCGAGGTCGTTCGAGAGGATGATGCCCGAACGAGGCCCCCGCAGGGTCTTGTGGGTGGTGGAGGTGACCACGTGGGCATAGGGCAGGGGCGAGGGGTGCAGACCGGCGGCCACCAGCCCCGCGATGTGGGCGATGTCGGCCATCAGGTAGGCCCCTACTTCGTCGGCAATCTCGCGGAAGGCCTTGAAGTCGAGGATGCGGCTGTAGGCGCTGGCCCCGCAGACAATCATTTTGGGCCGGTGCTCCAGCGCCAGGGCCCGCACATCTTCCATGTGCAGCAGCTCGTCTTCCTGGCGCACCTTGTAGCCGAAGAACTTGTAGTTGAGGCCGGAAAAGTTGACCGGCGAGCCGTGGGTGAGGTGGCCCCCATGTGACAAATCCATGCCCAGCACGGTGTCGCCGGGTTTGAGCAGGGCCGCATACACCGCGATGTTGGCGCTCGAGCCCGAGTGGGGCTGCACGTTGGCCCAGGCCGCGCCAAACAGCTGCTTGGCCCGCTCGATGGCCAGGCTCTCAATCTGATCCACCACCTCGCAGCCGCCGTACCAGCGCTTGCCGGGGTAGCCCTCGGCGTATTTGTTGGTCAGAATGCTACCCACCGCCTCACGCACGGCGGCTGAAGTGAAATTTTCCGAAGCGATGAGCTCGAGGCCGTTGCGCTGCCGCTCTTCTTCCTGGCGGATCAGGTCGAACACCAGTTCGTCGCGCAGTTGGGGTTGGGGGGTCTCGATCACCCTCCCAGTATAGCAATATCAAACCGGCCCCCAAATCCAGTACACTGAAGACATGAGCGTTTTGGGGCGTATCTCCCTCATCCTGGGTCTGGTTCTTTTGATTGCAGCCATTGTTCTTTCCATCATGAATTTCATCACCATCCGGGACTACCTGATTGCCTTGACTGCCAATCGCAGCCGCGATTTTTACAATGTGAACCCCCGCCTCTGGATTACCTACCTGGTGGTGTTTGGCTCGGGGTTTTTGCTGGGGGTGGGCCTGGTCTGGAGCATGATGGCTCGCCGAAATCACCAAGCCGTGGAGTAAAACGTTGGCGGGCTACCTCTTCGTTCTGGCCGCAGCGTGTTTGTGGGGCCTTCTGGGCGTGGTGTCCAAGTGGGCCTTCGAGCAGGGGGTGAGCCCCCTCGAGGTGGCCTTCTGGCGGGCTGCTCTGGGGGCGGTGTTGTTTGGTGCGCAGGCCGTCTGGATTCAAAAAGTGCGCCTCGAGCGCGCCGACCGATGGGCGGTGCTGGGCTTTGGCCTGGTGGGGATTTCCCTCTTTTACGGGGCCTACCAGCTGGCCATTGAGAGCGGGGGAGCGGCGCTGGCCTCGGTGCTGCTGTACACCGCTCCGGCCATTGTGGCGCTGTTGTCGTGGCTCTTTTTGCGCGAGCCGATGGACGCCCACAAGCTCTTTGCGGTGGGCCTGACCCTGCTGGGCGTAACGCTGGTCAGTTTGCAAGGGGGTGGGGTCAGGGTTAGCCTGGCGGCCCTGTTCTGGGGGCTTCTGTCGGCCCTGACCTATGCCACCTACTACCTGTTTGGCAAGCTCTACCTGAACAAATACAGCACCCCTACGGTGTTTTTGTATGCACTGCCGGTGGGGGCCCTGGGGCTCTGGCCTTTTGTGAACTTTGCGCCCAAAAACGCCGAAGCCTGGACGGCCATTGCCTTTTTGACCCTGGCCTCCACCTTTTTTGCGGTCACGCTCTACTTTGCCGGGCTCAGGCGCTTAGAGGCCACCCGCGCTTCGGTGGTGGCCACCGTAGAGCCGGTGGTGGCGGCCCTGGCGGCCTGGCTATGGTGGGGCGAGCGCTTCAGCCTGCTGGGGTATCTGGGGGCGGGGCTGGTGCTTTTGGGGGTGGTCTGGATGGTTTTGAGGCCGCAATCCAGCCCTGTTCTTGAGACCCCGCGCTCGACCTGAACCGCTGCTTGCCTCCCTCCTGGAGCCGGGTTGTAGGCTGAGATGAGTTTGGCGCTCGAGGGAGCGGACTGGAGGTGGCAGGTGCGTGGACTGAAGCAATGGATTGTATTGGTGCTGCTTCTGCCAGGCTTTTCGTGGGCCCAGCAGAAAATTGCCGTCACCTTTACCTACGACCCTCCGGTGGGCCTCGAGGTGCGCTCGGTGAGCCTGCGCGGGAGCTTCAACAACTGGGCCGAGCTGCCCATGCAGAAAACCGAGGAGGGGGTCTGGCAGGTGGTGGTGGAGCTGCCGCCCGGCCTGGTGCAGTACAAGTTCTTCATCAACGGCCAGTGGCCCCGCAACATGTGCGAGGACGAGACCTTTGGCACCCCGCAGGTTGACCTCGAGGCCGAACGCTGCGAGGACGATGGCCAGGGGGGCCAGAACGCCCTGCGCGAGGTGGGCCGGGCTGCCGACCATACGCCCGATACCGGCGGGCTGGCTTTTGTGCATGACCCCAACCGGCCGCAGTTCGTCTCGCAGGCGGCAGGCCGCCTTTCCGTGCGCTTCCAGGTGCCCGAAGGCAGCATCCAGCGGGCGGTGCTGCTGGCCGACCGGCCCTACCCCATGGCCCCGCAACTCACCGCACCGGACGGGGAGGTGTGGCGGGCTGCGCTGCCGCTCACGGTCAAAGCCTATCGGATTCAGATTCTCGATAAAGACGGCCAGGAGCAGACCTTCGGCCCCTACCAGACCCCGGCCCGGCCCTTTCGTGCGGTGGACTGGGTGGCCGGGCGGGTGGGCTACCAGATTTTCCCCGACCGCTTCTGGAACGGCGACCCCCGCAACGACCGCCGGGCCCTGGAAACCAGCCAGGCCCGCTTCGACCAGACCTGGACGGGCCGGCTGCCCTACCTCTCGCGCTGGAGCGACCCGCCGGGCGATTACCACTGCTGCCAGCAGTACTACGGTGGCGACCTGGCCGGGGTCTTGCAGCGCCTGCCGCACCTGCGGGCGCTGGGGGTGAACCTGATTTACTTCAACCCCCTGTTCGACTCCGGCTCGGCCCACGGCTACGACACCCACGACTACGTGCGGGTGGCCCCCCGGCTGGGTGACAATGCCCTTCTACGGCGGGTGCTGGCCGAGGCCAGGCGGCAGGGCATCAAGGTCATCTTCGACTTCGTGCCCAACCACACCGGCCTGGGGCACTGGGCCTTTCAGGATGTGGTCATAAAAGGCCCCGACTCCCGTTACTGGAACTGGTACTTCATCCGAGCCTGGCCCTTCACCCCTGGGGATGGGCGGGCCTATGTGGGCTGGGCCGACCTGGGCAGCCTGCCCAAGCTCAACACCGCCAACCCCGAGGTGCAGGATTACCTGATCCGGGTCTCCCGCTACTGGCTCAACTTCGGCTTCGACGGCATTCGGGTGGACGTGGCCAACGAGATTGCCCCCGAGTTCGTGCAGAAATGGCGGGCCGCCCTCAAGGCCCTGAAGCCCGAGGTGTACCTGGTGGGCGAGGTCTGGGATTTGCGCCCCCAGTACCTGCAAGGCGACCAGTTCGACTCGCTGATGAACTACACCGTGGGGCGGGGGGGGTCGCCCCCGGCTTTGGGGGGCGCGCTGGGCTTTGCGCGGGGCGGCCCTTTGCAGAGTGGGCGGCGGGTGCTCTCCGAGCTGGCGCGGGTCTATGCGACCTACCCCGAAGCCGTTGCGGCCATGGGCTTCAACCTGATTGGCTCGCACGACACCCCGCGGGTGCTGACCGACCTGGGGGGCGGGGGGTGGCGCGAGTCCCCTTCGCCGGAGGCCCTGGCCCGGCTGCGGCTGGCCTCGGCCATTCTGTATGCCCTGCCGGGGGCCTCGGTATTTTTCCAGGGCGAGGAGTGCGGTTTTACCGGCGAGCGGGGGCAGTGGCCGGTCAACGAGCTGTACCGTTATCCGCTTCAGTGGGACAAGTGCCGGGCCGATGTGCTGGAGCACTACCGGTTGCTGGGCCGCCTGAAGGGCCAGCTCAAAGCGTTCCGAAGCCCGCTCTTCCGCACCTACCAGGGCGAAGGCTCATTGCTGGCCTTCCTGCGGGGCGAGCCGGGGGTGGGCGAGGTGCTGGCGGCTTTCAACAACGGAACTGAGCGGGTCAACCTGCGGTTGCCTGCGGGCCAGTGGCGCGATGCGGTGGAGGGCCGCGCCTACCAGGCGCAGGTGGAGCTGCCTGGGCTGGGTTGGCGGTACCTCGAGCGGGTGCGATAGGGGAGGGCCTCAAGCTGGGAAGCCCGCCTCGAACCTGTTCAGGCGCCAGGTGTGTTGCTCGGGGCGGTACTCCAGCATGGCGTAGCCCAAATCCGCGTAGGCAAACCATATGCCCTGCTCGTTGGCCGCAGGGGGAACCCCCATGATGACCCGGAGCGCGGCGTTCAACACACCCCCGTGGGCGACCACCAGGTATGACCCCGCGCCCCGGCTGACCAGACCCTGCACGGCGCGGGCGGCCCGGCTATAGAGTTCCCACTCGCTCTCGCCGCTGCCCCCAAAGGGCCTTTCATAGGGGTTGCGAAAAGTGGGCTTGGGAAAACGTCGCTCGCCTTCCTCGTACGATAGCCCAGCCATATGACCGTTGTCTTGCTCCATCCAGAGGGCCTCGAGCTCCAGCGGCACCCCTAGCCCCTCGCTCATCACCTCGGCCACCGAGCGGGCCCTTTGCAGGGGGCTCGAGACGACCCGGTCGAAGCGAAGGTTTTGGGTGCGGAACTCGGCCAGGCGGGCCCTGGCCTGGGCCAGGCCCACATCGGTGAGGGGAGCGTCGTAGCGACCCTCGTGTACCTTCTGGTCGTCGGCCAGAGAGCGCCCGTGGCGCATCAGGGTAACGTAAATCGAGCGCATAAGACATACAGAATACCAAACGTACCAAGTGTCTTGGGGCATTGCCCAAGATAGCGTTGGGCGGCACAGCGAGGGTGATTGGTTGCGTGGGGCAACATGGGTGAAGCCCTCGTATTCAGGCGGTAGAATGCTCACTCAAGGGAAAGCGCGTAGCCAGAGAACGCAGTTGAGTACAGCACGTTCGTAGGTGAACCAAGCATTCAGGGTTGCGTTCAACTCGTAGTTGGGTTGAAGGTAGATGTAACCGCTGCTGAGCTGAACCCGCAAGGGATGCTCCAACAGCAGGTAGGTGCTCAGGTTCCAACGGGCTTCTTCCCCCAGGGGGAGGGTCCACTGCCCCGCCAGGAAATGGCTTGCCGGCAGAAGAGGCAGGGTTGTTGCGTAGCCTCCCTCGAGCGTCCACCAGCCCTCGCCCAGGCTACCGCTCAGGCCCAGCGCGTAGCGGGCCTCGGAGGGGTTGAGCAAGAGCCAGCCCTCCCCGTACACCACCAGCCCCGCCACGGTACCGCTCCCCCCCAGTCCCACCACCGGGCGGGCGGGGTAGAGGGCGTGGGCCTCGAGTTCAAACTCGCCAAACTCGCGCCGCAGGCTCAGGGCAGGAACCAGGCGGCCCCCCGCTTCCAGCACCGCCAGGCGCAGCCGGGTGGCTTCGGGGTTCCAGCTCACCCGCCCACCCCAGCGGCCCTGGCGGTTGCCCAGCGGACTGACGGGCTCCAGGCTATAGGGCAGCGCGAGGCGGGCCACTTCCAGCGGCAAGCGCTCGAGCCCCGCGCTCACGTCCAGTTCGCCTTCACGGTAGAGCGCGTACAGCTCGGTCAGGCCCGCGTCGGGAGTGACCGAGCGGGAGAAGCTTACCCCCGGATCGAGCACCAGTTGAAAGCGCAGTGGGCTCAGGTCGTAGCGGGCCTCGAGGCGGGCCCCAAGGCCCCAGCTTGCGGTCAGGGGTGCATTGCTGATGGCTAAGCCCGTGCTAAAGCGAACCTCGAGCCGGGTCTCCAGGGTTTGCGCCAGGGTGGGTTGAAGGCAAGCCGCCACCAGCCACAAACTCAGCCCAATGAACCATGGGCGATGCGCCATACGCTCCTGGCCCTTGACGAAACTACGCCGCAATCTGTCCATCCTCGAGCCGCACAATCCGGTCTACCCGCTCCAACAGCCTGGGGTCGTGGGTGCTGAAGACAAAGGTGACGCCCTGTTCGCGGTTAAGGGTTCGCATGTGCTCGATCAGGGCCAGGCCGGTTTTGGAGTCGAGGTTGGCGGTGGGCTCGTCGGCCAGGATGATTTGGGGCCGGGCGGCCAGGGCGCGGGCCACCGCCACCCGCTGCTGTTGCCCGCCCGAAAGTTGATTGGGACGGCGGTGGGCAAAGTCTTTCATGCCCAGGGTTTCCAGCGCTTGCAGGGCTTTGGTTTCGCGCACCTCCCTGGGCTCGCCGCGCAGCTCGAGCACGAAGGCCGCATTCTCCAGGGCGGTCAGCACCGGAATCAGGTTGTAGGCTTGAAACACAAAACCCACGTTCCACAGCCGTAGATTGGACAGCTGCACCTTTGAGAAGCCATCTATGCGCTGCCCGCCCAACCACACCTCGCCCGAAGTGGGTTTATCCAGGCCCCCCATCAGGTGCAAGAGGGTGCTCTTGCCGCTCCCGGAGGGGCCCGCCAAGGCGATGAATTCGCCCGAATGAACCTCCAGGCTCACCCCACGGAGGGCGGGGGTCTCCACGGTATCTACCCTGTACACCTTGGTCAGTTCCTTGACCTGCAAAACGGACTTCATTCGCTACCTCCGCTCAAGCCGTGAAGCGCATGGCTTCGATGGGTTCCAGGCGGGCCGCCACCCGGGCCGGCCACCAGGCGGCCAGCAGGCCGGTCAGGAGGGCGTAGGCCAGGGTGATGGGGATGTCCCAGGCCCGCAGGCTCAGGTAGACCTTTTCGGGCAGGCCAAACGCCCCGCCTACCTCGCCATAGAGGGCCTCGAGCGAGAACCCCCCCGAGAGGGCCGCGATGGTGAGCAGCCCCAGCAGCCCGCCCACCAAAGCCCCGCTCGAGCACAGGAGCAGGCTTTCCAGCACCACCATCCGGGTAACCTGGCCGGGGCCGGCCCCCAGGGCCACAATCACGCCCAGTTCACGGGTGTGCTCGAGCAAACCCAAATAAATGGTGTTGACCACCAAAAGCCCCGCCAGCCCAAAAAAAATGGCGGCAAAAATGAGCACCAGAGGCGTAAGCAGATTGAAGATTTGCGCAATGGCGGGGCTGGCCTCACGCCAGCTTTCCAGGCTCAGGCCGGGCCCCAGGCTGGCTGCCAGGGCCGGCTGCACGGCAGCAAGCTGGGCATCCTGGCTGTAGCGGGTGAAGGGGAAATGCAGTTCGATGCGGGTCGCACTGCCCGGCGCGGCCAGCTCCTGGGCGGCGGCCAGCGCGAGGTAGGCACTCCGGGCCTCGACCGCAGGGTCGGGAAAGCGCAGCAGCCCTATCAGTCGGTAGGCCCCGGCCCCCCGTCCTTCAGTACCCGGCGCGTACACATAGACCGGGTCGCCCAGCCCCACCTTGAGGGCCCGTGCCAGCGAAGCGCCCAGCGCAATGCCTTCCAGGTCGCCGGCTTCCGGCAACTGCCCTTCGGCCAGGTATTGCTTTGCAAAGCGTTCGCGCAGTTCGGGGGGTTGTTGGTCTCCAATCAGCAAGACCCCCCTGGAACGGGTCTCGCCTGCCACCAGCGCGGGAATTTCCAGGGCCACCACCCGGCTCGCCTGGGTCTGGGTGGCCAGCCGGGCTTCCACCTGGGCTGCATTGGGGATGAGCAGGTCGCGGAACTCACGCTTTTCGCGGTAGCCTTCCACCCGCACCTGCAAGTGGCCCACCGAAGCGGTCAGGTTGTTGTAGATGCCGTTTTCCATGGCCCCCAGAAAGCTCAGGTAAATCAGCGTAAAGAACACCGCCAGGCCCACCGCGCCCGCTGTCATCAGGCTGCGCCCACGGTGTCGCCAGATGTTGCGCCAGGAAAGGCTGAAGAGGTTGAACATGGGTGCCTCGCGTCTAGCTAACTATTGCCCAGGGCCCAGCGCCAAAGGCTGCCGATAGCGGATCGCCCATAGCCGATTGCGCGCATTTTCGATCTCCAACCCTGGGCATACTTTTAGCCTGCCTCCTGCGACATGGGATTTCACGGTTCAAGCGTCTTTGCGGCATTGCGCTAGCAACCGGCCTCGAGGGCCCGTACCGTGAAGCAGCTTTCGGGGATGGCCAGGCCAAAGCGGTAGTTGCTGTAGACCACGCTGGTGCGGTGGCCCGGACGCAGCAAGTCCTCCACGGTGGTCTGGGTGGGGAAGCTGCGCCCGCCCACCTGGGCAAACTGGGCAAAGGTAATCTTTCGCACCGCCTGGCCGCGCTGGTCGTAGTAGAGCACCTCGCGGGGCACGAAGCCGGGTTTGCTGGCCTGTAGCACGAGTTTGCCGTAAGGGGTGGGGGCCTGGGGCCTGGGGGTGAGCTCGAGGGTGATGCTACCCTCGGTTTCCGCACCGACGCTGGCGGTGAAGTCCTGCTCGAGGTCGCGCCCGGCCAGGTCGCTGTAGGAGAGGTCGGAGCCCAGAAAACTGTCGCTGCGCCCGCTGGGGGGCAGCCGCAGCACCCGTTTCAGGGTGGGGTTGTAAAGCTGAAGGTTGTCCCCCACCCGCAAAAAAGCCTGCCCGGCCTCGCGGGGTGGGGCCTTGACCCAGGTAATGGCCCGCTCGTTGCCGTCCGAGACCACCTCGAGGACAAACTGGGTCTGCCGATCCGGGCGGGTCACGCTCAGGGTCAGGGTGGCCCGCACACTCCCCCCGCGCTGGTTGTCCACAATGGCCCTGAGCACGGCCTGGGGGTCGGTGGCGGCGCTGCCAAGTCCCAGGCAGAGCAGGCCCAGCATCAGCAGAAATCGTCCGTTCATTCGTCTCCTCCGGTTTAATCCGTCCGCATGGCCTCGGCGGGGTTGAGCAAGAGCACCCGCCGGGCCGGAATCAGAATCGAGAAAAGCGCGGCCAGCACGATGGTGAGGGCCGCATAGAGGGCGTAGAGGGGGCTTTGCGCGGTGTAGATTTCGCCCCCGGTGCCCAGGATTTCCCAGGCTGCCCCGTAGCTAGCAAAAATGGGCCCCAGCACGTTCTGGGTGGCCATCCAGTGGTTGAGGGCGTAGCCCACCCCCAGCCCCACCCCCCAGCCGATGCTGGTCGCCAGCACCGTCTCGAGCGTGACCATGGCGGCCAGCCGAGGGGGGGTCATGCCGAGGGCCCCCATCATGCCAAACTCGCGGGTGCGCTCGAGCACGCTCACCAGTACCGTGCTGGTCACGGCCAGCGCGGCAAACAACGAAAAAATCATCCCGATCAGGAAGACCGAACTCTGTTTGGTGCCAATCGCCGAGGAAAGCCCCCCCAGCAGTTGGGTCAGGTCGTAGGCTCGAATGTTTTGGGGCAATACCGGTTGCAGGGCCTCGGCAATGCGGGTTTCCTGGCCTCGGGCCACATCCAGAGCAACCCCGGTGGCGGTCTGCAATCCGGTGAGTACGCGGGCATCCTGCAGGTGTACCAGCACTGTGCCCCGGTCTACCGGGGCAATGCCCGACTTCACCAGCCCCACCACCTGCAACCCCAGGGCCTGCGGGCCTGCCAGCGCCGAGGTATCGAGCACCACCCGTTCGCCCAGCCGCACGTCCAGGCGCTCGGCCAGTTGGTGCCCGAGCACCACCTCACCCGGTTTTTCCAGCATGCGACCGGTGGCAATGGCGGCGGGAAGGTTGCTCACCCTGGCCTCGAGCACGGGGTCTACCCCCCGAGCCCTGGCCGCATCGGCGGTGTAGGCCGAGCGAATCAGGGCGGGAAACTCGAGCCGGGGCGCCGCCGCATTCACGCCGGGCTGGGCTTGTACCTGGGGCAGAAAGTCCAGGCTGGGCAAGCCCTGTTCGGGGTCGGGGTCTTCAAAGTATTGCGGGGTGGTGATGAGGGCTGGTGCGCTCAGGAAGCGGGCGTTGCCAAGCTGAACCGACTGGGTGAAGCCATCCTGCACCCCCCAGAACAAAATGGTGGTGATGGTGGCGTAGGCCACCACCAGCACCAGCAGCAAGGTGCGCCGCCGATGCCGCCAGAGGTTGCGCCAGGCCAGCCGGGGCAGGGCGACCATGCCAGAACCTTTTTGTTGCATGCTGACCTCCGCTCAACCCTTCCGTTTGCGTTTTCTGCGCTCGTAGCGCTCGAACAGCCCCTGCAATTCCTCCTCGAAGAAGGCGTAAAGTTCCCGCATCTCGCGCAGCCGTTCGCCGCGTTCGGGCGGGGCGTTCTCCAGGAGCCGCAGGCCCCTGTCGGCCAGGGTTTTGTAGACGCTCAGGCCGGCCAGACCGCTTTTGACCCGCTCACTCCAGGTGCCGGGCCGGATGCGAAAGTGATCCTGCCTCGAGCCCCGCTTGGGAACCCGCTCGATCAGGTGCATCTGTACCAGCAGCCGGGTCATGGTGCTGATGGACGCTTTGCTGGCCCCCAGCGCCTCCACCAGCTGCGAGGCGGTCTGCTCGGGGGGGTCGCAGACCATCAGCCAGCCCAAAATACGCCCCGCGGTACGAGGAATCCCCGCCATCTCGTAGGCCAGGGCAAATTCCTCGACGAAGTGGTGCAGGGGGTCTGACATTTTTCAAGTTTAGCTAGTTTGGTTTGTTTAGTCAATACTGAACAAAAAGAACTGAATATACGACTGCACGGTGCTCATCGCGCGTTCCGTTTTGCTGGGAGGTGCAATCAAAGATTGCATCCTGGTGGTCTGGTTTTAAATTTCGTGTCATTCCGAACGCAGCGCAGCGAAGTGAGGAATCTGATGCGCTTTAGTCCACTGTATTCACTACCCCTGAGCAGTACCAGATTCCTCGTCGCACTATGTGCGCCTCGGAATGACAGTGGGGGGTCAAGGAGGGATATGGGGTTCATTTGAGGTATCCCAATTACTTTGTTACCAGACCCCTATGCGACGCTGTAGAGCGGTTCCCACGAATACCCAGAACAGCGGGTTTTGCTGTTCTGGGTAAAACACTCCCCACCGCATGTGGAGTGTTTATGGAACGCGATAACAACAGCAAAACGGGGTGAGTTTGTTTGCACCCCGTTTCGCACAGCGAGTTTGCCCCTCAGGCGGCGGTTCTGGGGGTGCCCAGCCAGTCGTAGATCAGCACCACCGCAGCCATCAGGTTCACCACGATGTTCCAGCCCCCAGTGGGCAGGCCCAGGAAGCTGCTGTTGAAGAACCCGATGATGGCCAGCGCGGCATAGACCAAACCCATTACCGCCGCAACCAGGTGGGCCATCCGGTCGTTGGTGAAATAGCCATAAAGCAGCACCACGGCGGTAATCAGATACACCAGCGCCAGGCCGGTGGTGCTGGGAATAAAGCCCAGAATCAGGCCACCGGGGGCAAAGAACAGACCCAGCACCGCCAGCAGAGCAAACACCAACCCCATGAAGAGGTCAATCGCTCGAGCCGACATACGCCCCTCCTAGACTTCTAGACCTTGGCCGGGGTCTTGATCGGGATGGCTTTGGCCTTGGCGACCTCGCTCTTGGGCAGGGTCAGGGTCAGCACCCCGTTCTCGAACACGGCCTCGGCCTTATCGGTCAGCACCTCGCTGGGCAACACCACCGAGCGCTCAAAGCGGGTGTAGCGGTGTTCGCGCAGGTGGTAGTTGCGTTCCTTCTTCTCCTCCTCCTTTTTGGCTTCGCCGTAAATCCGCAGCACGTCACCGCGAACCTCAACCTTGATGTCTTCGGGTTTGAGGCCGGGAATCGAGGCTTTCACCAGGATGTTGTTGCCCTCTTCGTAGATGTCGAGGGGCATGGCCGCCACCTCTTTATCCAGGAACGGGAACTCACGACGGAACAGGTTTTCGTCAAACAAGCGCTCGATTTCCCTGCGTATGGTGTCCATTTCACGCCAAGGGTCGAAACGAGCCAGCATAGTCCATCCTCCTTTGCTTGACGGGGGCGTGTGGTGGCCGCACGCCGGTCGAGAACCTGGGCCGACCTGCCGGGTTCCGGGCCGCCACCCCACCCGGAACCCAGCGGTTGTATGGGTCAAGCATGGGCGGTTTCAGCCTCAGCTTGGCTCACATCGGATGCCGCCGGCACGGGGCGAACCAGCAGCAAGGGCACCGGGGCGTGGTGTGCTACCCCTTCGGCCACGCTGCCCAACAGCAGGCGTTCCAGGCCGGTGCGCCCGTGGGTGCCCATCACAATCAGGTCGGCGCGGCTGTCGCGGGCAAAGTCCACAATCACGTCGGCTTCCCGACGGGTCTGGGCCTTCAGCAAAGCCGTCTTGATCCGGGGTGCTTTGGCGAGCTTACGGGCGTTCTCCACAATGGCCTCGCCCTGTTCCTCCATGGCCCGGAGGGTGTCCTCCCAGTTGAAGGCGGTCATGTTGCCGACGTAGGGGCCCACCATCGGGGCCGGCAGGGGCGGCACCACATGCAGAATCTGCAACTCCGCGTCCAGGATGGTGGCCAGCTGGTCGGCCATCTCGAAAGCGGGACGACCTGCTTCACTGCCATCCACAGGGGCCAGGATGCGCTCGAACAGGCCCGTGCTGGGCTCCACCTGCCCATCGCCGCGCACCAGCATCACCGGCATTTTGGCCAGCCGGCTCACCCGCTCGGCCACGCTGCCCAAGAGCATCCGCCCGAGTCCCTCGCGCCCGTGGGTGCCCATCACGATCAGGTCGCACTGGCTGCGATTCGCCAGGTAGACGATGCCCTCGGCGATATCGTCGTCGTGCATGGGTTCGGTGCGGAGGTCGAGCTGCATTTGCCGACCCAGCTCCGCCCAGGGAGCCAGAATTTCTTCGGCGCGGCGCTTTATGGTTTCAGAAGGAACCACCAGCCCCCAGTAGGCAGGGGGTGCCTTCAAAACATGGGTGACGAGCACCTGAGCGCCCAGCTTTTTAGCGAAGGCCAGACCCACCCGCCCGGCCCGTTCGCTACAGGATGATTCATCCACCGCGATCAGGATTTTGCGGAACATAGAACCCTCCTTAGGTTGAAGCTACCGCGTCGCTGTTACCAAAGCATTACCAGCGAGGCAGCCCGGCCAGGCCCCCAAAGGCCTTGTGCAGGCGTTCTTCGGCAGGGCCTCGCACGAACTCGAGCCGGGTTCCATAGGCCTCGGCCAGCTCGGGTAGAACCTGCTTGAGCTCCACATCCTCGATGCGCCCGGCCCCGTGCGCTACGGCGCCCTCCATGCTGCCCCCCACCCAGCCATCCGGGGCACGGTAAACCCTGCCCTGGGGGTTCCAGGGGGCTACCAGCAGGTGCAGCCCGCCTTGCTGCAAAAGCTCCAGGGTCTGATCCAGCCCGCTTACGCCCCGCTCGGCCAGCTCGTCCAAGAGCCGGTTTTCCCGTTCGCGCTCGAGGGGCTCCAGCACGCCCTCGACCAGCTTCAGCACCTCGCCTGCCGGGGCCTGAGGGGTAGGCAAGGAGGGGAGGGTGGCAAGCACCTGCTCCCGCAGCCTCCTGGGTAAGAGCTCCTTGAAGACCTGTGCCTCGGCTTTTTGTCCGACCAGCACCAGCCGCTGGATGCTGCGCTCATTCATGACCTGCTCGAGCAGGCCGGCCAGGCGTTTGTAGAAGCGGTGGGTCCAGGCATCCAGCCGACGCTCGAAGCGGTCGGTGTTGGCTGCGGCCCGGTGGATGCCCCCCTGGCTGTAGCGCCGTCCAGGGCTGTCCTGGGTCAGCTGGTTCCATTCCTGGGTGGGCACCGCCCGAAAAGCCCCGGGCAGTTCTTCAATCTCTCCCAGGTACACCTCAAACATCCGCCACTTCTCGCGGTCGAGATAGACCACCCCTACCCGATCGTACTCGTCCAGCACGTAAAGGATGGGGGTCAGGTAGGGCTCGCCCCAGCGGGCCTCGACGCCCTCCACCAGGGGCAGATCCACCTGTAGATCGTAGACTTCCATCCAGCCGCCGGTGGCAAAGAAAACCCGGCTGCGGGCCTGGGGCAGTTCGCGCTTTAGCGCCTCCAACACCTTCTTGCGCACCTCAGGGGGTGTTTGCGTTGCCTCCAGCGCCTCTCGCGCCCGCAGCAGATATGCCTTCCCCTGGTTGTTGGGGTTGGCCGGGTTCACATCCAGATACAGCGACAAAACCGGGGCGACCCTCGGGGCCACAAACTCGCGGATATAGCGGGTGCTTTCCTGGGTCAACATAGCAACCTCCTTTTTGCGGAGCAGGGGTGGGATGGTCTTTGCCTCCTGCTCTGATTCAAACAATGGCCAATTACCTATCCATTACAGAACGGCGGGGCATCCGCTTATGGCCTGAATGGCTCCGGGGGTGGCCTTTCGTGCGGATCAGGTCTGTGGGTTTTCAGCCTTAGAACCGGGTATCGCTGAAAGTAGCTCAGGATGAAAGCTGGACGGGGCTTTTGCGTTCAGGCTCCAAACCTCGTGATAGGGCAGGATGGGGTTGCCCTGCTTGATGTGTTCGGCGAGTGCCCGGGTTTCGGGCATGGGGGAATCCCCCAGCTCTTCGTGCAAGAATTTCACAAAGCGGCGGTAGTGCTCGATGGCCCCATAGCGATCCCCCATGGCGGCCAGACACCACATCAGGCGCTGGTGGTAGTTCTCACCGATGTAGGGGTCGGCTTTGAGGGCCCGCTCGAGGTACTCGGCGGTGGCCCGCCAGTCCTCCCGGTCGTGGTAAATCAGGGCCACCTCCAGCAGCGCTTGCACATAGGCGGCCTTGTGCTCCTCGCGGGCCTGGGAAACCCAGTTGGTCGAAAAACCCGGCAGGTAGTCGCCCCGGTAAAGTGAAATGGCCCTGCGGAAGCTTTCCAGACGAGCGGCTTCACCGGTGGCATGGTGGCCCTGGGCCAGGGCCTGGTAGAAATCGTAGAGGTCGGTGCTGTGCAGGATTTCCTCGGCCAGGCGGTAACGCCCGTGGTCTTCCTGGATGGCCTCGGGGTTGTTCAGCGCCGAGCGGATACGAAAAACCGTAACCCGGAAGCGGTTGTTGGCGACAGGGTCGGGGTCGAGGCCCCACAGGGTCTCGAGGATTTCCCCTTTGCTGCGGCCTTCGGGGTAGGAAAGCAGATAGAAGAAAAGTTCCTCGGCGGTGTGGGCGTGCCAGATGGCAGGCCGTCCGGCCACCCAAACCTCCACCTGGCCCAGGGTGCGTACCCGGAGCGCAGGCGGGGCCTGTTCTGAACGGGCTGGCATCCTTTTCATGGCTCAATTCTGTTACAAATCCATTACCGCTGCATCCGCCATATGGAGTAGAAGAGTAGGCATCCTGTTCGGACGATGGCTCAATGGGCGGCTGGGAGGGGGCCTTGCGAGCGGTAACACCCTGGTAATGCCCTGGATTCATCCTGAACTCAGATGATTTGCGCTGACAGGAGGTGCTTGTGTTTCGTCACATCTTGGTGCCTGTGGGGCTGGGGGCGGGCAGCCTGGCCGCCGCCCGACACGCCCTCAATCTTTCCCGCTGGCTGGGCTGTAAGGTGACCCTGGTGCATGTGCTCGAGGACGGCGAGGCCTCGGTCTGTGAGCCCTTTGCCCAGATGGTCCGGGGGGCCCGCCGCCAACCGACGGTCCTGCTGGTGGAGCCCCATAGCCAGACCATCGGCGCGGTGGTGGCCCAGACCGTCCTGCAAATCCACGCCGACCTGATTGTGATTGGCTGCCATGACAGCCCCCAGCAGGCCCCGGCGGTGCTGGGCCCAGCGGCCCAGAGCATTGTGGCCGATGCCAAAGTGCCCGTACAGGTGGTTCCTACCGCAGCGCTGGTGCAGGGTAAACCCTGGCTGCAACGCCTGACTGCTCGAACGCATGGGCTTTGATGCTCGCGACTTATCGCGCTGTTCACAGACGTGGCCGCCCACGAAAACGAGAAGGGACAAAGAGACGTGCCTCACCGAGGTGAGGCATGCTTGTCTGC
>NZ_JANWVH010000046.1 GCF_025056915.1 Meiothermus sp. | reverse complement strand
CAACCAGGGTCAAGCAGCTTTGCTTTTGGCCCTGGATTCAGGAGGCTTTATGTGTCACCTCGTCGTAGAATTGGTATACAAGCGTTTTGGCTGGTATGCCAAACGCATCAAGATCACCTTGGCCGATGTGGGTCCGCTGGATGTGCTGCTGATATGGCTACCCCAGCAAGAAGGTTTCCAGCTGATGGCCCTTTTCTCCACCCTGGATGCAGGCATTCAGGAAGTCCTTGCCGCCTGGAAAGCCCGTTGGAACCTGGAGCAGGTGCATCGCCTGCTCAAACAGAACCTCGGTTTATCCAGATGCCTCTCTCGTTCCTACGCTGCTCAACTCAAGCATGCTGACCTCACCATCGAGGCCCTGCACCTTATTCGACAACAAAAACATCTACATCCAGAACTTTCCTGGCGTGCGGCACAACACAAAGCTGCAAAAAACCTCAAATCCCAGCTATTGACCGAGCATTCTAGCCTTTCAGCCTAAGTTTATGCCCTTTTTTCACTACTTTTCACTACAGTTCAATCTCTTGAATTCAGAATGACATCATTTATCCATGGGTTCCCTGCAACTTGCTTTTCTTTCGATTCCCGGGAGATTTAGACCGCTGCGAATATCGAGAAAGGCGCAGTGTTGTCAGGAATCGATTCTGGAACCTGGGCTGTTTTTACGTTGGGTGGCGTTGGCTAGCTCTATCTCGAGCCAAAACCTTTCAAAATGACTCCTAATGTCTTCATTACAACCAACAAATCAAGCCAAAGCGAAAAATTCTTTACGTAATAAAGGTCATACGCTAGTTTTTCCATCGCCCCAGCTTCGTCATCAGTATAGCCATGAACCACCTGGGCCCACCCTGTGATTCCGGGTCGTACAAAGTGTCGAGCAGCATAAAGTGGGATGGTTTGAGTATAACTTGCTACAAAAGGCTCTTGCTCGGGCCGAGGCCCGATCAGACTCATGTCTCCTTTTAATACATTCCATAGCTGGGGTATCTCATCTAATCGATACTTCCGGATAACCCGACCCACACGGGTGATCCTATGGTCACTTTCCGCAGCAAACCGTGGCCCTGACGCTTCAGAATCCACAAACATGCTGCGAAATTTGTACATCTCAAATATTTCGCCATAGAGTCCAACTCGTCGCTGCTTAAATATTAGGGGGCCCTTTGAGTCTAGGCGAACTGCTACGGCAACGAAAAAAGCAACGGTTAGCCAGAGGGGGGCCGAAATCAGTACAAAAGCAGTCTCCCAAAGTCGTTTTAAGCCTATATAGTCTTTGGGCCGCAGTAAACTGTCTGCATTGTCTGGAATCTGTTGTAAATCAACCTTACCAGTAACAGTCTCAACAAAATTATTCAGGTCTACGATTTCGGCACCTCGTGCAGTCAGCCGACTTAGCAAATCTGAAGGCAAGTGGCCAGATTCATGCCGCATGTCAGCTACGAATACATCACAAGAATCTACCTCATCCAGGCTTAGCACCTGCACGCTGCTGGCTTCAAGAGAGCGAATAACCTGCTCAACTTCTGTTGAAATAGCGCACACTCTAATGCGGCCCCTCATGCGAGGGAAGTTCAAAGTGAGATTCGCAACCGCGACTGCTGCAAAGAAGTTGATATAAAACGAGCGTGAAAAGCCCCATCCGGCAACGTAAAAGACTGCCGCTAATAGAATAAACGGAACTATTGTAGCTAGAACAATGCTCGAAAGCGCATTTGTATAAGGATGTCGACTACAACGGTTGGCCAGCCACATGGATGACCCGCCCGCAAACGCAAGCAACAGCATCAATCCCCCATAAGAGGGATAGGTGAAAGCTTCCCAGAGTCGGGCATGCCCTACGCTAGCTAAGCTGGCCACGCTCATGGAGATGAGCAGAACCAGGAAGATCCAAAAAGAAAACCGTTTATGCATGGGGCTACTCAACTTATGGCCTCTCATACGCATGATTGCTCGAGTCTACCCGGAAAGGTAACATACTCAAACCAAACAAGAGGATATAATAAGGGGGAAAGAAGGCGAAATAATCAAAAAATGAAACAAAGTAAAGAGCAAAAAATGTGGCCCACGCGGTTCGCCACTTAACCCTGTGAAGTCTTCTTTCTACTCTTGAAAATGCCAGCCCTAAAATGGCCAGACCCACCAGCCCGCTTGCTCCGTATACCTGTAGCCACAGACTATGAGCGTGCTCCATGGGTATTGCAGGGTTGGTCTGGTGAAGCATTGAGAGGAAGGCTTGAAAATCCTGTCGTCCAAGTAGGCTGAAGCCAATTTGTGAGATCAGCTCAACATAGAGATAGACCCTTGATTCTTCATATAGCTCAGCAAATGGATTAAGAATTCGGGGTAACCCTGACCCACCCTCCGGCAAAAACCCGAATCCAATTGCCAGGACCGCAATTATTCCAAAGGGCAAGAGATAACCCATCAACCTAGCCCAGGGTTTTGTGCCCAGCAAAAGCATCAATCCGAATATCAACAGGCCTCCTAAACAAGCCCGGCTACCCGTCATCACAATGATTATGACAAAAGGCCATGCGAACATCGCGCTCCTCAGCGCCGGTTGGCCTGGTATCAGGATTACCAAAAGAAATCCAACCAGCGCGGTCAGGCCCATAGCATTAGGGTTGAAGGTTAGGCCTGCTGTTCTCCCGCTCTCTTTTACGGCTGCACCGACAGGAAATCTGCTCAAATAGACGATTCTCAAGTCGGTTACCTCGAGCACCGCCGAGTTTTCTACACTCCAACGGTCCCACCCCCCGAGCCAAAGAAACATCCTGGCTCGAGTTTGCAGGCTTTGCGTTAAATCGCATGCACTCCACTCTGCTCCGACAGAACAAAGAATATCTGGCTGATTCGGACTGCCTTCGCGAACCAGTGAAAGTGGTATTTCGAGCGTTCTACCCGAGGGATCCTTGTGGCGCAGTTTTATAGAAATGCGCAGATTACCGGGGCCAATGTAACCTAAGTCGCGGCTGATTATCGCATTTTTGCTCAGGGCGACGAAAGTGTCCCTACCTAACATGCGTACCTCGTTTGGGTACACATTCCACGATTTGAACCAGTAGATCTGATCCCAAAAGTTGACCAGAGCAAATGCCATAAATAGCAACCCACCTACGAACAACCCTATTTGCAGATGAAAGGCGTCGCCAGAGTTCGCGCTTAGTGTAATGAGCCACAAGGCAAGAGCCACCAGCAACAGGTAAACAAACTCTGCCCAAGCAAAAACAGGGTTCGTAAACAGGTTTTCTATCAGACGGAAACTGGCCATTGCCAAAGGAAGTACAAACGGCTCAAGTGTTAGCCTTGCGAATACAGATCCCTTGAGTGCTAGGAGTCCTCTAGCAACTACAAAAAGTGACCACAAATGGGGAAAAAATACGCCCACTGCTGCTCCGAGTGCGACCAGTCCTCTCATGACAGAGCTCAAGACCTCTCAAGACCTCTTAAGTATCAAAGGAATGAACAGCAACACAAGCAACAGAGTGTAAAATTGGGCGATTCCCGCAATTCCAACAGCTAATAAGATGAAAGGTAGCAAGTACAACCCCATATTCGCTACCTCAGAACCCTTCTGCTCACTCTGCAAAAAAGCAAGCAGGTCGGCTGCAAGCACCAAACTAGCAGCTAAAAGCCACAGCAACCATTCATTGGGGGAGTGGTAGTAAATGAAGGCTGCGCCTATGCTTGCAAGAAGCATTGGCACCAAATATTCTCCCACCCTCAAACCTTTCGACAAATTTAAGCGTAAAATGTAAGGTACTAAAAAGGAAAAGCCCGACCGAATGAACCGCTCCGAGGCTGCGTAGGCAGGCAGGGCTGATGCTGGCACTGATGATAATAAAACCATAAGGAGGCTCGAGGTCGAGAAATTCCGCACTAAACTGAGTAAACCAATGCTCAACAGCTGCGCAATCTGACGGGCAAAGTCAAATCCCTCTTTTTTGGGAAAACACTGCCTGTAGTAAAAGAATGTGAATAGGCCGGGTAAAAGCAGGCTAGCGGCGTAACTCATCAGCACATAATCCTGTAAGCCGAAAAGAACTGTTAGTAGAACAATCAGGCGAAGAAGTAGTGCAAATGCGGTGAAAACGGTGTAGCTATGCATGCTTAGCATCCAGTGCGGTGTAATAGCATTGCCAAAAAAGCAGATCAGCAGAATAAAAAACATCGAAGGCTCAGTGGCTTTGAGCAAATACACCACAATTAAAGCCATAAAAAAGCTGAATACGAGTTTTGCTACACCGATCCCATCATATAGCGCACGACCAAAAACCTCTACCGCCTCGGCAATGCGCTGCTGATTAAAATAGAAAATCACCACAGGCACCGCCAGATACACCTCGATCAGGTAGATTTTCTGAACCAGCTCAACACCCTTCTCTAAATGGCCCTTGCCTAGAAGAAAGTATAGCAGGGGGCTAAAAAGAAAGTTGCTAAGCTGAAATAGCAGAATGTCAAGATTGGCGCGGTTCAAAGCCCTTGGTTTTCTCACCTATGGCCTCTCTAATCAGGGCGTCATAGCGCAGAGCTATTTGACGATTCCATGTTGGATCAAACGGCTTTTTGGGCTCCCTCAATGCGTTTACTGCCTTGAGAATGGCGTCACAAACCGCGTCTGCATCGAATACATTTCTGACATAAGTTACTTGTGGATAGTCAAGAATCCAGTCAATCTGGCCACCAGTGGTAGGGCAAATAATATGACAGCCCGCGTGAATGGCTTCCAGAAAGGTAATGCCGAAGTTTTCACCTTCTGCAAGAGATACAAATATGTCGCTGTTACGCATCATATTTTTTGCCAAGTCGTTTGAAACTGCCCCAGCAAAACTAATATTTGGATGACGGCCAATTTGCTGCAGGAAGTTCATCTGCGGTCCGGAGCCTACAATTTCGAGGTGTAGGCTTGGCACTCTGTCCACTGCTAACAAAAAGCCCCGTATAAGTTGTTCAACCCGTTTGACCGCAACGAGACGCCCGACGTAAAGGATTCGGACTTGGTGATTTACCGTGTCTTTCTCAGCATAAGGGTTGACCGAAGGCAGATAGGGGTTGCCAATTATGCTATGACTGCGAATGCCGAAAAAAGATATGTTTGCCAGGTAGGTGAGTTGGCTGATAGACGTAACCCGCGACGCCCAGCGAGAAAAAAGCTTGGTTGCTAGGGCAACCTTTGTAAAGTCAAGTATACCCGCATCGTCTAATCGAGGAAAACCATGCAGCACAAAAATGGAATTCCGCGCAACAAGGTTGAAAATGCCAAACCCCAAGGAGGAAATGAGTATCACGTTTGGTTGGCGTAGATCCTTCAAAGTGGCTCGATTTAGCATTTCACCAAACGACTCAACCACAATACACTCGTAACCAAGCTCGGACAGCGCGGCGCTAAGAGCCAGCGCAAAGGTTTTCACACCGCCTGTTTTTTTGTTAGCTGTTATGTACACCCTGACCCCGTGCATGTGCCCTCTTCCTAGAAGCAGCTGTAGCCGATAGAACGATTTTCATCACCAACCAGATCAGCAGATAAAAGAGCAAATATAATGGCAGCTTTTCAAGAAAATAGCCCACGTTGCTGCGGGGCAAAAACAAAAAGCTGGTTAGAATGCTGAGCCAAATGTAGCGGAACAGTATGGAAGTAACCCCTCGGTACTCAATGTAAGCAGCTACTGACCCAACCAGGATACCGCCTACGCCAACCCCAAGCCATCCAAAGTCGATGAAGAGTTCGTGCAGGTAGTTAGAGCCAGTACCAAAAAAAACATCCTGCCTGCCCTGGTTCTCGTGATGGCTGAGCACCCTATCCAGGGTGGCAACGGCTCCCTCCATGCCCCAGACATCAATACGGTAATTGTCGGGTAGGGGTACTGAAAACGGAATAGCCTTTAGCACAACTGAGGCAAACACGTATGACTGATCACGATTAATCTCGTAGCGTTCATACTTTTCCAGGATGGGAATAGAAGAGCCGTTCATAATAAGCGTTTCAAATCGTTGCGATGAAGCGATTACACTGGTGTCTCGAGTTAGGGCTGGGACAACGACAAATAGTCCGAGAAGTGCGAAGGCCAAAAGGGCTTTGCTACGCGATAGGCGGAAATTTAGCCGGCTAAAAAAGAGGGCGTACAATAGGGGTATGATGGCCAGAAAGATGAAAATGCGGCTGTAGACCAGTGATACAAGCAACCTGGGCAAAATAACCACTGCCGCCAACAGCCATACCCACTTCAATGGGATGTGTTTTAGGTTTACACTCAACGCTAAGGCAAAAAAGCAAAGCGCTGTGTAAAAAAGGAATTGCTCCATGGTGCTAATAGGCTCAGTGAGGCCGTATTCACCACCACGGCGCTCTAGGAAAAATCGAAGTGCAGTTGCAGCAGTCAGGGGAAATAAAGCCAGGCTTCCCCAAATGGCTACTTTGAAAATAGCCCTGGATCGTTCAAGAGAAAGATGGGCCGCCCGTCCGGCCTTTAATGCTCTGTTACGGGCAAGGCCGAGTGGTACGTAGCCAACTGCAAATGCAATCATACCTAAGATGGCCAATAGGTTTTGTCGAGTAAGATCGTAGCCGTAGAAGTTGGTCAGGGAGCCATACAGCAACGGTATGATTTGGAACAGGAGCATTGAGTACATAAACAGTGCAGGTGTGGAGAATATCCCAAAGTATCGAGTAAATACAATCAACAGAATCAAAGTTACCACTATCAAAAAAAACTCAATAAACATAACCATCATCCTTTTTTATGAAGACATTCGCATCACCAATCTACTTATATAACGTATTTTTGGATGAGTGAGTCCGCATAGCATTTGCAAAATATTCTGAATAGTGTTTTGCTGGAGAAACTCTTTTGACTTTTGTCATGTTCCTTAGAGCATAGTAAAAGAAGCCTAGTACAGAAGTAGGAACAGAATACCCAAAATCTTGGCGATATATTCGCCATTGCCATTGGATAGTTTTCTCTTTCTTTCCTGACACACTTGATGCTCTCACCCTATAAAAGGCCAGAGGAGTGGCACTGGATAATGCATAACCGGCTTTTTCAACTACCTTTACCCACATTAGATAATCTTCGTGAGGCTTATTTAGCTGAAAAAATTTACCCAGTTGTCTTTGATTGTACATTCCCGTTAGATTACCTATAGGATTGAAATATCTCAAGTTTTGCTGAGTAATGAGTTTCATAGAATTCACGAATCCAGTAACCATTCCCATTTCGTTTATCAGGAAATACGGTGAGAAAACAACATTTGCTCCTGATGAATTGGCGAGATCAAGTTGACTAGCAAGCTTGTTTGGAAGCCAGATGTCATCAGCGTCCAAGAAAGCTACCCAATCACCATCAGCCAGATCTATTGCGAGATTGCGAGACCAAGCGACGCCCTTATTCTGCTCATTGCATACCAGATTAACACGCTTATCGCGCTCGGCAAAAGCTTGTACAATCAACCTGGTTCGGTCTAAAGAAGCATCGTCTACTACGATAAGCTGCCAGTGTGCGTAGGTTTGCATGAGAACTGAGTTTATTGCCTCGGAAATGTACTTTTCGGAATTGAATGCTGGCATGACTATGGTAACTTGCGGTGGCGAGTTATTTGGACTTGAACTCATGCTTTTATATACTGCTTATTGAGTCTCATCCAGTCAACCAATGCAAGAGTTAGGAATGGGAGGCCTATGTGTACTCAGTTTGCCTGTCAATGTGAGGCCACTATTTAGTTGATGTTTATCCTGATGCAGGCTCCCTCTGTTAGAATGCCCCGGTGATGCCAAACGAAGCTCCGGTAACCGACGAGATCTCGCTACGCGATATCTACCTGGTGCTCAAGAAAAGGGCACGGTTAATACTGGGACTGACCTTCGGGCTTGCTCTGGCCACCCTGCTCTGGAGCCTGCTCTGGCCCAAGACCTACACCAGCCAGGTGGTGGTCAGCCTTTCGCTCTCCAACCAGTCCAGCCAGGGCCTGCTCAACAACCTGCCCTCGCTGGCCGGGCTGGCCCAGGGGTTTGTGGATTTGCAACAAACCAAGCTGCTGGCCAACCAGCTTGGCGTGGAAGACCCCACCCGCTTTTACAAGGCCCGCTTTGACGAAAAACGTGGGTTGCTGTTCCTGACCGCTCAGGGCCGTACGGCTGCCGAAGCCGGAGAACGGGCCGAGCGGATTTTGCAGGTCGCCCGCACTTACCTCGAGCGCAACCTGCTCGAGGGGGCCCAGGCCAACCTGCGCGCCGCCCAGACCCAGGCCCGACTCGACCTGCGGGCCGCCCAGGACGGACTCAAGGGCATCCAGGCCCAGCTGAAAATCGCCCCGGATCGGGCCCTATCCAACCCCACCATTGCGGCGGGCCTCGAGGCCCGTGGCAACGACCCCCAGACTGCGCGCGCGAGCAACCCGGCCTACACCAGCCTGAGCCTCGACGAGTCTCGCCTGCGCTCGCAGATTGCCCAGCTCGAGGCCCGCATCACCACCCTGACCGACTTCCTGCAACAACCCGATGCCATCGGTCAGCTGGTGAGCCAGGCTTTGCTGGTTCAGGTGCTGGTGCCCCCCGCCGAGCCGCTGCGCCCCAGCTTCCCCAGGCCCTTGCTGTTCACCGTAGTGGCCGGGGTTCTGGGCTTGCTCCTGGGCGTTATATGGGCGTTTGTGGCCGAGGCCATCAAGCCCCAGACGGTTCTCGAGCCCCACCGTTCGGAGCTGGAGGTAAGGTGAACCGGGCCAAAGACTGGCTGGAGCAGGCCCGGGCTAATTTGGGTCACGCTGAACGCAGCCTGGCCTTTGGAGACTACGCCTGGGCTTGCTTTGCAGCCCAGCAAGCAGCCGAAGCAGCTGTCAAAGCCCTGCATCTTCATCTGGGGCAGGTGGCCTGGGGCCACTCCCTACTGGATTTGCTGGGGGCTCTGCCAGCAGCGGCCAGTGTGCCAGCCTCATTGTTGGATGTGGCCCGGGTTCTGGATAAGTACTACATCCCAACCCGTTATCCAGATGCCCACCCCGCCGGTCCGGCGGCCAGGCACTATACTGCGGGGGAGGCTGAGGCTGCGGTGCGCCTGGCTAACGAGGTGGTGCATTTTTGTGCTGCGCGTATGGAAGGCTGAACCTGAACGCTGGCGTTCTGAACTCTCGGCCTGGGCCCGGAGCCTATCTCAGCGAAGCGAAGTGTTGGCGGTGGTGCTGTTTGGCTCCCTGGCCCAGGGGCGGGCTACTGCGATGAGCGACGCCGATATTTTGATTGTTCTGCGAGAGAGCGCACTGCCGTTTGCCGAGCGGATGGTTGTCTACAAGCCCCGGGGCCTGGGCATCGGGGTTGAGGTTTTTCCGTACACCCTGGAGGAAGCCCAGCGAAGCTGGTTGGAGGGTTGGGGAATGGTACGGCCCGCCTTGCAAGAAGGTGAGGTGCTTTTTGAGCGACCCGGTGCCCTGGCTCAGGTGAAAAGGCTCGAGAAAGATGCGGGTCTGAACCACTTGAAATTCAGGTGAACAGGCTCGAGATCGACGATGCGGGCTTGAGCCATTAGGTGAACAGGCTCGAGACCGACTCCCCCCGGTGAATCCGCCAGATGGCCTCGGCGAAGAGTGGGCCCACGCTCAGTTGCTTGATTTTCTGGCTGGGTCGGGCTCTGTAGGTGCAGGTGTTGGTGGCGGCTACCTCCACGATGGGGCCTTTCTCGATACGGTCAATGGCCGGCCCCACATACACGCCGTGGGTAAAGGCCGCATAAACGGCCTGGGCGCCGTTTTGCGTCAGCGATTCGGCGGCCTGGATCAGGGTGCCGGCGGTAGAGACCTCGTCGTCCACTATGAGGGCGGTTTTGCCCCGCACATCGCCCACCAACCCCCTCGAGGTCACCTCGGTATCGGAAAGGCGCTGCTTGTCAATGAAAGCGATGGGCAGGGCCAGCCGGCGGGCCAGGGAGCTGGCCCGTTTGATGTCGCCGGCATCGGGTGCGACCACCACGGCGTTTTCCAGCCTGTCCACCTGGGTGGCGAAGTAGTTGGCAATCACCGGCTCTGCCGACAGGTGGTCTACCGGAACCTTAAAAAAGCCGTGCACCTGCGCCGAGTGCAGCGTCATGGTCAGCACCCGGTCGGCTCCCGCCGCCTGAATCAGGTCGGCCACCAGTCGGGCCGCAATGGAGATGCGGGGCGCATCCTTTTTGTCGCTGCGGGCGTAGGCATAGTAGGGAATAACCGCCGTGACCCGTGCCGCACTGCTGCTCTTGGCGGCGTCAATCATCATCAATAGTTCCACCAGGTGGTCCTGCACCGGAGGGGTAAGCGACTGGATGATGAAGATGTCGCCTTCGCGCAGGCTCTGCTCGTACCGAACGAAAAGGCAGTCGTTGGCGAATCGCTCGGTGGTGCTTTTGCCCAGCGGCACCCCCAGGTTCTCGGCGATTTCAAGGGCCAGGGGCAGGTTGGACTGTCCGCTAAAAACCATCAGAGGTCGTTCCATAACCGCCTGAAAGCATACACCGCTGGAGCCGGGGGACTGTGACCGCTGCCAACCCTGGCTACTGGGCGGCGAAATTCATAACACTACGGCCTCGCCGAAGGGCACGACATTTACCCTGCTTGGATTACAGAGGGTTGGAGCAGGTAGTGAAGACCGAGATTTGACCACCTCCCGCGCCCTGTGCATCCTTGAAAGTTGGCTGTGCGCCTGGAGCTCGGATGTTCCCACCCGTTCCCGCACTGGGGCCATGCAGAAAAGCCCGACCGAGGAAGCCTCAGAGCGGTTCCATTTCGCTTTGCAGGCCCGTCGTGACCTCGGGGCCGGAGGGGTGCAGGAACACATTAATCTCGCTGCGAATGCCAAACGGGCCGGGGTACACCCCTGGCTCGATGGTAAAGGCCAGACCGGGAATCAGGGGGCGGGTGTCGTGGGTTTCGAGGTCGTCCAGATGGGTTCCATTGCCGTGGGTGGCGCCGAAGCCCAGGTGGTGGCCGGTGCGGTGCAGAATGGCGGCCCCCAGGCCGGCTTTTTCAATCACCCGACGGGCCGCGCGGTCGAGCTCGAAGCCCCTGGGGAGGCGTCCCTGGGCCAACGATTGGCGGCAAACCTCGAGGGCCGTGTCCCTGGCCGTTCGCACCACCTGCCAGGCCTGCTGCACTTCGTCCGAGACCTCCCAGCCGGCCATCCAGGTCACATCGGCGTAAGGGCCCTGGGGTTCCCTGCACCACAGGTCAATCAACATCACCTGACCGCGTTGCAAGCGGCTTTCCCCCACGCTGTGGTGGGGGTTGGCGGCGTTGGGGCCGTAGGCCACCATCGGGGGATGATCGAAGACCAGGCCCCTGGCTTCAAACACCTTGCAAATTTCGGCCTGTACCTCCCGCTCGCTGGGGGGGGTTTCCAGCCGGGCCCGCACAAAGCCCAAAGCGTGCTCCAGCGCGGCCTCGATACCGGCGGCGGCGCGTTTGTGGGAGGCCAGGTCGGCGGGGCTCCAGGTTTGGAACCGGAGCAGAATCTCGGCAGAGGAGACCACCTCGAGCCCCATCCCGCGCAGCAGCTCCAGGGTGCCGGCATCCACGCGCGAGAGGTAGGGAATGCCTCCGCCGGGGTGGTATTCCATGGCGACACGCCCCAGCGGGGCCACATGGGTTTGGAGGGCACCCACAAACTGCTCCCAACCGGCAAACACCACCTTCTGGCCGGGCAGGTCGGGAAAACTGGTTTTCTCGATGGCATGGACGATCAAAACCGGTTCCCCCCGGGCGGGGATCAGATAGGCAAAGCGGCGGCTGAGCATGCGCCCTTGGAGCCCCAGGGCCTCCAGGGCCAGCGGGTTGCTCCCCTGAAAACTGTAGAGCAGCCATCCAGGGAGGTTAGCTTCTTGCAGGGCTTGCTGGGCTTTGGAAATGTCCATGAATACATACTACGGTAGGGGGTTCCACACCCTTGCCTCAATGCTGGCTACCGAGCGCGCGGGGTTTTCCTTTTTCAATGAGGCACTTGGTGATGGGGAAGCCAGGGTCTTCAGGGTGAAAATTGCCTGGGCGACCGGGGCATAAGCCGGGGTGCATCTGCTTACGATTAAGTTGCACCTGCGTGTTAGTCTTGAGGTTGGAGGGTACTGTGGTTCAGGAGCAAACAGCCATTTCCATCACGCCCCTGGCTGCCGAGCGGGCCAAGGAGATTTTGAATCGGTACAACAAGCCCGATGCCGCCATTCGGGTTTTCATCAAGTCCGGTGGTTGCAGCGGCTACCAGTACGGGATGGCCGTGGATGAGCGCGAGCTCGAGGGCGATACCACCGTCGAGATGCACGGGGTGCGGCTGGTGGTCGATCGGATGTCGCTGCCGCTGCTGCTTGGCTCCGAGGTAGACTGGGTGGAGAATCTCATGGGGGGTGGTTTTAGCGTTAATAATCCGCAAGCCACCTCTTCGTGCGGCTGCGGCCATTCCTTCCGCACCGATGGCGCCAAGGCCCCCGAGGGGCAGGGTGGAGGCTGCTGCAGCAGCTAGCTGCGAATTTTTCCGTCTGCTACCATCCGGGGTGTGCTCGACGCCGAGGCCTGCGTGTCGGCTAGAAACCAGGCGTGGCGCTGGGCTCGAGCGTGGTCGCATAGAACGGGCCTTGAAGGGAAGATTCCGAACCGAAAGCTGGACTCCTCGCATTTAATCTGAGCCATCGGCGACCGAAATGGCCGTATCCATCCACCAAACGGTGGATGGTTTTTTATTGCAAGCGTATAAAGCCCATCCTGCAAGCAGGAATCCCCGCGGCTCGCTTTGTTCTGGTTTCTGGGCGCTGGTTTGACGGCTATGCAAGGGTGGCTATAATGGGGACGGCAAAATGCCACAAAAAATGGATTTTGCGTACAAGCGAAATCCGAAAAGGAGGCTGAATGAAACGTGTAAGCAAGTTTTTTGCACTCGGTCTAACTTTAGCGGCCGGTGTAGCCCTGGCCGGCCCGGCAGACAATAGTCTGATCATCGGGGCCTCGCAGGAGCCGAGGGTTCTGGGGGGCGACTTCCTGAACGTGATTTCGAACCAGTCCATCAAGGTCGAGATCGAGAACTACCTGTTTGCGCCCCTGATTGTGCAGAACCTGCGGGCGGAAAACGAGGCGGTGCTGGCGACCGAGGTTCCGACCCTGGCCAACCGGCGCCTGCGGGTCACCGATATCGGCGGCGGCAAGCGTCGCCTGGAGATTGACATCACCCTCAAGCCCAACCTGCGCTGGTCGGACGGCGACCCCCTGGACACCGACGACTTCGCCTTCTACTTCGAAGTGGGCAAGGCCAAGGGGATGGCCGTCAACAACCCGGATTACTGGGAGCGGGTCAACCTTCGGGTGCGGGACAAGCAAAACATGACCGTCATCTTCGAACCGGCCTACTACTACGACACCTACGGCTCGCCCATTGGCTATGCCCCGGTGCACAAAATGGGCCCTGAGTGGGAAAAGGTCAAAGCGGCAGCCGCCTCGCTCAACCCCGACCGCGATGCCCAGCGCCTGAATGAGCTCTACCGCAACTTCTTCCAGCAGTTCAGCTCCAACCAGGCCATCAACGCGGGGCGCATGGTGTTCAGTGGGCCTTTCCGGGCCTCCCGCTGGGTTTCCAACAGCTCCATCGAGCTCGTGCGCAACCCCAACTTCACCGCCATCACCCCGCAGGGTGGAGCCGACAAGTACGTGCAGCGGGTGGTTTACCGCATTATCCAGAACACCAACTCGCTCCTGGTGGCCATCCTGGGCGGGGGGATTGATGCGACCTCCACGGTGGGCATCTCCGCCGACCAGGCCCGCAGCAAGCAGCTGACCAGCCGGGCCGCAGGCCGCTTCGACATCTGGGCGGTGCCGGGCGCCATCTGGGAGCACATCGACATCAACAAGTTCACCAACGTCCAGCGCGTGCGTGACCTGACCCTCGACGACAAGCGCACCCGCCAGGCCCTGCTGCACGCCATCAACCGCGACGCCTGGGTGCAGGCCTTCTTCGATGGCACCGAGCCGGTGTCCCATACCTGGGTTGCGCCTTCCAACCCGCTTTTCAACCCCAACGTGAAGAAGTATGAGTACAACCCGGCCCGCGCCCGCGAACTGCTGGCTCAGGTAGGCTGGCGGCCCGGCCCCGACGGCATCCTGCAACGCACGGTGGATGGCCGCACGGTGCGCTTTGAGCTCGACTGGGTGACCACGGCGGGCAACGCCATCCGCGAGCGCACCCAGCAGCTTTTCATTGAGCAGTGGCGCCAGGTGGGCATTGCCGTTAAGACGGCCAATGCGCCCAGTGCGGTGGTGTTTGCCGATGACTTCATCCAGCGGGCAGAGGAAGGCAAGTGGCTCTTCTTCATGTTTGCCTGGGTAAGCAGCCTGGCCGAAGACGGCAACCTCTTCCAGTTCAAGAACCTCAACACCGGGGCGCAGCTGGTGCCCAGCAAGGACAACAACTACGCCGGACAGAACATCGGCAACTGGCGCAACGACGAGTTTGACCGTCTGACCAGCCAGGGCGTGCTCGAGTTCGATGAGGCCCGGCGCAAGCAGCTTTTTGCCCGTGCGCAGGAGATCTGGGCCGAGGAACTGCCGGCGCTGCCCTTGCGCTTCCGCTCCAACTTCCTGGTCGTTCGCAACGGCCTGGTCAACTACGTGAGCGCGACCTACTCGGGTGGCAACGGCTATCCGGGCTGGAACTCCTGGGAAATTGGCTGGGCCAGCCGGGGTGCTGTAAAGCGGCTCGACTTTGCCCAAACCAACGCCATCCAGATCAAGTAGGGCCTCTATTGATCGGGCAGAACCAGGGGCTTGCCCCTGGTTCTGCTTTTGACCTCGCCGGACAGTAAATCCTTGCTTGAACACCCTACAAACGGTGTGTGAAGCAAGGCAGGGAGTAGGGTCAGGGCGCATGAGGCAGGTGCTGGAGACCCACTCCCGCTCTCATCCCGTGTTTCCTTGGAGGTTGCTCGCACGCCGAAAGTTGGCATCCCACTTTGCTAACGGTAAGAGCGGTGAGGTTGGGGGCAAGGCGTAGGGGGCGGGAGTTCGAGATTCCGACCTGCCTTCCGCCCGCTCACACCTGGCGTGTCCAGAGATGTTGCTTGTAGGTCAGTCACTGGAGTGCGAAAGTGAATAATCTGCCGCATATATAAATAAAACTTCGCTGTCAAGTGGGTACACAAATGGCCGCATGGACAATAGAATCAAGCCCAGCCAAAGACTGGCTACGTAAGGAGGAGCGATGAAACGAAAGCTCATGGCGCTCACTATTCTGAGCGGATTGGCCCTGGCCGGCCCGCAGGACAACAGCCTGATCATTGGGGCGGCCCAGGAGCCGCGGGTGCTGGCTGGGGATGTGGTCAACGCCATCTCCAACCAATCCATCAAGTTTGAGATTGAAAACTTCCTGTTTGCCCCCATTGTGCAGACCACCCGCGACCTGGACGTGATTCCGGTGGTGGTGACCGAGGTGCCTACGGCGCAAAACGGTCGTCTGCGCTTCACGAACGTGCGTCCGGGCATACGCCGCCTCGAGCTCGACTACACCATCCGTCCGGATGCAGTCTGGTCCGATGGAAGGCCCATCAGCACCGAGGATGTGGCCCTGTATTTCGAGATGGGCAAGACCAAGGGCGTGCCCTCGACCAGCGTAGACTTCTTTGACCGGGCCACCCTGCGGGTGCGCGATGCCCGCAACTTCACGGTCAGCCTGGAACCGGCCTACTTCTACGACCTGGACATCAACCAGGTCTATTATGCGCCCAACCACATCATGCGGGCCGAGTGGGACAAGGCCAAAGCAGCCGCGGCCCAGGCCACCGACACGGCCCGCCAGGCCGAGATTTTCCGCAACTTCTTCGCCCAGTTTTCGAACCCCCAGTTCCTGAACAGCGGGCGGATGGTCTATTCCGGGCCCTTTACCCTGACCCGCTGGGTGCCGGGCAGCACCATCGAGATGCAGCGCAACCCGCGCTTCTGGATCAAGCCCCCCGGCGGCGAGGACAAGTACGTGCAGCGGGTGGTCTACCGCATCATCCAGAACACCAACTCGCTCCTGGTGGCCATTCTGGGAGGGGGTATTGATGCGGCCTCAAGCGTCTCCATCTCCTTTGACCAGGGCCGCAGTAAACAACTGACCAGCCGTGCGCCGGGCCGCTTTGAGATCTGGTCGGTGCCCACCCCCTTCTTCGAACACCTGGAAATCAACCAGTTCACCAACGTTCAGCGGGTCAAGGATCTCCAGCTCGACAACGCCAAGACCCGCCAGGCCCTGATTCTGGCCATGAACCGCGAAGGCATCACCAAAGCCTTCTTCGATGGGCTGTACACGGTCTCGCATACCTGGGTGGCGCCGCAGAACCCCATGTTCAACCCCAACGTGACCAAGTACCCCTACAACCCCGAGCGGGCCCGTCAGCTGCTGGCGGAACTCGGCTGGCGTCCCGGCCCGGATGGCATCTTGCAGCGCACGGTGGATGGCCGCACGGTGCGCTTCGAGATCGAATGGGCCACCACTGCGGGCAACCAGGTGCGCGAGCGCATCCAGCAGTTTGTGGCAGAAAACTACCGTCAGGTGGGCATTGCCGTCCGCATCAACAACGCGCCCAGTGCGGTGCTTCTGGGGGCGCAGTACCGGGCCCGAGCCCAGGAAGGCACCTGGACGGGCTTCCTGCATTATGCCTTCAGCATGGGCCAGGCCGACGATGGGGTGCGCTCGGCCTGCCGGGACGACGAAGGCCGGTTGGTTTACGTGCCCACCCGCGACAACGGCTTCCGCGGGCTGAACTTTGGCGGCTGGTGCAACGAGGAGTATGACCGCCTGCGCAACCAGGCGGTGCTCGAGTTCGACGTCAACCGGCGCAAACAGCTTTTTGCCCGGATGCAGGAGATCTGGGCCAACGAAGTGGCCATGATTCCCCTTTACTTCCAGTCCGATGCACGGGTGTTCCGGGTCGGCTTGCTCAACTACACCTCTTCCACCTTCGCCAACTCGGCCTACCCCACCATCGAGCCCTGGCTGATTGGCTGGCAGTCCAGAGGGGCCCAGAAGGTCTACGACCAGGCCAAGTACGGTCAGCCCATCAAGTAACACCAACTTCAAGCGTGCAAGCAACTTTCAAGGAAACACAGGATGGGAGCAGGAGGTGGGTCTCCAGCACCTGCCTCCTAACCCCTGCTTCGATGCACTGCTTCAATCGCATGCAAAGTGTTCAAGCAAAGTTGGAACAGGCTTTTGGCCGATAGAGCACGCTGAGAGTGCGATAAAGCCCCCTCTGGAACGGAGGGGGCTTTTGCTGTGGGCAACGAACCATCCACCGTTCGGTGGATATTGGCCTAAGGGCCTCATAGATACAAAAAAGGTCATGGGGCGGTAATATGTGCCTGTGTTTGCCTATACGGTTCGCCGACTGCTGCAAATGATCCCGTTGTTGTTTGCAGCCTCTGTTGTGATCTTTACCCTGTTGGCCCTACAACCCGGAGACCCGCTCGACGAGTTGCGGCAGCAAAACCCCCGCATCACCGCCGAGCAGCTCGAGCAGTTGCGCCGCGCCTACGGCCTCGACCAGCCCGTGTACGTCCGCTACTTCAAATGGCTGGGCCGTGCCCTTCAGGGCGATTTTGGCCAGTCCCGCACGTATGCTTCTCCGGCGGGGCAGATTATTTTTGGCCAGCGCCTGCCCCGCACGCTGGTGCTGTCGGGGGCGGCCCTGACACTGGCCTTGCTGGTGGCCATCCCGGTGGGCATTTTCTCGGCGGTGCGACAGTACAGCCGGGCCGATTACATCATCACCTTTCTTTCGTTTGTGGGCTTTTCCATGCCCATCTTCTTTTTGGGGATCTTGCTGTTGTTTGTGTTTGCGGTGTGGTTGCCCGAGCAAATACCCTGGTTCCCCAAGTTTCCGGTGCAGAGCATCTCCGACTTTCAGTGGTCGCAGGTGACCAGTGGTGAAATCAGCTTTTTCCAGTTCATTGGGGACTGGGCTTTCAAGCTGGTCTTGCCGGTGCTGGCCCTCTCGACCATCCAGATGGCCTCCTGGACGCGCTATATGCGAGCCAGCCTGCTGGAGGTGCTCAACCAGGACTACGTTCGAACCGCCAGGGCCAAGGGGCTGGGTGAGCGCATCGTGCTCTACAAGCACGCCCTGCGCAATGCCCTGATTCCCATCGTGACCCTGGTGGGGCTGGCCATTCCGGGGGTGTTTGGCGGGGCCGTCATCACCGAGACCATTTTCTCGTATCCGGGCATGGGCCGGGCCATCTTCGACTCGCTGGTGGAAAAAGACTACAACGTGGCCATGGCCGCACTGGCTTTTTTGGCCCTGCTCACGGCCTTGTTTAACCTGTTGGCCGACCTCATGTATGCGGTGGTGGACCCCCGCATCCGCTATAGTTAGGGGGCTTTATGGCTGCTGTTGCATCTGCTCCTAAACAAAAATCCCAATCTACCTGGGCCCTGGCCTGGCGCCGCTTCAAGAAGCACAAGGCGGCCATGGTTTCCCTGGGTGTGGTCATTGCTTTGATCCTGATGGCGATCTTTGCCCCCTGGATTGCGCCGCACAGTCCGACCGCTCAACCAACCGGAGACAACCTGGCCGATTACTACTTCCAGGGGCCCTCGAGGGAATACCTGTTGGGCACCGATGAGCTGGGCCGCGATGTGCTTTCGCGCATCATCTACGGCGCTCGAATTTCCTTGCTGGTAGGCTTCGTGGCGGCCTTTGCGGCAGCCCTGCTGGGCACGACGCTGGGGGTCATCGCCGGCTATTTTTCGGGCAGGCCCCTGCGCTTTTATGCGGGCCCGTTGGCCAGGCTGGCAGGCGGCTGGAGCCCCTGGCCCTTTGCGGTCTGGCGCGTTTTGTCCTGGGTCTTGCTGTATTTTCTGCTGTTTATGGTGGCCGACCTGGCCTGGCTCTTGTCGGGGTCTAACGTGCAGGCCTTGTTCGGAGGAACCGTCACCCTCAACAACATCCTCTCTTTGGTGGGCCTGGCGCTGACCTGGGGCGTGGTGCTGTTTATCGCGGTGTGGGGGCTTTTTGGTCAGGGCAAGCTTGACCTGGATGTGGCTATCTCGCGCTTCATGGACTTTATGCTGACCATCCCGGAACTGCCCTTGCTGCTGGTGCTCTCGGCGCTCCTGCGCGACACCCAGGGGGCGGTGGGTCAGTGGGCCCAGGGGGTGTTTGGGGAGTCGGCCTCGGTTTTCATTATCATCACCATCATCGTGCTGTTTGGCTGGATCGGGACGGCTCGGCTGATCCGGGGGGCGGTGCTGAGCTTGCGCGAGCAGGAGTTCACCACCGCAGCCCAGGCCCTGGGGGCCGGAGAGGCCCGCATCATGTTCCGCCACCTGGTGCCCAACACCCTGGCCCCGCTGATTGTGAACGCCACCCTGGCCATCGGGGGGGCCATTCTGACCGAGGCGGCCCTGTCCTTCCTGGGATTTGGCATCCAGCCGCCGGTGGCGACCTGGGGCAACATGCTCACCAAGGCCCAGGAATACATCTTCACGGCCCCCTGGCTGGCCCTGGCACCGGGTTTCATGATCTTCCTGACGGTGTTGGCCTTTAACTACCTGGGCGACGGCCTGCGTGATGCGCTCGACCCGCGCAGTCGGCTCTAAAAGCTTCCAAGACGACTCCTGGGGTTTCCCCAGGATTTTTTCTATTTGGGCCCTCCGACTTATCGCGGTCTTCCTCGAACTCGAATGGCTCACAACATGTGAAGAGCGCTCCAGGCCGCCTGCATTTGTTGCGTGCAGATTTCAGCGCGGGTTCGGGGCGGGTGGGCTGTATTGTAGGGGAATGCGTGCGGTGGTATGGGCTGGCGTGCTGGTCACCTTGCAGTTTGCCTGGGCGCAATCGGAGGCTGAATTCAAGTTTGTATGGGATTGCAAGGCTCCGGCGGAAAAAGTGATTTGCTTGCAGCCTTCGGGGTTGGTTCAGTTTGGCCTCAGCCAGAACGGAGCGGCGCCCCTCGAGCCCTCACCGGCTCTGGGTGCCCGGCTGCAAGTGCAGACGCTCCAGGACGGACTGGAGTACTTTGCAGACCTGGGCCTCTGGTACGAAGGGGTGGTTCAGTTTGGGCTGCTGGAAGCCTATGGCCGGTCGAGCTGGGGGGCCTTTGGACTGAGCCTGGGCAAGCGCCGCGATTTGGGCGGCCCCTGGGACGATACCCTGATGGGGCGGGATGGTCGCTGGGGGGTGTTTGCCCGCTATCGGCCTGCTGGGGTGCCCTGGCTGGAGGTGGCCGGGGCTTACCTGCCCAACGCAGGGTTGGTAGGAGGGCAGGGGTTTGTGGGGGCTGGTGCCGGAGTCTTTCGGCTGGGAGCATTTGTGGAGGTTGTTCAGCGGCCCAATGGCTTGGGGGATCTCGAGCCCTCCTTGAGCCTTGTTCCAAGGCTGGGGTTGCAGGGCTCGGATGTTGAGCTTTTTTGGCAGCTGGATCGGGGTTTTTGGAGCCGTGCGGCTTTGCCCCTGCCTTTGGGGCAGGTTTTGGGTTGGGTGTTGCAGTGCCCCTGCGATGCCGAGACCGGGGCCTGGCTGGAGGACCTGAACCGAAGCCGGGTAGAGTTCTCCTTGTGGTGGAACCCCGAATGGGATTATCTGGGGGATAATAGCCCCTTTCTGTCCCAGGAGCGGTTTCAGGCCTGGTTGCAATTGCCGCGCAAGCTGTTCCTGGGCCTGGCCTATCTATGGGACGACCGGCTTCGACTGGCGGTGGATGTGTCCAGGGCTCCGGTGGAGGCCATGAGGTTTTACCTGCGGTATCAGTGGAGATAGGGTTGGTAGCCCGCCCGCACAAAATACAAACCCTGGGCCGGTGCGGTGGCCCCGGCTTCCTTGCGCGTGCCCTGCGCCAGAAGGTGCGCGATGGAGCTCGAGTCCCGCTTGCCCAGCCCGACCTCGACCAGTGTGCCCACCATGCTGCGCACCTGCCCCCGTAAAAAGCCCGAACCCACGAACTCGAGCCAGATTTCCCGCCCGCCCTCGGTGGGCCAGACCTCGAGGTGGGCCCGGTAAATTTCCCGCACGGTGGAGCGCTCTTCCTTGACGGCAAAAGCCCGGAAGTCGTGGGTGCCCACCAGCGTTTCCAGTGCATGGCGCAGGGGAATCAGGTTGAGCGAATGGGGAATCCACCAGACCCGGTGGCGATCCAGGGCCGGGGGCATTCGGCGCTGAAGAATGCGGTAGCGGTACTCGCGCCAGTGGCAGCTCTTGCGGGCGTGGAAGTCCGGGGGCACCTCCTCGGCCCGCAAGGCGCGGATATCCGGGGGCAGGAGGCTGTTCAGGGCGTAGGGGATTTTTTCGGTGGGAATGCGGTCGTTGGTGTCGTAGTGTACCGGCATGGCCAGCGCGTGCACCCCGGCGTCGGTGCGACCGCAGGGCCAGATTTTGGGCCTGGCGCCCGGAATCTTGCCCAGGGCGGCCTCAAGCGCCTGCTGAACTGTGCGCTCGCCTTGCGCCTGGGTTTGCAAGCCTGCAAACCGGGTGCCGTCGTACTCGAGGGTGAGCAGAATTCGCCGCAGCGCGGGGGTTTCCTGGGTTGCCGAGCCTTCCAAAGCAAGTGCTATTGTACCCAGAGATGCTCAAGCCACAAGCCGCTCGTATAGTCCAGAGGAGAAGCCCATGGCCGAAACCTCGGAATTAAGGGCCGGGCCAGCGGGGATGGAGCGCCGCTGGATTCCTGGTTGATTCGCCTGGTTCAAGGCAGAGTTTGGTCTGATGAGCCATAGACCGTAACCATTCACCTTCCCCGCCCCACCACCACCGCTTTGGCCCGCACCAGCACCCGCACCTTGTCGCCGGGGCGGAAGGGGCTTTCCGGGCTTTCCTGCACTGTTAACTCACGGTTGCCGAGCTGGATGCGGTAGGTCATATCGTGGCCCTTGAACTCGCGGCTCAGAACGGTGCCCTCGAGCTGCTTTCCCGTGAGGCCCAGGTGTCCGAGCGGGGCTGCCAGGGCCAGCCCCTCCGGGCGCAACGAGAGCAGCACCGCTCCCTGGGCCTCCTCCGCCAGCACCACACGCCCCAGGGGGGTGTCGGCCTCGAGGCCCCTGGCCTCGCCGGGTATCAGGTTGGTGCGTCCCAGGAACTGGGCCACGAAAGGGGTACGGGGCTGGTGGTAAACCTCTTCCGGGGTGCCAACCTGCTCGAGCTGCCCGGCCCGCATGACAGCCAGCCGGTCGGCAAAGGAGAGGGCTTCTTCTTGGTCGTGGGTGACCAGGATGGCCCCAATCCCCGACTGCTTCAAAAGCGAGCGCACCTCGTCGCGGGTGGTTTGGCGCAGGGCCGCATCCAGGCTGCTAAAAGGCTCGTCCAGCAGCACCAGCTTGGGGCCGGGGGCGATGGCCCGGGCCAGGGCCACCCGCTGCTGTTGCCCGCCCGAGAGCTCGCCGGGTTTGCGGTCTTTGAACACCGTCAGGCCCACCAGCCCCAGCACCTCCAGCACCCGCTCTTGCCGGGCCTGGCCGCGCAGGTGGCGCAGGCCAAAGGCCACGTTCTCGTACACGCTCAGATGGGGAAACAGGGCGTAGTCCTGGAATACGAAGCCAATGCCGCGCTCTTCGGGGGGGCGCCGGGTGATTTCCTGGTCCTCCAGCCAAATCTGGCCGCTATCGGCCTGCTCAAAGCCAGCAATCAGGCGCAGGGTGGTGGTTTTGCCGCAGCCGGAAGGCCCCAACAGGGCAAACACCTCGCTCGGCCCCACCTCGAAGCTCACCTCCTGCACCACCGGCGGCAGGCTGGGATGAAAGCGTTTGGTCAGGCCCCGTACCCGCAGGAGGGGAGAGGCCACCGTCAAATTCTGGGAGGGGCGCTGAGCGTTCTGGGTCTTCATCGTCGTTCCTGGGTCAGTAAGAGGCCCACCAGGCCAGCCGAGAATAGCACGATCAGGAGGGCATATGGGGCGGCCTCGGCAAACATGGCCTCGGAGGTGTAGCCCCAGATTCGGGTGGAAAGCGTGGAATATCCCACCGGGGCCAGCAGAAAGGTGAGGGGCAGTTCCTTGACCGCCGACAGGAACACCAGGGCCATGCTGGCCAGCACCCCGCGCCGGAGCAGGGGAAAGGTGGCCCTGAGAAAAGCCTGCAAGGGCTTGTAGCCCAGGCTGCGGGCAGCTTCCTCGAGCCGGGGTGGGGCCTGGTAGAGTGCGCTGCGGATAGGCCCGATGGCCTCGGCCAGAAAGTGCAGGGCGTAGGCCAGGATGAGCAGGGCCAGCGTCTGGTAGAGGAAGGGCGCCCCCCGCAGGCTGAAGAAAATCAGGGCCAGGGCAAAGGCCAGCGGGGGTGTGGCGTAGCCGATGTAGGCGGTGCGCTCGAGCAGCCGCGAGAGCCGGCTGGGGTAGCGCACCCCCAAATAGGCCAGCGGCAGGGCCAGACAGGCTGCCAGCAGCGCAGCCGGAGCGGCTGCCTGCGCCGAGTTGCGCAGCGCTTCCAGGATGCCCGCCAGACCGTTCGTATAGGTGCTGGGGTGCTGCACCGTCCAGTACACAATGGAGGTGAGGGGCACCACCAGCGCCCCTACGATGGGCACCGCCATCAGAACCAGCGCCGGAAGCCACCAGCCCCCCAGTTTGACCGGGTTTTGCCGCCGGGCACTGCCCAGCCCGACCCGGCTCAGGGAGAGGTTTTTGAGCAGGCGGGCCTCGAGCCAGAGCAGGCTGGCGGTCAGCAAAATTAGCATCAGGGAAAGCCAGGCCGCATAGACCCGGTCGAAGGAGGCCGAGTATTGCAGGTAGATGGCGTAGCTGAAGGTCTCGAAGCGCACCAGGCTGACCACCCCAAAGTCGCCCAGCACGTGCAGGCCAATCAGCAGCCAGCCGGCATAAAGCGCGGGCCTAAGCTGCGGCAACACCACCCGCCAGAACACCTCAAAGTTCCGGTAGCCCAGGCTCCGCGCCGACTCCTCGAGGCTCGAGTCCAGCCCCAGCAGGGCCGCCCTCAGGTTCAAAAAAAGGTAGGGATAGGTAAAAAGGGTCAAGACCCCCAAAGCCCCCAAGTAGCCGGTGGGCCTGGGCCAGGGAAAGCCCAGCAGGTCTTCCAGCCAGCCGCTCGCCCCCGTAGCGCCAAAGAACCCAAAGACCCCGACATACCCCGGCACCGCCAGCGGCAACACCAGCAGAACCGTCCAGAAGCGCTTGCCCCGCAGGTTCGTGCGACTGGTCAACCAGGCCAGCGGCAGGGCCAGAACCGTGGTCAGAGCAATCACCCCAACCAGCAGCGCCACGGTATTGCCCAGCAGCTGCAGGTTGCGTTCGCGCAGCACGATTTCCAGCAGTTGCTGAGGTTCGGCCTGGGCGGCCCGCAACACCAGATACAAAAGCGGTAACATCACCGCCAGACCGACCAGCAAGGCCACGGTCAGAAGGGGCTTGGGCAGGGGTTTGGTCAGGCCGGGAACCATGGCTGGGTGGGAAAGCCGAACCAATCGTTACTGGGTAGGCGGCGGTATGGCCACCATCTCATACCGCGCAGGGCAGCGAAAAAATGCCCCGGAGGAATAAGGCCGGGGGGAGGATTGTGAGGCGGAATGGCGCTCATCGAACCAGTGGCCAAAGCGAAGGGCAAAAATGAGGGGGTTCGGATCTGAAAAGCGCACGAACGTGCGACCCTTTGCATGAACAAAAGTA